>CAMLDT010000043.1 GCA_946479075.1 uncultured Polaromonas sp.
GTGCCCAGCAGCACCCAGCGCTTGGCGCCGCCGCCTTCCTTGCTCATGAGGTAGTCCACGGCCGGAATGGCTTGCTGGTTAGGCGCTGCACCGGTGTAGAACACGTTCTTGGACAGCTCTTCCCCTTCGTACTGGACGGGGTAGAACAGCAGGCCGTTCATTTCTTCCACGACCGGCAACACCGACTTGCGGGACACCGACGTCCAGCAACCAAAGATCACGGACACCTTGTCCTGGCCGAGCAACTGCTTGGTTTTTTCGGCAAACAGCGGCCAGTTGGAGGCCGGGTCAACCACCACCGGTTCGAGCTTCTTGCCCAGCACACCACCCTTGGCGTTGATTTCGTCAATCGCCATCAGCACCGTGTCTTTCAACACGGTTTCCGAGATGGCCATGGTGCCCGACAGGCTGTGAAGAATGCCCACCTTGATGGTGTCGCCCGACTGGGCGTGGGCTGGCAGGACAGAGAGGCCCGCCAGGGCGACGGCGGCGCTAAGCGCCTTGAGGGTAAAACGACGTTGCATGTTCAGCTTCTCCGGTAGGGGGTCAATCACTTGTCGCTCCAGCAAAGCCGCTACGGGTGGCTTTGAAGAAGCGATGAGGTGATTCTGGGGACCGGAGAAGAATCGGGCTATACGCCGGGTGGCGTATGCAGGAGGGGCGCTACGCAGCCGGAACAGACCACGCAGGACTCCAGCAAGAAACCCTAGCCGCCTGAAACTGAATAGGCCTGCAGGTCGACTGCAGTGATCGCAGCGGCGGAAACGAGCTGATAGTGTTTTTCATCGACCACCTTGACATCGTCGCCAACCAGGACCAGTTCGAACATTGCAATGCGGTGGTCAGACATGAACTGTGCAGAAACCGCGCGGCAAATCAAATTCTTGAAGGCCTGCTTGCAAAAAGCCATATCTTGCTGGGTTTGCACGACCCCATGTTTATCTGATCCGCCCTTGGCTTGAACCGGCACGACAAACTGCCGGCCGTGGCGGTCAACCCCCACATAAACCTCATCAATCTCGATTTGCCCAACGCCTTTGACCGTGGTGCGCAAATGGTTCTGGAGGGAAAACGCAGTGATGCCCAGAAAAATATCGACCAGCCGGTTGTATCTGACCTTGGCGAGCAAGGCTTGTTCGTCACCAAGTGCATAAGCGCCAATGATTTCGGGTGTGGCGTCAGGAATCTTGATTGTCAGCAACTCCTCACGGGGCGAAATGCGATTGAGCCTGACCAGACGAAACCGGTATTTGGCCCGCCCGGCGCCTTCAATAATCCATTCTTTTCCCCTGCTTGCCGTGGAAAGAATACTTGCTGGAAGGTCGTTGCGATAACGGAAGGAATAAATAAGGTCGCCGACATTCTTGGGGAGCTGAATGCCGAGCCCAGTCGCCACACCCTCAAACTCATCACGTGTGAACTCGAAGGAATCAAGCTTCGGCAAATAATGATTTTCAAATACTTTGGCAATGATCGCGGAATAGCGATTGAGCGCCGGAAGTGGCGCTGCCCTGGGCTTCTTTTTGGCATCAGACATAGGACTCTTCAATCGTTTTGCTTATGCCATCAACAAACGGTTTGCGGATTCGCTGCGCAATCACGTTTTTGGCAACACCAAAATGACGGGACGCATGCCACATCTGAAAAGAAAGCAACTGGTCTTCCCCGAGTTGCAACGCGACTCCTGGTTTTACGGGTACCACGCCCAGCGCGCTCATGATTCCGGAAGCGACTGCGCGTCCGAGCAAAGGCGGAACGCTGTTTCCAATCTGGCGAAATCCATGCCATTTGGTGGTATGAAACCTGAACCAGTCTGGATAAGAATGAAGGCGAGCAGCTTCACGGACCGTGATCACTCGCGGCAAAAAAGGGTGAATGGGTCGGGGTGAAGTAAATGCACCTCGTGCGCTGTCTGTTCCAGCGCGCAAGGTGTTGCACAAGCCCTCCGGATCAAGCTTTTTGAATCGGCTGACTGGCTCGGTGGCACCGGTGTCAGTGCTTAAAAATCGCTTCTTCGAAAGCGCTGTGTGTTCCGTCCTGAGGCTGCCGGTCAGCAAGCTGTCATCGTATTTCCGGACGTACCCAAAGTTGGAGGGGTCGCGAGCCATACCACGCAGGCGCCTTGCATAAACGGACTCTGTGCTCCACCGGATAGCTTTGCAGTCCGAGTCAAGCAGCTCGGAAAACTGGTCCGCATCCGGCAGGTCCCCGATTGCCTCCCAAACCGTTACTTTCTTTTTGAAAGGTGTGGGGTATGCCGGCAGACGCTGGTCCATCCGGGCACACATCAGAAACAGACGCCTTCGGTCTTGCGGCACGCCATAGTCTGCCGCATTGAGCACCTGGTAAGGCGACAAGACCTTGTAACCAGCGAGCGAGAGTGCCTCCATCAACTCATCCAGAAATTTCGCATGCTTGCCCAGCGTCAATCCTTTGACGTTTTCAAATACGCAAAATTTGGGTTGCAACTCCTCGACCAGACGCACATAGTGAAACACGAGCTGGTTGCGCTGGTCGTCCAGCGCCCGCTTCCCGATCATTGAGAACCCCTGGCACGGCGCACCGCCGAACACGACGTCAATGTCAACGAAATCCAACCCTGCGCGGCGCCGAATCTCTGCGCCGGTCAGATCCACGACCGAAGCGCAGATGGCTTTCGAATAAGGAAAATTGAACTCGTGGGTTGCACAGTGAATAGGATCAATTTCCACAGCAGCAGCAATGTCAAAACCCGCCTGCTCGAATCCTAAAGACAGCCCCCCCGCCCCTGCAAACAAGTCAATGCCGATGGGTCGCTTTTGGGCGAGGTTGAAGGATGTCATGCTGCAAAGTATGTGGTTATTTACAGTGTACATGGCAATTCAGGAACGATGCAGGTCGCAGCAGTTGGGTGCGATGAACACCGACACCCTGAAGCCAGCTCAAAGCCTTGAAACTCTGCTTTTAACAAGCTCATCGAGGCCCAATGCGATTTGAATCCTCGCGTGGGTCTGCAGCGTCCACCCGCGCAAGCGAACAAGCGGCCATTCAGCAAGGCCGCCGGATTTTTGAGCGAAATGTTTCAGGTCAAACTGACGCGCTGCATGAACAGACGTGTTGCCAACAATCCCGCAGGTGTCCAGTGCTGGCTGGGTGCCATCGCCTGGACCAGCAGCCTGGCCTGCCCGGCTTCGTCGGCACTGGCGAGTTGCTGATCGAGCGCCTGCTTGTCCACATCCAGCAGGTCTTCCGCACTCACTGCATCAAAGCTGGACGCCCCGCGGGTGGCTGAAAGCCGGGCCGCCACGCGAAAGCTGGGCCGGCGTGCAGGCGCTGCTTCACCCGCCGCCTCGGTGTAAGCGCGGCCGTCGTGGCTGGCCTCGCCGCGTATCCAGTCGTGAATGAGCTGCAGCTCATACGGGCTGAACACACCAAACATCTCGGCACGCGGGCCTTGCAGCAAAGCCCAGAAGCGGCTTTCTGCCACCGGCGCGCCGCGCTTGATCCAGCCGGCTTTTTGCAAGGCAGCGAGAAACTCCGGAACATCTTCTTCGCGCGCCAGCCAGTCATTGATGTTGCGCCCGGCAACCCGGCAATAGTCAGAATGCGCGCCGTGGCCGGTGGCACTTTTGCGCGAAAAGATACGCACCACTTCCTGCTCGATATCGAAGCTCTTGATCACATCGGTGCTGCCGGTGCCGGCATTGCTGAGCTGGTAACCCCGCCGGACCCGGCGCCAGAAGTCATTGGCATCCCCCAGCCGCGGCAGGTTGTCGAAGACGGCCTGCACGGCGCGCCTGGCGTGACCGGTGTCGGCGTTATCGACGGTCACATGCAGCGTGAAGTAATACGGGTCCAGCCCCAGCTCATTGAGCTCATAGGCGGTGATCAGCAGATGCAGCGGCAGCTGTTCGTAGCCGAGGTTAAAACCAATCACCTCCGGCAGATAGTCCTCGGCGGCGCAGGCCAGCGCGAGCTGGATCACGCCCTGGGCATACAGGCCGTCGTCAAGACCATCGAGTGAATCGAGCCCGTAACGCGCCATCAACGCGCGGTAAATCACCACATGGTTCTTGTCGGCGGCACCGTCGCCAAGCTCCTCCACATAAGTGCGCAGCAGATCCGAAAAACGCGGATTGCGCCAGTGCCTGAGCAGGCCGTACAGCCATGCGCCATCCACCAGCTTGGTGGGGGCAACCGCCCGCAGGAAATACAAGGCGTGGGCGCGGTTGCTGAAGTAGCGGCGCGGGGCGCCAGCCTGGCGCTCTTCCAGATACTGGCTGTAAGCTGCCGTCGCGCGCTGCGCACCCGCATGCATCCAGGCTTCAAGTTCATCGGGGGTGTCGGGCAGGTCGCAGGGCAGGCGCGCGGCGTCGGCGAGCTGCCCGTCCAGGAACAAAGCGGCCTCGGTGGCCAATTCACCCGTGCTGTCCTTATCCAGCAGCCGGCGGTAAAAACGGGCCAGCGTACCGCCAGGAACCTCCAGCGCAGCAGGGCCGGGCGGCGCAGCCGGGGGACGTGAAAGCCATTCGTTCGCAGAGATATACATGCTTGCTCAGGTGATGAGAGCCATCCAGCATGCGTGCCGCAGCACGGTGCATGTATAGGTGGGCCGCCCCAGCGCAGGTGGGAGACCTCCTACCCGCGGGCACGCGCGCCCATGGCACGAACACTTGTCGCCAGCCGGCGCCTGATCGTGCAGGCGCATACTGCGTGCGCCTCGTCGCCATGCTATAAAATTCGGAGCTGCTTAACCTTGCTGGACGGGGGCTGGGGCCGGGTTTGTCTAAAAAATAGAAACAAGCCCTAGACGTGTTTGCTCGGGTCTGCCGGCGCTGGCGCCTCGGCAAGGGGTGGCGGCGGAAGTGCGGCAGCCTGCCCGGCCTCCGCGCGCGCCTTGGCAAACAGGTCCCAGGCCGCCATGAACATCGCCGCCACCACCGGCCCGATCACGAACCCATTCAGACCAAAAATTGCCATGCCACCGAGCGTGGAGACCAGCACCACGTAGTCGGGCATCTTGGTGTCCTTGCCGACCAGCAAGGGGCGCAGGATGTTGTCCACCAGGCCAATCACCAGCACGCCAAAAGCCGTGAGCACCAGGCCCTTGCCGAGGTCGCCGGTGACCAGGTAATAAATCGCCACCGGGCCCCAGACCAGTGCCGCGCCGACAGCCGGCAACAGCGACAGAAAGGCCATCAACGTGCCCCAGAGCACCGGCGCGTGAATGCCCAGCATCCAGAAAATCAGCCCCCCAAGCGCACCCTGCAACATCGCCACCACCACATTGCCCTTGACGGTGGCGCGGATCACGGTGACGAACTTGCCCGACAACTCGCGCTTGATGCCCGACTCCAGCGGCACCGCGTCCCGGATGCGCCTGGCCAGCGCGCCGCCATCGCGCAGCAGGAAAAACAGGATGTACAGCATGACGAAGAAGCTGACGACGAAGTCAAAGGCGTTCTGCCCGATGTTCAGCGCCTGGGTGGCCAGGAACTGGCTGCCCCTGGAAATGCTGGCCGAGACCCGCTCCAGGATGACGCTGGTGTTGCTCAGGCCAAATCGGTCCAGCAAACCCGTGACCCAGGCCGGCAAGGCACCGTACACCTGCTGGAAGTAGCTGCTGACGCTGAACTCGCCGGACTGCATGCGCTGGTACAGCGCCGACGCTTCCTGCACCAGCGAGGCGACGATCAGACCCAGGGGCAGAATCACCGCCACCAGGATGATGCTTAGCGTGGCCAGCGCAGCCAGCGTGCGGCGGTTGGGCATGGCCCTGAGCAGGCGCGCGAACAGCGGTGTGAACATCAGCGCAAAAATGGCGCCCCAGAACACCGCGCCATAAAAAGGCCAGAGCACCCAGACAAAGGCCAGCGACACCAGCAGCAACAGCAGCAGGAAAAACCGGTTTTCCAGGGAAGATGATCGTGCAATGCTGGACAGTTTCATGATGCGGTGCCTGTGCAAAAAGTGGGGCCGGGGTTGACAGCGATGGTATCGGCAAATCTTGCCGCCGCACCTTCGTCTTGTGGTTTGCTATTGAAAGAGTAGCTGCTTGCCCTTGCCCAGCAAGGGCTGGAGGTCTTTTTGTTCACAAGTCCGGGGCTCAGGGCGTTGCAGTGACAAAGCAAAGAAATGTGTCGCGCCGCGGGCCGAATGTAAACCTGCGAAACACCCTGAAAAACCGCTGGCCGGGCGCGCCGGGCAGGCGTCCAATAGAGCCTTGTCAGACTCACCGCCTGCCCGGCCCGCCCGCTCCATGACCCGTTCCCTCATTTTTCGTTCCACGCCTTCACACCTGAGCTCGCACCCGGACCGCGGTCCGCAGACTCCCGCCCGTGCCAACGCTCAAGCCACCGGGCACGTCCGGCCTGGTCAGCGGCAAGCACCTTTGCTTGTTGTCATAGTCAGCGCGCTGGCGCTGGGCACCGCCGTGCTGCTGTGGAGTGCCGCCGCGCAGGCGCAGACCGCGCCGCCTGCGCCTGCCGTGGCGAGCGCGCCGTCCAATGAACCCCACTACACCGCTGCGCAGATCGCACAGGCCTTCAGCTTCATTGATGCCAACCGCGACGGCCAGCTCAGCCGCGAGGAAGCCGCAGGCTTTCGGGGCGTGGCGCGGCATTTTGACGAAGCCGACACCAACAAGGACGGTATGCTGTCGCGCGAGGAATTTGAAAGCGCCCTGAGCGGCGGGAAAAAACGCTGAGGCCGCGGCTGGAAGCCCGGCCGCAGTACCGATGACGACATGACGTTGAGGAGACCCCATGGCGATTCATGAATTGTTTGCCTGCATCCGCGTCAAAAACACCGACGCGGCGATTGACTTCTACACCCGCGTGTTCGGCGCCCGTGAAAAATTCCGGCTGGTGGAGCCCGGCGGCCGCGTCGGCCATGCCGAGCTGGACCTGCAGGCCAGCACCCTGATGATCTCCGACGAGTTTCCGGAATACGGCATGCTGGCGCCGCAAGCGGGCGCGCCGGTGTCCATGAGCCTGCACCTGCATGTGGACAACTGCGACGAACTCATCGCACGCGCCCTGCAGGCCGGCGCCAAGCTGGAAATGGCCGCGCAGGACCAGTTTTACGGCGAACGCTCGGGCAGCTTCATCGACCCTTTCGGCTACCGCTGGAATGTCGGCCACCCGATTGAAAAGCTCAGCACGGAGGAAATGCAGCGGCGCTACACCGCCCTGCTGTCCACGCCGCCCTCCTCCCCATCCTCCTGAAGCCGCTACCAAAACGATAGCTGCCTGCGCCCGCCAGACAAGGGCTGGAGGCCGATTTGATACCCAATCCGCTAGCAATGGCGCAAAGGCCGGGCCTTCAGCTCGCGGCCCCGCGGCGATCATGCAGCACGCCTTGCAGGGTGCGCAGCAACTCCTCGTTGGTGGTCTGTGCCTTGAGCAGCACCGCGGCGACCCGTGCGCGCGCCGCCGGCGCTACCTCTGCTGCAGAAAAAACCACCACCGGTGGTGGCAGCGTGGTGGCTTCAATGTCAGTCAGCAAGTCCCAGCCGGAGCCCTCGCCCAGCGTCAGGTCGAGCAGCACCAAGTCGAAGTGCTGCTGGCGCAGCCGCACGCGCGCCTCGGCCAGCGTGGCCGCAAATTCAAACACGGCAAAGTCCTGCGCAATGGCGGCCGTCACGCGCTGGAGATCAAGGTCGTCCTCGACATGGAGAATCCGCGGCCTGCTGCCCGCGCCGGCCATCGCGCGCCGCAGGCTCCGGATCAGCAGGTTTTCGTCAATCGGCTTGTCCAGCCAGTCCGACACTGACAGCGGCTGGTCGTTAAAGCGTATCTGCCCCTCGCCGGCAAGGGCAGACACCACCACGATGGGCAAGTCGCGCGTGGCTTCCTGGCGGCGCAGCTGACGGATCAATACCAGCCCGTCGGCGTCGGGCAAACGCAGGTCCAGCGTCATCGCCGCATACGGCCGCAATGCCAGCCGCGCCTGGGCCTGGGCTGCGTTGTAAGCCAGATCGGCGTCGAAGCCGCCCTTGTCCAGCATCATGTCAATCAGGCGCGCAATGTCGGGATCGTCCTCGCAAACCAGCACACGCGGCCGCGCCCCTGGCTGCGCACTGCCCGGCCCGGCTTCCGGCGCTGGCAGCCGCGGCGCCTGGCTGTCCAGGGCAGCTTCTTTCCATTCGGGAAGCTCGAAGAAAAAGGTACTGCCCGCACCGATGCTGGTGTCAAAACCGATGCTGCCGCCCAGCCGCTCGACCAGGGCGCGCGCAATGCTCAAGCCCAGCCCGGTCCCGCCCCTGGCGCGCGTGTCCGAGGCGTCGGCCTGCGAAAACTTCTGGAAGATGCGATGGCGGAACGGCTCGGGGATGCCCGGGCCCTGGTCACGCACCTCGACCCGCAGGCGCGGACCCTTGCGCAGCACACAAACGTCCACCGGTTTGTCGGGTGGCGAGAACTTCATGGCATTGGACAGGAGGTTGGTGACAACCTGCACCAGGCGGTCGCTGTCCACCTTGACCATCAGCCGGCCCTCGGGGAGCTGCAGACGCAGCTCGACCTTGTGGCCGCCGCCATAATTTTCATTGGCGGCCAGCACCTGGGCCAGCAGGGGACCCAGATCAACCGCTTGCGCATCCATGTTCATCTTGCCGGACTCGATTTTTTCGATGTCCAGGATGTCGTTGATCAGGCGGATCAGCCGTTCGCAGTTGCTGCTGGCAATGGCCACCAGCGATTTCGCGGCGTCCGGCAGCACGCCGGCCACCCCGCCCGAGATCAGGCCGAGCGATCCGCGGATGGAGGTCAGCGGCGTGCGGAGCTCGTGGCTGACGGTGGAGACGAACTCGCTTTTCATGCGGTCAATGCGCTTGAGTTCGGTCACGTCGGTGCCCAGTGAATAAAACCCGATCACCCGGCCCGTGTCCGCGCCATCACCATAACGCGGGAAATAGGTCACGACAAAATCGCGCATGTCCCCTTGCGGCGTTTTGCGGTTGCGCTCAAAAGTCACCGGATAACCCGACAACACCTCCTCGACCCAGGGCAGCGCAAGTGCGTATCCCTCCTCACCCAGCACATCGCGCATCAGCCTGCCATGGATCTGGTCATGCGACAGCCCCAGGCCCTCCGCATAGGCGCGGTTATGGAAGCGAAAGCGCTGGCTGCTGTCCACATAGGAGATGTACGCGGGCAAGGTATCCGTGATGTCGCGCAGCTGCGACTCGCTCGCCCGCAGTGCATCCTGGACCTGGCGCATCGCCGTGGTATCGCGGCCGGTGCCGTGGTAACCCGTGAAACGGCCGGTCTCATCGAAGATCGGCACACCGCTGATGCTTTCATAATGCAGCGCCCCGTGGATATCCTGCCGCACGATCTCAAAATCGCGGAACACCTCATGCCGCTCCAGCTGCGCGCGGTGGTCGTCCCAGCCGCCGGGCGCCATCACCACATCGGTGAGCTCCCAGCGCGTCTTGCCGACGATGTTGTTGTCCACACGCTGGCCCATGTCGGTGGTTTTCCCGGAGATTTGCACAAAGCGGAAGTGTTCGTCCTGCTCCCAGAACCAGTCCGACGCCAGCTCGGTCAACGCGCGGAAACGCTCCTCGCTTTCACGCAGCACCGCTTCGGCGTTCCTGCGCTCCGTGATGTCCTGCACCTGTGAGATGAACATCAGCGGGCGGCGGTCCGTGTCGCGCACCAGCGAACAGCTCAGGTGCGCCCAGACAATGCGGCCGCTCTTGTGGAAATAACGCTTTTCCCATTGATAGGTCTCGATTTCGCCGGCCAGCGCGCGCTTGCGCTGGGCCACGTCGTACTCGACGTCATCGGGATGGGTCACGTCGTGGATGGTGCGGGCCAGCATCTCGGCCTCGGAATAACCGAGCATCTGGCAAAAAGCGCTGTTGACACGCAAGCGGCGCGAATCCACCCCAATCAGCGCCATGCCGATGGCCGAGTGTTCAAAGGCGTTGCTGAATTGCTGCTCGCTGAGGCTGAAGGCGTCGTTGTCGCTGCTGGCTGTACCGCCGCCCGTGCCCGGAACCAGCAGGCTGCCGCGTGACATGCGCGCCAGTGCAAAACCCGGCTCCTCGGCCTGGTCGGCCTGCACCTGCTCACTGCCCAGCGTGAAATAAAAGGTGCTGCCCTTTCCCAGCGCAGACTGGGCCCAGATGCGGCCTCCATGGCGGGTGATGATGCGTTTGACCGTCGCCAGGCCAATGCCGCTGCCCGAGAACTCCTCGGGCGAATGCAGGCGCTGGAAGGTGCCAAACAATTTGTCCACGTAGGCCATGTCGAAACCGGCGCCGTTGTCGCGGACGAAATATACCGGCTGCTGGTCCGTGCCGGTCTCGGTGCCGACGCTGATCTCGGCCCTGGGAGTCTTGGACGTGAATTTCCAGGCGTTGGAGATCAGGTTTTCCAGCACCTGTCGCAGCAGCGCGGTGTCCGCGCGCACCACCAGCCCCGGCTCGACATGCACGTGCACCTGGCGCCCGGCATCGCGCTCGGCATGCAGCCGCAGCAGCTGGCTGGCCTCGGCGCTGAGGTCCATGGCCGCCCAGCGCAGGCTGGTGCGCGAGAGTTGCGCCAGCAAGAGCAAGCCATCGGTCAGCTCGCCCATGCGCTGCACGCCGGCGCGTATGCGCACCAGGTAATGATCGGCCTTGTCGCCGATGCTCGCGGGCAGTGCCTTCTGCAGCAAGGCGCTGAAGCCATCGATGGAACTCAGCGGTGACCGCAGGTCGTGCGCCACCGAATAGGAAAACGCTTCCAGCTCCCGGTTGGCGGCTTCAAGCTGGGCGGTGCGGCGCAGCACCCGGTTTTCCAGATCCACATTGAGCCGGACGATTTCCATCTCGTCGCGCTTGCGCTTGCTGATGTCGGTGATCGTCGTGACAAATCCGCTCGGCTCCGGGCCGGCGTTTTCAAACAGCGGCTGGATGTTGATCTGTACCCACAGGGTCTGGCCGTCCGGCTTGCGGTAACAGATCACCTTGTCGTTCTGGGGCTGACCGGTACGCAGGGCCACCACGCTGGGAAGCTCGTCGGCCGGCATCAGGGCGCCATCTTCACGCAGCACCTGCCATTCGGGCGCCATGATGGTCTGCCCCCGGATTTCGGCCAGCGTCTTGCCAAGAATGCGTTCCGCGCTGGCATTGCAGCCGATGATCTGCCCGCCGGCATCGCGCAGCACCAGGCCCTCCGCCAGTGTGGCGACCACCGCCCGGAAACGCGCCTCACTGGCGCGCAGGGCTTCCTCGGTGAGCTTGCGCGCGGTGATGTCGGAGCCGACGCCGCGGTACCCGGCAAAACGCCCCCCGGCATGAAAGAAGGGTTCGCCGCTGATGCAGAGCACGCTGACCCGTCCATCCGCATCGAAGCGCTGGTACTCGAAGTCGCGGAACACCTCGTGGCGCTCCAGTGTGGCCTTGTGGTCGGCCCAGAGCTGCTGCTGGGCCCGGCCCGGGTCCATTTCCCAGCGAGCCTTGCCGATGAAGCCGCCTATCCACTGCCGTTCTTTCTCGGTCTCCCCACCCGACAGGACGGTCAGCCGGAACTGCTCATCGGTTTCCCAATACCAGTCGGAGGACAGTTGCGTCAGGCTGCGGAACTGCAGTTCGCTCTGGCGCAGGCGGGCTTCAGCCGCCTTGCGCTCGGTGATGTCTTCGGCGGTGATCAGCAGGTGGCTGACCTTCCCGCTGGCATCCCGCAAGGCAATCTTGCGCATGTGGACGTGGATCGCACCGCGATGCCGGGTGACAGTTCGACGGTCCGGAAAGTCCTCGGCCACCCCCGTGCGGACCAGTTCCAGATCGGCGGCGTACATGCGGTCGGCATCCTCGGCAGGCCACAAGTCATGCACGGTGCGGCCCAGGGCTTCCTCACGCGCCACCCCGTAGAGTTCTTCGGCGGCCTTGTTCCATATCAGCACCGGCATCCCCGCCTGCGCGGATTTCAGGTGCAACGCAATCGGGATGTTGTCCACGATGGCATTGAGCAACTTGAACGTGTCGCGGCTGGCCTCGTCAGCGCGCCTGACCTCGCTGATGTCGCGCGACGTCCCGCGGTAACCCGCAAAGCGGTTCTCGCTGTCGTACACCGGCACACCGCTGACAGAAAACCAGGAGAGCGTTCCGTCGGCGCGTGTGCGCATGTACTCGAAGTCGCGGAAGGGCTTGCGCGCGTCAAGCCCGGCGCGGTGGACCTCCCAGGAGCTGCTCAGCGGCACCAGGCCCGGCAGCTCCCACGGACGCTGGCCGATGGCGCTGTGGTGTTGCTCCCGGCTGAAGCTGCTGTGATCCAGCGTCACGCCGAACTCGGTAAAACGGTAGTCCGCGTCCTGCTCCCAGTACCAGTCACCGGAAATGTCGGCCAGGCTGCGCAGCGCATTGCCCTTGAGTGTGCTCAGTGCAAAATCGCGTTCCGCCAGTTCGCGCCTGAGGGCGTCATTGGCGCGCCCCAATTGCAGCGCCTCGGCCTGCAGGCGGCGGATTTCCTCCTGCAAATCCCGGTCGGGTGTCAAGGCTGCCTCCGCCGCGTGCGAGACGCACCCGCTGCGGCGCCAGCCGCTGCGCAAGCAGGAGGGGTGAAATGGCCATTCACCATGGTGTCGCCGTCAATCGTGCCATGCCCGGCCTGTCCTTTGTGGAAGAAAGGGCGCCCGCGTGGGCGGGCGCACCGTGTCAAACCGCAGTGTCCGGCAACACCCTCGTGAATGTTATAGGGATAAGTCCTTGTTGGCTGTGGGACGGTGCAGCCGCGCTGGCAGCCGGTGCACTTTATTGCAGGGGAATTTTCAGGGAACGCTCCACGGGAACTGCCGCCACGCTGTTTTGCGGTGAGCCCTCGATCACGCGGTCCGAATAAGTCAGGTACACCAGCGTATTGCGAGCGGCATCCACCATGCGCACGATGCGTATCTTCTTGAAAATCAGTGAAATGCGTTCGCTGAAAACCTCTTCCTGCACCGGCAGCGGTTTGACAAAGGAGATGGGGCCCACCTGCCGGCAATCGATGGAGGCTTCCGACCGGTCCTCGGCCAGCCCGACAGCGCCCTTGATGCCCCCGGTCTTGGCCCGCGACACATAACAGCTGACGCCGCGAACCTTGGGGTCGTCGTGTACGTCCACCACAATCTTGTGATCCGGCCCGATCAACTTGAACACCGTGTCCACCTCGCCAATGGTCTCGGCGCGGAGCGGCGCGAGCACCACCCACAAAAGTGCAAACAGGACGACATGGCGGAAGGCAGCGTGGATCTTCATGGACTCTCCTGGTAAAGGCTTGCCCCACTATACCCATGCCTGCTACCCATGCCTGCCATCTCCCACAGACGCTTTGCTGCGCGGTCAACGCCGGGAAGGGAGTAGCATGGCGGCCATCGTCCCGAGCCGACCCAACAAATCGCAAAAACGCATGAATTTCCAACCCAGACTGTGGATCCTGGCCTGCCTGCTGCAGGCTTCGTCCTGGGCCTTCGCCGCCGGCCCTGCAGAAACACCCAGCCATCCCCTCGTCGGGACATGGAGCTGGGTCGTCTTTGGCGGAAGCTGCACGGAGACCTGGCAATTCAGGTCCGGCAAAACAGTGCTCAGCACCAGCGGAGAAGAGGTCACGGAAAAAAACTACACCGTCACCCCTGCGGCCGATGCCAAGGGCTTTTACACGCTGCAGGAAACGGTCAAGCGGGGAAACGGCAAGAAGGATTGCTCCGGGGCAGTCGCGGGTGAGCCTGGCGAATCATCGACGCGGTTTGTTCAATTCAGTCCTGCGCGGGACAAAATGCTGGTGTGCGAAGCGCCGGCGCTGACGGCCTGCTTCGGGCCTTTACGCCGGTTGCCCTGAAGCCGCCAACCCAAACACCACAGGAGAAATCATGCGTACAGCAGGAAAAATTATCGCGGTATTGATGCTGGTGCTGGGTGCCGTCTGGATTCTCCAGGGCTTCAATATCCTGCCCGGCAGCTTCATGACGGGCCAACGCCAGTGGGCGGCCTATGGGGGCTTGCTGTGTGTGGCGGGACTGGTGGTATGGATGGTGTCGCGCAAGGGCTCAGGCACGTCATCACGCCCCTGAGCTCCCGCGGACAGCCCCTGCGTTTGAATCAGGCTTTCAAACCTGTCCGGCCGGCGCACCGGCGCGGCGACGCCGGGTCTGCACCGGCGCGCTCTCGGCCACATCGGCATCGCTGCGCTTGTTCACATAGCTGCGATAAAGCTTGGCCGCCAAACCGGACGTGATGGCAAAAACAATCAGTTTGCGTAGCATCGGTCTGCTCCTCAAAACACGCCGAACAGCATGAGAAGAATGATGACACTGATGGGGACACCGAGTAGCCAGGCGATGATGGGCATTTGTTTTCTCCAGGGTTTGATTTAAGAAGTTTCAAAGATAAAGGCGTCATCACCGGCGGGTTGCCGGAGTTGGCCGAAAGCACGGGTAGGGCCACACCTACACTTCTGCACGGCGCACGCAGCGCCGCGAACAGTCTGTATATTCGCTACACACCCTGGATAAAAACAGCGGCAATGCCATCAATGACACCCATGACATGTCGGCACCGCGCGCAATGATGAAAAAACTCTACAAGTATTTCTTTCGCGGGCTGATCACCGTGCTGCCGGTCGCGCTCACGCTCTACCTGCTCTATATCTTCCTGGCGTGGACTGAAAAACTCACGCTGTGGGTGCTCAGTCCCATCATCGGTGGCTTCTACATCCCCGGCATGGGGCTGCTTTCGGGCGTGCTGATCATCCTGCTGATTGGTTACCTGGTGTCCAAACCGAAGGTGCGCCACCTGTTGGCTTTTGCCGAACTGCCGTTTACCAACCTGCCGGTGGTCAAGAGCATTTACAGCTCGCTCAAGAGCTTTGCGGACTACTTTTCCCCCACGGGCTCACCGGGCGAACAAAGCGTGGTGATCCTGCGCATGCCCGGGCATCCGCTTGAAATTGTGGGGCTGGTGACGCGCCGGGGGTTTGCTGATTTGCCTGCAGGCTTCCTGCCGGGAGAACGCGTGGCGGTTTATTTGCCCATGGGCTACATGATTGGTGGCTACACCGTGTTCGTGCCCGCCGAGTGGATTCAACCGATCAACATGTCGGTGGAAGAAGCCATGCGGTCTTCGCTGATCGCCTGGATGGCGCGGCCCGGGTCGGGCACTGAAGGTTCAGGTAGCCGGCAATAAAAAACGGGGCACTGGGCCCCGTTTTTTGTTGTTCAGTGTGACGGGCGCGACGGGCCAGGGCCACGGCCGGCGATATGCCGGAAAGTGATGCGGCCCTTGCTCAGGTCGTAAGGCGAGAGTTCCAGCGACACCTGGTCACCCGCCAGAATGCGGATGTGGTTCTTGCGCATCTTGCCGGAGGTGTAAGCCACCAGCTTGTGACCGTTGTCCAGCGTCACGCGAAAACGCGAGTCGGGCAGCACCTCGTTGACCAGCCCGTGCATTTCAATCAGTTCTTCTTTGGCCATGATGTAACTCCTTGGAAATTGGAAAAAATAGCTGTACGGGTGCGCAGGTTCAGGCGCAAGCAGGGCTTGACCGTTCGCGGATCCAGCCCAGCGCATGCTCGGTAGCGTAATGCAGGGCCGCAGCCGCCGTGTCAAACAGCCCGCTGAAACGCATCACGCGGTCGTGCGTGGCGCTGCCTTGACCGGAGCGGATGGACACCGAAGCAGCGTATTGGCCTTCGCCATGGGGCTTGGCCAGCGGTGAGACAAGGTATTTGCCCACCGAAATGTGGTTGTGATCAATCGTCATAAAAGTCGGTGCCGGGTATGGTTCCCGGCTTGATAAATGGAGAAATAAACGGCTTGCGAGCAAGCCAACGGGTATCCGGTTCTGCCCTGCCGGCCTGGAAGGACCGGGTGGGTGAGCCTTGAATGGGCACCGTTGGGAGAAGTGCTCGTCAGGAAATGAAACAGTGCGGAGAAGGTTCAATGCTGGGATGGCACTGAAAACACTGTCAAATTTCGGTGATTTTCGGGCTCTGAGAAGCGCCGCATTTGAGAAGGAAGCCAGAGGAATGGGACTTCGTTGAAAAAAGCTGATGCGTTACCGAAGCTCTTATTGTAACCGCTACAGCAATTTTCTGCACCTGACCGGCTCAGCGCCTTTA
This sequence comes from uncultured Polaromonas sp., assembly GCA_946479075.1. The sequence continues at coordinate 16,068 of CAMLDT010000043.1, forward strand.
CCTGACCGGCGATTGTGGAAAAACACCTACATCGCGCCGCAGCCAGAACGCCCAAACTGAAGGCTCCATGCCGCAACCCTGCGGCGTTTTGGGGCGGTGGCACCCCGGTGCCGCCCCGGACCACCGACAAGAAAGGACATCTGCCATGCAAGTGCAAGTCAACACCAACAACAGCATCGAAGGCCGTGAGGCGCTGGAGCGCTGGGCCCAGGCGGAGATCAATCAGACCCTGGAGCGATTCAGCCATGAGGTCACACGTGTGGAAGTTCACCTGAGTGATGAAAACAGCGGAAAAGCCGGCGCGGCCGACAAACGCTGCCTGATGGAGGCCCGGCTGGCCAACCACCCGCCCGTCGCCGTGACGCACCACGCAGCAGGCATGGATGAGGCCTTTCGCGGTGCAGAAGGCAAGCTCAAACGTGCGCTGGACAGCACGCTGGACCGGCTCAAACACCACCGCGACCGCGACTCCATCCGCAGGGATGACGCGCTGATTCAGCCGGAGTGAGGTTGGGCCAACCGCTGTTTGCTATTGGTTTTATAGCTGTTCGCCCTTGCTGTACAAGGGCTGGAGACCTGAAAGGCTTGTAACTGGCCCATGCCGCATGCCGCATGCCGCTTGCGCCTGGCCTCAGGCTTCGAATTGGGGGTGCAATTGCCGGATGCGGCTCATGGCCATGCCTGCTGCTGCGGTGCGGGTTTCCACGCCCAGCTTGGCAAACACGCGTTCCAGGTGCTTTTTGACCGTCATCGGACTGGTGCCCAGGATGTCGCCGATATCGCGGTTGATCTTGCCTTTGACCACCCAGTACAGCACCTCGGCTTCACGGGCGGTGAGTTTGAAGCTCAGGCTCATCGCCTGGATCACGGTCTCATCCGACTCTTCGCGCATGATGATCAGCCAGTCGTCATCGCCGGTTTGCTGGTGCAGGCGAAAGGTCAGCCGGCGCGCAGCCGATGCCGCACTTTCGCAGCTGAGGCGCGGTGGCTCGATCTGCCGTTCGGCATCGGCCAGGTTGCGGCGCAGCCAGCTCAGCACGGCGTCTGGCGTCTGGGGTGCGCTGGTGCCGTAATACTGCGAGAGCAGATCGCGCGCCAGCGGGGTTTGCCACATCAGTTTGCCGTCACTCACCCGCACCGTGATGGTGGCGTAGCCGAAGGCATCCAGCGCATTGCGCGCCTGGCGCTTCTCACGCGCGCTTTGCAGATGCACACCGATGCGTGCCAGCACTTCCTTGGGCTTGATCGGTTTGGTCACATAGTCCACGCCGCCGGAATCGAGCGCCGCGACCAGGTATTCGGTTTCGGTCAGGCCGGTCATGAAGATGATGGGAATATGCGCCGTGCGGGCATCGGCCTTGAGCCGTTTGGCGACCTCGAAGCCGTCCATGCCGGGCATCATGGCGTCGAGCAACACAATGTCGGGCAAAGCCTGCACAGCGCGCTGCAGCGCCGCCTCGCCGTGCGTGGCGACCAGCACGGTGAAGCCCGACTCGTCCAGCGCATCGTGCAGCACCGACAGGTTGTCGGGCACGTCATCGACGATCAGCACCACATCGCTGTTGGCGCGGTCCAGCGTGTGCGCCAGGCTGCGGTCGTTCATGTCGGCACCTGGCTGAGCTGCTGGCTCATGGTCTCGAACTGGAACTGGCGCGCCAGGCCGCGCATCTCGGCGGCAAACGCTGCGCTTTGTGGTTGTGACTTTTCGATCTCGTCGAGCGTGTTCATGATGCCGCGAAAGTAACCGAGGTTGACCACCTCGCGCAAGGCGTCGAGCTGCGCGGCAGGCGGGTACACCAGAGGCAACGCCGCCTGCGCCGGCACGGCCGCGGCTGGCACGGGTGCTTCCAGCCAGACCAGCTGCAAACGCCGCTCCAGCCAGTCCAGCAATTCGCTGTGGCGCACCGGCTTGAGGATGAAGTCTTCCAGACGGATGCCGACATCGTTGTCCAGGCCTTTGTCGAAGGCATTCGCGGAAACAATAGCGAAATGGGCCCCCACGCTGTTCACGTCGTGTAATGCGCGAGGCCTTGCAGGCCGCCGCTCGCCAGAGGCTTCGCTTCTGTCGCCTGTCCCAACCTGCTCAAGCAGGTTGGGAGCCTCAGGCTCCAGCCCCTCGGGGGCAATGCTTTGCTGGGGCGGCCCGGCGGCGGGGCGCTGCTCAGCCTGTTCAAGCGCACGCACACGGCGCAGCGTCTCCCAGCCATCGATGCCCGGCATCGCCAGGTCCATCAGGATCACTTCGGGCCGGTAGCCGGCGGCCAGCAAATCCAGGCAGTCGTGGCCGCTGGCGGCGGTGCGTATCTCGAAGCCCAGTGGCTCCAGCACATTGACCAGCAGCTCGCGGTCGGCCTCCTCGTTGTCCACCACCAGCACGCGCCGGCGCGGCCCCGCATAGCCGAGCCGTGTCTTGTGCGCGCGCGAGGACGGCACCGGCAGCGCTGCGCCGGGCGCCACACGCACCTCGGGCAAGAACAGCTTGATACGAAACACCGAGCCCACGTCCGGTGTGCTGGCCACCGTGAGTTCGCCACCCATCAGGTCGGTCAGCATCTTGGCAATCGTCAGGCCCAGACCCGCGCCGGGTGCGGCCTGGCCCGGCGTCGAGGCGCGCGTAAAGGGCTCGAAGATGCGTTCGATTTCCTGCGCCGACAAGCCCGGGCCGGTGTCCTCGATCTCGATGCTGGCCATCTCGCGGGCATATTTCAGACGCAGGCTGATGCGGCCTTTCGCCGTGAACTTGATGGCATTGCCCAGCAGGTTGATCAGGATTTGCCGCACACGTTTTTCGTCGGCGCGCACCACCACCGGCAAGGTGCCTTCGGACTCGAAGTGAAACTCCAGGCCCTTGGCCTGCGCTTCGAGCTCGAACATGCCGGTGAGTTCGTGCACGAAGTCGGCGAAGTGCATGGGTTTGACATTGAGCGTGAGTTTGCCGCTTTCGATGCGCGCGATGTCCAGCGTGCCCTCAATCAGCGACAGCAGGTGTTCGCCGCCGCGCTTGATCACCCCGACGGCCTGCTGGCGGTGCGGTGGAATCGACGTGTCTTCCCCCATCAGCTGCGCATAACCGAGGATGCTGTTGAGCGGCGTGCGCAGCTCGTGGCTGATGGCGCTGATGTAGCGGCTCTTGGCCTGGTTGGCGAGATCGGCCACACGTTTGGCCTGCTGCAGCGCCTCGTCGGTCTGGCGGTGCGACTCGATTTCCTTCATCAGCAAATGCGTCTGGCGGTTCGATTCTTCCTGCGCCACCTGCCGGCTCTTGTGGGCCAGCACCAGCCACCAGGCCACCAGCCCGGCGATCACCAGCAACGCCATGTAGGCCTTCAAAAAACCCGAACGCAGCGCCGACTCGGACGCGACTTCCAGATCAAGCAAGGCGCGCATCTCCTGGTGGTAGAGCAGGCCAAACACACTGGCCAGCAGCGGCACGATCACCAGCATCAGCAGCAGGAAGTGGCCCAGGCCGGTATCCAGATAGGGCCAGATGCGGCGCGGCAGCAACCAGCGCAGGGTGGCCGACCACTGTGACGACAGGCTGGCTTGCGGCTTGCACAAATCGCCGCAACGCGCGTCCAGCGTGCAGCACAAGGAGCAGATGTGGCCCTGGTAGGCCGGGCAATGCGCCATGTCCGGGCCTTCGTAGTCGCGCTCGCAGATCACACAGCGTTTGAGCGCATAAGGCTTGTCCTTGCCCTGGGCATCGGTTTCGGGCGTTTCAGCCTGGCGTGCAATGTAGTAGCGCCCCTGGGTCGCCCAGGCGATGAGCGGTGAGGTGACAAAAGCCGTGCCGAGTGCGATCAACGCCGAGAACGCCTGCGCCAGCGGGCCGAACAAGCCCAGGTGAGCCGCCACCGACAACACCGACGCCAGCGCCATCGCGCCGACACCGACCGGGTTGATGTCGTAAAGATGCGCGCGCTTGAATTCGATGCCTTTGGGCGACAGGCCCAGCGGCTTGTTGATGACCAGGTCGGC
>CAMLDT010000044.1 GCA_946479075.1 uncultured Polaromonas sp.
TCCAGCGCGCTGCGGCCCAGCGGGGCCAGCGCCTGCTGGCCGATCATCTGCTCGGCCAGACGGGTCTGCCCGCTGCGCAGCCAGGCCACTTCCTCCAGCACGCCGGCGTCATCGGCCTGCTGCTGCAGGGCGACCGCGTAAGTCCCCGACAGGCGCAGCAACTCGCGGCGGCCAAAAAAGGCCAGCAGGCCGCTGATGCCGAGCGTGAACACCAGATAACCCGCCACGCTCCACAAGGTCGTGCTGCGGGCGTCTTCGCCGCGCTGCTGCAGCAGGCGCTGCTCCGTCACGATAAAGCCGCTGAACTCACGGCGGATCTCGTCGGTCAGGCCCTTGCCGCGGCCGACCCGGATGTCCTGAGCGTAGTCCTGCTTGCTGCGGCGCTTGTCGATGACCTCACGCGCAAATTCGTTCCACTGCTTTTGCAGGCCTTCAATGCGGTTCAGGCGGTCGAGCTGCGCGTCGTTGTCTGTGACCATGCCCTTCAGGCCGGCCAGCTCCGTCATCATGCGCGAGCGCGCAATTTCGTAGGGCTGCAGGTAGGCTTCGTCACCGGTGATCAGGAAGCCGCGCATGCCGGTTTCCATGTCGATGCTCAGCTTGATGGTTTCGTTGGCGTTGCTGACGACCCGTTGCGTGTGGTCCACCCAGTTGAGGGTGGACAGCAGGGAAAAAATCAGGCCGACAAACAGCAGTGCGCTCAGTGCCCCGATGCCCAGCGGCCAACTGATGTTGCGTTTGAGGATGTTGCGAAAATTTTCCTGATCGATGGAAGCGGTTCCGGGCATCGGGATCCTCTTGTGGACGCTGCAAAAAGCGTCAAGTTTGCCCTAAAACCCGCCAAATTCGTGTAGGCCGTCATCCCGACAGGAAGTTTTCGATCAGGCTGGCAAGCTGTTCCGGCTGGTCGTGGTGCAGCATGTGGCCGGCGTCCTGAACCAGGGCTGTGGCCAGTTGCGGGACAGACTTCAGGCGCTCGTGGTACTCGGCCAGCGTGTATTTGCCCTGCCACCATTTGCCCAGCGAATCGTCCGACGCCTCGATGGCCAGCGTCGGCGCGCTGATGCAGCGGTAAATCTCCAGGACTTCATCGACACGGTAAAGCTGGGCGTTGGTGATCTTGTGGGCGGCGTCGCCCAGGATGTTCCATTGGCCCTGGTCGTCGGGCGCCGCCCATTGCCGCGCCAGCCAGTCGGCCTTGTCCTGCGTCAGGCGCGGGTTGGTGCGCATCAGGCGCCGCGCCACGCCGTCGGCATCGGCATAGGCCTTGAGCGCCATGTCGCCGCGGTGCAGGCTTTTGAGTTCGTCCATCCACTTGGCATAACGGCCGGGCGCCTGGCTGGCCCGCGTGGCCGGCATGCCAAAACCTTCCAGGTTGACCAGCTTGCGGATGCGCGCGGGCCGCACACCGCTGTAGAGCATGGCCACATTGCCGCCCATGCTGTGGCCGACCAGGTCCACCGGCTGGGCGCTGGCGTAGTGGTCCAGAAGGAAATCGAGGTCGGCCAGGTAGTCGGGGAACCAGAAGTTATCCGGTGCCCCCACGCTTGACGCTGCATTCGCCTGTTCGTCCTGAGCTTGTCGAAGGATGCCCCGGGTCCCGGTTTTGCCATAACCGCGCCAGTCGGGTGCAATGATGCTGCGCCCTTGCACGAAGGCGTCGGACAGGGCATCAACAACAAACTGGTAGGACGCGGCCACATCCATCCAGCCGTGGACCAAAACAAGGGGGGGCAGGGTGCTTATGGCCTCGCCCCAGTGGCGCACGTGGTAGTTGATGCCGCGTATAGGGACAAACTCGCTGCGGGAGAGGCGTTTTTCTTTGTACATTGACACGATGATAAAGAGACTTACCCCGCGGCGCAGTCAAGGCAGGGACAAAGCCGCCGCGCCGGCCACCGATGCGTATGCCGCCCTGCACCAGGGCTTTCGCTGGCAGGTGGACACCCACTTCAATATCGCGCAGGTCTGTTGCCGGCGCTGGGCCGATGCGCCGGATGCTACTGAAAGAATAGCTGTCCACGCCCACCAGCCGGGGGCTGCGGGAACTTTTTATACATATTCACAATTGCAGCAGGCGGCCGATGCGCTCAGCCACGCGCTGGTGCAGCTCAGTGTGAAGCGCGGCGACCGCGTGGCCATCGTGATGCCCCAGCGGTTCGAAACGGCGGTGGCCTACATGGCGGTGTTCCAGATGGGCGCGGTGGCGATGCCGCTGTCCATGCTGTTCGGCCCCGAGGCGCTGGAGTACCGCCTGCAGGACAGCGACGCGGTGCTGGCGATCTGTGACGAAAGTTCGATGGACAACATCCAGGCGGTGCGCAGCCGTTGCCCGGCCCTGCGCACTGTGATGGCCGCCGGTTCGGCCGTGGGCCAAGGGGATGTGGACTACGCCACAGCCCTGGCCGCGCAGCAGCGCGCCTTCACCGCAGTTAAAACCAAAGCCGATGACGCGGCCATCCTGATCTACACCAGCGGCACCACTGGCCCGCCCAAGGGCGCGCTGCTGGCGCATCGTGCGCTGATCGGCAACCTGCCGGGTTTTGTCTGCAGCCAGAACTGGTTTGGGTTCAACCCTTACACGGACCGCCAGACTCCCTCCCCCGTGCGGGGGAGGGCAGGGGTGGGGGCGAACACAAAAAGGGCAACGCCCAGCAAGGGTGACCAGAACACGTCAGTGTTCTGGTCACCCGCAGACTGGGCCTGGACCGGTGGTCTGATGGACGCCCTGTTGCCGACCCTGTATTTCGGCCGGCCCATCGTGGCCTTCAACGGGCGCTTCAGCCCGGAGCTGGCTTTCAGCCTGATGCAGCAGCACGGCGTGACCCACACGTTTTTGTTTCCGACGGCGCTCAAGGCCATGATGAAGGCCTACCCGCATCCGCTGCGCCACTTCCGGCTCCAGCTGCAAGCCATGATGAGTGCCGGTGAGGCAGTCGGCGACGCGGTGTTTGCCTGGTGCCGCGATGAGCTCGGGGTCGTGGTCAACGAGATGTTCGGCCAGACCGAGATCAACTACATCGTGGGAAATTGCAGCATGAATCGCTCCCTGCCGGAGGCAACTGCTGCCGCCGCAGCGCAGGGCCGCCCCAAGCAAGGCACGGCCCCCTCGGGAGGCAGCGCATTACACGAAGTGAAAAGCGTGGGGGCTGTCGGATGGCCAGCCCGGCCGGGCAGCATGGGCAAGGGCTACCCCGGGCACCGGGTGGCGGTGATCGATGACGACGGCAAGGAGTGTGCGGTGGGCGTGCCGGGCGATGTGGCGGTGAACCGCTTCGACATCCACGGCGATCCGGACCCGATTTTTTTCCTGGGGTACTGGAAGAAAGACGAGGCCACCCAGGCCAAATTCACCGGCGACTGGTGCCGCACCGGCGACGTGGCCACACGCGACGCCGACGGCTACCTCTGGTACCAGGGCCGCGCCGACGATGTGTTCAAGGCGGCCGGCTACCGCATCGGCCCCGGTGAAATCGAGAACTGCCTGGTCAAGCACCCCGCCGTGGCCAACGCCGCGGTGGTGCCCAAGCCCGACCGCGAACGCGGCGCACTGGTCAAGGCCTATGTGGTGCTTGCTCCTGATTTCATAGCTGCTCGCGCCCGCCAGACGGGGGCTGAGGCCCGATTTGATGCTGAACTGGTGGTCCAGTTGCAGGATCACGTGCGTGGCCTGCTGGCACCGTATGAATACCCCAAGGAGATCGAATTCATCGACGCCCTGCCGATGACTACCACCGGTAAGGTCCAGCGCCGCGTGTTGCGGCTGCAGGAAGAAGAGCGTTTCCGCCGCGCAGGCTGAACAGCGCGACCCAAAGAAAAAGCACCCCGAGGGGTGCTTTTTTTCCGGCTGAGGTGAACCGATCAGCGCGGCGAAGCCTGAACCGGCTCGGCAACGTAAATCTCGACGCGGCGGTTCTTGGCGCGGCCGGCTTCGGTGCTGTTGTCAGCCACGGGCTGGCGTGAGCCGGCGCCATCGGTGCCGATGCGGTTGGCGGCCACACCGCGTGCCACCAGGTAGTTGCGCGTGCTGTTGGCGCGGTCCATGGACAGCGGGTTGTTGATGGCATCGGTGCCGGTGCTGTCGGTGTGGCCGATGATGGTCACGGTGGTCACCGGATTCTGGTTCAGACTGGTGGCGAACTGGTTCAGGATGGGCGCGAAGCTGGCGCTGATGTCCGAACGGCCGGTGGCAAACGAGATGTCCGAAGGAATGTCGAGCTTGAGGCGGTTGTCCGCGGTCTGGCTCACGGCCACACCGGTGCCGACCGTGGCCTGCTCCATGGCGGCCTTTTGTTGCTGCATGCGCTGCGACCACAGATAGCCGCCGCCTGCGCCCACCGCGCCGCCGAGAACGGCGCCGGTGGCTGCACCTTTGGAGCCGCCCGTGGCAGCGCCGAGGACGGCACCGGCCACTGCGCCGATGCCGGCGCCCTTGGCTGTGCCTTGCTGGGTTTCACTCATGTTGGCGCAGCCTGTCATCAGGAGGGCGGCACAGGTGAGGGAGGTGAGGGCGAGTTTCATGGAGTTCTCCTGGAAAGTTTTTTGGGGAAAGCACGCGAAGCGGCTTGGTGTGCACGGATGGTAGAACGGGCAGGGCGCCAGGCATGTAAGGCAAATGCCCGACACGCTGAGCGGCGGCGACCTATCCCGGCAGCCTTCACCGCCAGCCTTTAAACTAGTCCCGATGCGCCCGGCGTCTGGCCTGGCGCGCCTTTTTTTCATCTGTTTTCATCTGTCTTCCACACCATCCATGAACAAAGTCCAACTCGGCAGCAGTGAGCTGCAGGTCACCCCCATTTGTCTCGGCACCATGACCTTCGGCGAGCAGGTCGATGAAGCCACGGCCCACGCCATTCTTGACCGCTCGCTGGAGCGCGGCGTCAATTTCCTCGACGCGGCAGAAATGTATTCGGTGCCGGCGCGCGCTGAAACCTTTGGCGCCACGGAAACCATCATTGGCCGCTGGCTGGCCAGCCGGCCCGGGGCCCGCAGCAACATGGTGGTGGCGACCAAGGTGGCCGGCCCGGCGCGCGGCATGGACTGGATTCGCAAGGGCAGCCCGGACCTGACGGGCCAGGACATCGTGCAGGCCTGCGAGGACAGCCTCAGGCGCCTGCAGACCGAGACGATTGATCTCTACCAGATCCACTGGCCCGCGCGCCATGTGCCGGCCTTCGGCATGGCCTACTTCGATCCGGCCAAGGACAAGCCGGTTACCAGTATTCACCACCAGCTTGAAGCCCTGTCCGGCCTGGTCAAGGCCGGCAAGGTGCGCGCCATCGGCCTGTCCAATGAAACGCCTTATGGCGTGCACGAGTTTGTGCGCCTGGCCGACCAGCATGGCCTGGCCAAGATCGCAACCGTGCAAAACCCGTTCTGCCTGGTCAACCGCACGGTGGAAAACGGCCTCGACGAAACCATGCACCGGCTCGGGGTGTCGCTGCTGGCCTATTCGCCGCTGGGTTTCGGCCTGTTGACCGGCAAGTACGACCAGAGCGGAACCAGCGGCGATGGCGCCCCCGGTGATGCGCGCATTGCGAAGTACGAGTCGGTGCGCAAGCAGCGCTGGGGCCGGCCCGAGGCGCTGGCGGCCGCGCGCCGCTACAACGCGCTGGCGCGCGAGCACGGCCTGACGCCCACGCAACTGGCGCTGGCCTTTTGCTACACCAAATGGCAGGTCGCCAGCACCATCATCGGCGTGACCTCGGTCGCGCAGCTCGACGAGAACCTGGACGCCTGGGGCACGACACTGTCCCCCGAACTGCTGGGTGAGATCGACAAAATCCGCTGGGACGCGCGGGACCCCGCGCTCTGAATATGACTTCCCCCGAAGCGCCTTCGGCGCCTCCACCCAGGGGGCGCCATCTGCGGCCCGGCAAAGCCGGTTCCGCGCTGGCACTTGAACGGAGGCGGCGCAGTGAGTAAGAAGGACCACGTGTCTGAGACCCCGGCGACGCAGATGTTGAAAGCGGCGGGGGTCGCCTTCACCGAACACCCCTACGAGTACCTGGAGCACGGCGGGGCGCAGCACAGCGCCGAGGTGCTGGGTTTTGATCCTTTCACCGTGGTCAAGACGCTGGTGATGCAGGACCAGGATGCCAGGCCGCTGCTGGTGCTGATGCACGGCAACCGCAAGGTCTCGACCAAAAACCTGGCGCGCCAGATCGGCGCCAAGTCGGTCGAGCCCTGCAAGCCCGAGGTCGCCAACCGCCACAGTGGTTACCTGGTCGGCGGGACGTCCCCCTTCGGCACGCGCAAGGCCATGCCGGTGTATGTCGAGGAAAGCATCCTGGCGTTGCCTAAAATTGCGATCAATGGCGGGCGGCGCGGCTACCTGGTCGGCATCGCACCGCAGGCTTGCGTTGATCTGCTGGGTGCAAAATCCGTCCACTGCGCGCTGGAAGACTGACGTCGATAAAAAACAGGCTTTGTTGAGGAGACACCATGGACTACCTTTATCCCGCCCTTGCCGTGCTTGCGGCCTACCTCTTAGGCTCGCTGTCGTTTGCCGTCATTGTCAGCCGGGTGATGGGCTTGAACGATCCGCGCAGCTACGGCAGCAAGAACCCCGGCGCCACCAACGTGCTGCGTTCAGGCAACAAGGCGGCGGCCGTGGCGACCTTGCTGCTCGATGCACTCAAGGGCTGGCTGCCGATGGCGCTGGTCAGCGCCTTTGGCCGGGATCACGGCCTGCACGAAGGCACGCTGGCGGCGGTCGGCCTGGCGGCTTTCATCGGCCACCTGTACCCGGTGTTTTTCAAATTTGAAGGCGGCAAGGGCGTGGCCACGGCCGCCGGCGTGCTGTTTGGTGTGCACTGGGTGTTGGGGCTGGCCACGCTGGCCACCTGGGTGATCGTGGCGTTTTTCTCGCGCTACTCGTCGCTGGCCTCGCTGGCCTGCGCCCTGTTTGCGCCCTGGTACTACCTGGTGGGCGACCGGGCCTTCTGGTATGTGGACAAAACCATGGCGCTGGCGATTGTGGTGATGAGTGCCTTTCTGTTTTTCCGGCACCGCGAAAACATCAACAAGCTGCTCAAGGGCAAGGAATCCAGGCTGGGCAGCAAGTCCAGGGGCTGAGCCTGGCCGCGGGCGCGGGCGCGGGCGCAGGCCCTAGTAGCGCCTGACCAGAATCATCTGCTCGTTTTCGCGCAGCATCTGAAAGCGCGTCAGGAAGCTGTTACCGAGCAGTATGTAAGGCATGGGCTGCGGCGACACGATGGCGTCCACGTCATGGACTTCCACGTCGCCGACGCGCACGGAATCAAGCTTCACGCGGTAGGCACTGGTCACGCCGTTGGCGGTGGTCATGCGAACGGATTGCCCGTCCCGGTACCTCAGGCCCATGCGGTCGGCATCGCCTGCGCTCATCGCGACGCTGGTGGCGCCGGTGTCCACCATGAACTGCACCGAGCGGCCGTTGATCTGGCCCGGCGTCATGAAATGCCCGCCGCTGCCCGCGTTCAGCACAATGCGCTGGCTTTGCCCCGCAGCCCCGGCTTGCCCGCCTGCGCCGACGCTGACTGGCGCGTCACCGACCCGCAAGGTGTGGCGCTTGCCGTTGAGCTCCAGGACCGCCTGGTCGCCCGAGGTCGAAATCACTTTCACGTTCATGTGCGTGTCGCCGCTGGCCACCGTTTTGGGCGGTGCGCCGTTGACCACCAGCAGGGCCTTGTTGCCCAGCGTGCCGGCCAGCGCGACGCTTTGCGCATGAACGGGCGTGGCGAAGGACAGAAAGGCCCCTCCCAGCATGGCTGCAACAACTGCTGTGAGCGGCTGCAGCGCCATGTTCAGTCGCGCCGGTTGTCGAAACTCAGCGGGAAGTCTTTCATCTCGGAAACAATCAGCGCCATGGCGGCCTGCAGGTCGTCCCGCTTGACGCCGGTCACGCGCACTTTTTCTTCCTGGATGGCCGCCTGCACCTTGAGTTTGCTGGCCTTGATGGCGGCCTGGATTTTCTTGGCGGTTTCGGTGTCGATGCCGTTGCGCACCTTGTTGGTCTGCTTGACCTTGTCGCCGCCGATTTTCTCGATCTTGCCCACTTCGAGGAAACGCGCGTCCACACCGGCCTTGGTCAGCTTGCTGCGCAGGATGTCGTTGATCTGCTCGATCTGGAAGTCGCCATCACCAATCAGGATGATGTCCTTGTCCTTCAGCTCGATGGAGGCAGAGGTTCCCTTGAAATCGAAGCGGTTGCCAACTTCCTTGGCGGTGTTTTCGACGGCATTTTTGACCTTGACCAGGTCGGCTTCGAGGACGGTGTCAAAAGAGGGCATGGTGTGTGGCTTTCTGATGGGCGCCCGGCGGGACCGGATGAGACAATCTGTGGATGTTAGTCGAGAAAAACGTCCCCCTGCAGTTTTCCAACACCTTCGGCATCATGGCCAAAGCCCTGACGCTGGTGCGCATCGCCAGCGAGGAAGACGTAGCCGCCGTGCTGGCCGATCCGGCGCTGCGCGATGCCCCCAAGTTTGTGCTGGGGGGCGGCAGCAACATCGTTATCACCGGCGACGTCAAGCCGGTGGTGCTCAAGGTCGAGATCAAGGGAAAAAAGCTCGTCAGCGACACACCCAAAGCCTGGATCGTCGAGGCCGGCGCCGGTGAAAGCTGGCACGACATCGTGGACTGGACCGTGCACCAGGGCTACCCGGGCCTGGAAAACCTGGCCCTGATCCCCGGCACCGTCGGCGGCTCGCCAGTGCAAAACATCGGCGCTTATGGCGTTGAGCTGCAGGACCGCTTTGACTCGCTCGACGCGGTGGACCTGACGACCGGCAAGACCTTCACGCTGGACGCCGCGCAATGCGCCTTCGGCTACCGCGATTCGGTGTTCAAACACACAAGCACCGGACCGAACGGGCTCGGCCTGGCCGGCAAGGCGCTGATCACGCGCGTGCGCTTTGCGCTGCCCAAGGCCTGGAAGCCGGTGCTGGGCTACGCCGACCTCGAAAAGAAGATGGCCCAGTCGCCGGACAGCCAGCCTGATGCGCTGCAGATTTACAACTGGGTCTGCGAAATCCGGCGCGCCAAGCTGCCCGACCCGCAAGTGATCGGCAACGCCGGCAGCTTCTTCAAAAACCCGACCGTCTCACCCGAGCAGTGCGCCGACATCATCCAGCGCGAACCCAAAATCGTTCATTACCAGCTCGACGACGGCTCAGTCAAACTCGCGGCCGGCTGGCTGATCGACGCCTGCGGCTGGAAAGGCAAAACCATAGGCAATGCCGGCGTGTACGAACGCCAGGCGCTGGTGCTGGTCAATCGCGGCGGCCGCGAAGACCCGGTCACCGGCGGCGAGGTCATGACCCTGGCCAAGGCGATCCAGACCAGTGTGTATGAACGGTTCGGCATTTTGCTGGAGCCGGAGCCGGTGGTGGTATGACCTGACCGGAGTGGTTATGAATGAAGAACTTCAGGAATTGGTTCGCTCGCCTCGGGAGGATCTTGGTATTGAGCTTAAGCGGTGGATGGATCCCGCAGACAAAGTTGTCCAGGCAAAATTTGTTAAGGAATTGTTAGCGCTTCGCAATCACGGAGGAGGATATTTGGTTATTGGGTTCAAGGATGAACACCCTCCGATGCCCGACCCCAATCGTCCTGCCGATTTAACCGGGTTCAGCTCTGACTACTTCAATAACATTCTCAAAAAATACGCCGAACCACCATTTCATTGCGTTTCGCACGTTGTTGAGCATCCCGTGACGGGTGAGTACTACCCTGTTGTTGTCGTTCCCGGCGGAGCCAAGGTACCGGTGAGATGTAAAGCTGACTCGCCAGATGGTGGGAAGAGCGCAAAAATTGACACCTACTATATTCGTCGGCCCGGGCCCGAAAGTAGCCCGCCCCAGTCTGGCTCCGATTGGGATAGCCTACTTGAAAGATGTCTGCTTGGTCGAAAGGAAGAGCTACTGTCTGCTTTGGCTAGCATGCTTGGCGCGGGCAGTGTTAGCCTTTTAGGTGGAGGCTTGCCGCCTGCGGCACCTGCCCATCCGTTCGCGGATCTACTGGCATTTCGCGATGCTGCAGTAAATAAGCTCGAAGCTTTGCAGAAAGAAAAACTAGCGGAAGGCGACCCTGCGAGGCATGTGCATGGTCGCTATGTGCTCTCAGCTCGAATTGTCGGAGAACTCAAGCAGGTAGCACCAAAAGAGATGCTGGACTTACTGACAGGATTGCGGCGCTACACCGGATGGTCTCCAATGTATGTTTTTACGCGACCCGAACTCGAACCTTACCCGGTTCAAGACAATGTCATCGAGTGCTGGCTCGGACGCGATGAAGATAGAGATGTAGCGCATTCGGATTTTTGGCGAGTATCGACTGATGGAAAGATAACTCTTGTCAGAGGTCACCAGGAGGACTCTCCTGAGATTGCAAATAATGAGAATGGGCGAGTCGCTGGTACAGGCATTGAGGTCACGCTCCCTGCCTGGCGCGTCGCCGAATTCCTACTTCGCGTCAGGGAGCTTGGTGGAAAGCTGGCATTGGGTCCGTTTCGACTGCAGCTAGTTGTCCAATGGGAAGGGCTCGAAGGGCGCCAGCTATTTAGTTACGGCAGACGGCGAGCAATCTTCGAAAACTATATTTCTCACGATCCCAGTTATCAAACTGAAATCGAATTAACCCCGGATGAGGTCGATGCGGCACTCCCTGCCGTTATTGCGAAAGTTGTGACACCTCTTTTGCGGAAATTTTCCTTCTTCGAGCCCCCGAGAGGTTTTTACGAGGAAGAACTGGCCAAAATGATGGGTCGAGAATTTGCTTAGCGTTATCCTAGTTTGCCCGGGTTGGAAGCACACAATCAATCGCTTCCCGTTCTTGCTGCTCAGTTGCAGAAGCGAGTCGCTTTCACTGAGCGACAGCAGGCCAGCCTTGGTGTAGATTCGCCATCTTGGCCCGCGTATCCGTGATGTCCATGTTTCGCATGGTCAGCTGCCCAATCCGGTCCAGCGGCGAGAACGGTGCGTCTTCCACCTTTTCCATGCTCAGGCGCTCAGGCGCGTAGGTCAGGTTGGGCGATTCGGTGTTCAGCAGGCTGTAGTCGTTGCCGCGGCGCAGTTCCAGCGTGACGGTGCCGCTGACGATCCAGCGTTGGGCGGTTTCGCGCAGCATGATGGCCTGGCTCTCAAGCCACCGACCTTGGTACAGCGAGTGAGTGGGGTCGCAACGCTTGGCGCTGACCGCAATTTACTGTATAAAATACCAGTTACCAATAGGTGAAGCATCTTTACGCCTGCACAGCCGTCAGTCAGCACAAGCCCCACGACATTGGCAATGAATATGAGTAAATCAAGACCTTCATTAGCCCGATCTTCAACCGCCGAGTACCTGACCTTCATTGCTGCTAGCGGCCAAGGGGGCGTGGAGGCTGTGTATGCCGACGAAAACGTGTGGCTCACGCAGAAGATGCTCGGGCAGTTGTATGACGTAGAGACCCACACCATCAACTATCACTTGAAGAAAGTGTTTGCGGACAGCGAATTGGAGGCCGCTTCAGTTATTCGAAGTTTTCGAATAACTGCTGCCGACGGCAAAACCTACAACACACAGCACTACAACCTGGCCGCTATCATTTCCGTAGGCTACAAGGTGAACTCCGAGCGGGCAGTGCAGTTTCGCAAGTGGGCCACGGACGTCATTGAATCGTTCACCATCAAGGGCTATGCGATGGATGACGAGCGCCTCAAGCGCGGCGGTTCTGTCCTGACCGAGCAGTATTTTGAAGAGCAGCTTGCGCGCATTCGTGAGATTCGCCTCTCGGAGCGCAAGTTCTACCAAAAAATCACCGATATCTACGCCACGTCTCTCGACTATGACGTGACCGCCCAGGCCACCAAGCGTTTCTTTGCCACGGTGCAAAACAAGCTTCATTGGGCCATTCACGGGCAGACGGCTGCAGAGGTGGTGTACCACCGCGCGGATGCGAGCAAGGAGCACATGGGGCTGACCTCCTGGACGGATGCGCCAGCGGGCAAGGTTCAGCGGTTTGATGTGGTGGTGGCCAAGAACTACCTCACAGACGACGAACTGGCCCAGTTGCAGCGGCTGGTATCTGCTTACCTGGATGTAGCTGAGAGCATGGCGCTGCGCAAAATCCCTATGACCATGCAAGACTGGGAGACACGCCTCAACCGCTTCATCGAAGCAACCGACCGGGGCGTGCTGCAAGACGCTGGCAAGGTCACCGCCGAAATCGCCAAGGCCCATGCGGAAAGCGAATTCGAAAAATACCGCATTGTGCAGGACCGGCTGTTTGAAAGCGACTTTGATCGACTCTTGCTGCAGCTACCTGCCAAGCCCTGAATAAGAAAACCCGCGAGGCTCTCACCAAGCGGGTTTTGTCTTTTGGCTTGAACCGTTCTATTTACCCAACTTCAGGAAATCATCCCCCTTGCCCAACTCCAGCATCCCGGCGTTGGAATAGACCTGCAGCTTCGCCCGCGTATCGGTGATGTCCAGGTTACGCATGGTCAGTTGCCCAATACGATCCAGCGGCGAGAACGGTGCGTCTTCGACCTTTTCCATGCTCAAACGCTCAGGCGCGTAGGTCAGGTTGGGTGATTCGGTGTTGAGCAGGCTGTAGTCGTTGCCGCGGCGCAGTTCCAGCGTCACCGTGCCGGTGATGGCGCTGGCGATCCAGCGTTGGGCGGTTTCGCGCAGCATGATGGACTGGCTGTCGAACCATCGGCCCTGGTACAGCAGGCGGCCCAGCTTGCGGCCGTTGTCGCGGTACTGCTCGATGGTGTCTTCGTTGTGGATGCCGGTGACGAGGCGCTCGTAGGCGATGAACAGCAGCGCGAGGCCAGGGGCTTCGTAGATGCCGCGGCTCTTGGCTTCGATGATGCGGTTTTCGATCTGGTCGCTCATGCCCAGGCCGTGGCGGCCGCCGATACGGTTGGCTTCGAGGATCAGCTCCACCGGGTCGTTGAACTCCACGCCGTTCAGGGCGACGGGCTGGCCTTCTTCAAAGCGGACCGACACTTCCTCGGCCTTGACGGCGACTTCTTCCTTCCAGAATGCCACGCCCATGATGGGGTTCACGATGCGTATACCGCTGGAAAGGAACTCCAGGTCCTTGGCCTCGTGCGTCGCGCCCAGCATGTTGCTGTCGGTGCTGTAGGCCTTCTCGGCGCTCATCTTGTAGCCAAAACCGGCTTGTGTCATGAACGCCGACATCTCGGCGCGGCCGCCCAGTTCGTCGATGAACAGCTGGTCCAGCCAGGGCTTGTAGATCTTGAGCGAGGGGTTGGTCAGCAGGCCGTAGCGGTAAAAGCGCTCGATGTCGTTGCCCTTGAAGGTGCTGCCGTCGCCCCAGATGTTGACGTCGTCTTCCTTCATGGCGCTGACCAGCATGGTGCCGGTGACGGCGCGGCCCAGCGGCGTGGTGTTGAAGTAGGTGGCGCCCGCGGTGGTGATGTGGAAGGCGCCGGCCTGCAGCGCGGCAATGCCTTCAGCCGCCAGCTGTGGACGGCAATCAATCAGGCGCGCCTTGATGGCGCCGTATTCCATGGCCTTGCGCGGAATCTCGTCGTAATCGGCCTCGTCGGGCTGGCCCAGGTTGGCGGTGTAGGCGTAGGGCAGGGCGCCCTTTTGTTTCATCCACAGCAGTGCGGCGCTGGTGTCGAGACCGCCCGAGAAGGCGATGCCGACCTTTTGGCCGTTGGGGATGTTTTGCAGGATGGTGTTAGACATAAAAATGGCCTCTAGCCCTTGTGGAACGGGCGCAAGCAGCTATGAAATGAGGAGCGAACCTGGGAGGAGCCGCCTGCGGATCAGCCGAAGTGGCAGATGTAGTGGTAGGCCTCGGTGACGCGGATGTCGAATTTCGAGTTGCCCGGCACGCTGAACTTTTCACCGGCGGCGGACTTGACCCAGGCATCGCTGCCGGCGAGTTTGTATTCGCACGAACCGGCCACACATTCCATGATCTCGGGCGCACCGGTATTGAAGGTCAGGGTCGAAGGCAGCACCACACCGACCGATTTTTTGGTGCCGTCGGCAAAGGTGATGCCGTGGCTCACGCACTTGCCGTCGAAATAGACGTTGGCTTGGGTGGTGACGCTGACGTTGTCGATTTTTTCTGTGGTCATGATGCTTTGGGGACGGGTGAGGTTTGAAACCGCCCGGCAAGGCGCCCGGCGTGCAAAATCGTCGATTTTAGGTCACCCCGGCGGCCCGGGGCGCCGGTTGCATGAATCCATAGACCCGTTTCGGGCGTATAGGGAATGCAGGACAATGGCGTCCATGAATGCAGAAAGCCCGGATACCCACCTGATCGCGCTCATCGAACGTGTCGCCCAGGCCGACGAGTCGGCCCTCCGGGAGCTGTACGAGCTGAGCTCGTCCAAGCTTTACGGCGTGGCGGTGCGGGTGGTCAGCAACCGCAACTGGGCCGAGGACGTGCTGCAGGAGGCGTTTCTCAACATCTGGCGCATTGCCGGTGACTACAAGGCCACCTTGTCGCCGCCCATGGCCTGGATGTGCCTGATCGTGCGCAGCCGGGGCCTGGATTTTCTGCGGCGGCGCACTTCCGAGCGGGCCGATGCAGCGCTGGAGCTCGACGATGTGATGGCCGAGACGGTGGAGGGCGATTCGCCCAACCCGATGGACACCGCGCTGGCCGGGGAGCAGGCCTGGGCGCTGCACCAGTGCCTGAGCCAGCTCGACAACAAGCAGCGCGAGGTGGTGAGCCTGGCCTACATGCGGGACCTGAGCCACGGCGAGCTGGCGGAACAGCTCAAGTTGCCTCTGGGCACCGTGAAGACCTGGATACGCCGCGGGCTGGAGCAACTGCGCGCCTGCATGTCGCGCTTTGCGTGAACGCCGCATGGATTTGATTTTGTTTGTTCCCGTCAATGGTGGCGGGAAACTTCTGGAAGAAGGTTTGTCATGAATATCACGCGTAACCCCTCGCTGGTGGAGCAACTGGCCGCCAGTTATGCGCTGGGCACGCTGCGTGGCGGCGCCCGCCGCCGCTTTGAGGCGCTGGCGCGCACACACGCCTCGGTGCGTGCGGCCGCGCTGATCTGGCAGGGGCGGATGGCTTCCGTGGCTGAATTGCAGCCGCAGGCCGCGCCCAGCCCGGCGGTGTGGAAACGCATCGAAAACCTCGTGGCTGCCGACAGGCAGGCCAAGGCCATGCAGGCTGCGCGAAGTGCACCGGTCCCCGCGACAGGCGGCTGGTGGGCCAGTCTGGGCCTGTGGCGCGGTGCCACGGCCGCGGGTGCCATGGCCGCCGTGGTGGCGGTGGTCACCGGCCTGAACCTGAACACCGCGCTCAACGGTCAGGTGCAGCAGCTCAGCGCCCGCCTGGCTGCCACGCCCGAGATCCAGTACGTGGCGGTGCTGGCCGATGACAAATCCGCACCTTCGGTGCTGGTGACCTACGACCCGAAACACAGCCAGCTGCAGCTCAAACACGTGGGCCAGTTCCATCCTTCGCCCGACAAATCGCTGCAGCTCTGGGCGCTGCCGCAGGGCGGCGGTGCCAAGTCACTGGGTGTGTTGGGTGACGGCACGGTGGTGCGTCTGCCGGCCGGCAGCGATGCCGTCAATCAGGTGCCGGCGCTGGCCATCAGCCTGGAGCCCAAAGGCGGCGTGCCGGCAGGCAGCGGGCCGAGCGGGCCGGTGTTGTTCAAGGGCGCGCTGATCCAGACCACGCTCTGAGCCCGCCACCCCACAAAAAAGGGCTGCATCTGCAGCCCTTTTTTTGTGGGTGACGTGATGTCGCCTGCGTAACCGCTTAGCGCCAGTGGTGATGTCCGTAGCCGCCGCGGCTGTAGCCGAAGTTGAGCGACAGGCCGACCGGCGGGTAGTAAGGCCGCGAGTAATAACCATAACCGGGGTAAACCACCGGCGCCGGCTGCACATACACCGGTTGGGCGTACACCGGCTGCACCGGCTGCGAATAGACCGGCTGGCTGTACACGGGCTGGCCATACACCGGCTGGGCCGGCTGCGGCTGGGTAAAGCCAGGCTGAACGGAGGCTTGCGGGGCAGGCATGGCACCGACCGGGCTCACCTGCAGCCGGACGTAGGCGCCGGGGTCGTTGGGCATCTGGATGGTGTACTGCTTGTCGGCGTATTCGTACACCACGTTGTAGTGCGTGGTGCGGTTCTCATAGGTCGTCTGGGTGCCGCACTGCTGCACGTTCTGCACCTGGTTGCGGTTGCCCTCGATGTTGTTGCCGACCAAGGCGCCGCCGGCCAGGCCGATCATGGTGGCCAGCGCACGGCCGCCACCGTCACCGATGGCATTGCCCATGGCGCCACCGGCCAGGGCGCCCAGCACGGCACCGGCGCCAGAGGGCGGCGCCTGCGTGATCATGGGCTGGGTGCTGCAGACCTGCTGCGGCACGCTGACTTGCTGGACCACTGGCGTGCTGGAAATCACGCGCGCCAGGATGTCCATGGCCGAGGCGTTGACGGCAAACAGGCCGGAAGCCGCGGCAACCGACGATAAAACAAGTAATTTTTTCATGGTTCGAATCCTTTTTCAGCCTGCTGGGAGCCCGGAAACGGCCCTGATCGGGCTGGCCAGATCAACAGCTCCCAGTTTAATGATTCAGAGCGTTTCCGGTGGACACAAGTTCAGGTAAATCACTGTAAAGCTGGCGCTGCTCCGGCTTTACAAAGCCGTGCGGAAGGCGCCGTGCCGGTTCAGGCCCGGGCCGCCCAGGCCGCGGCATCGAAGCCCACCGTGACCTGTCCGTCCGGCCACTCGACCACCGGGCGTTTGATCACGCTGGCATGGTCCCGCATGATGGCCAGGGCGCCGGCCGCATCCGTCCCCCCGGCCTGCACGCTGGCGTCGAGCTTGCGCCAAGTCGTGCCCTTGCGGTTCAGCAACTTTTCCCAGCCGACGGCTTTTTCCCAGGCGGGCAGGCGGTCTGCCGGCACGCCCAGCTTCTTGAAGTCGTGAAACTCGTGGCCCAGGCCCTGGTCTGCCAGCCAGGCGCGGGCCTTCTTGACGGTGTCGCAGTTGGAAATGCCATAAACGGTGATCATGGGCTGATTTTGCCATGAATTCATGCATCAAAAGTGGCCCCAGCCCCCGGCTGGCGGGCGCAAGCAGCTATGAATTCAGGAGCAAAATACACCCTGGGCGACCGCGGAGACAGGCCGGCAGCCGGCGCGGGCTTGGGCGCCAGCGGCGACAATAGCGCCCTCTATGGACAAGCTCAACACCCTGGACGACTGGCTCGCCTACTGCGAGCGCCTGCATCCCACCGCCATCGCCCTCGGGCTGGACCGCGTCCGCAGCGTGGCCCGGACCATGAACCTGGCCTTCGACTGCCCGGTGATCACGGTGGCCGGCACCAATGGCAAGGGCTCCAGTTGCGCCATGCTGGAGGCCATCCTCGGCCAGGCCGGTTATCGCACCGGGCTGTACACCTCGCCGCACCTGGTGCATTTTCAAGAGCGTTGCCGGGTTCGCGGCGAAAACGTGCAGGCGCAAGCGCTGCTGCCGCATTTCGAGCGGGTCGAGGCCGCGCGCGGCCAGACCTCGCTGACCTATTTCGAATTCACCATGCTGGCCATCTTCAGCCTGCTGGCCGAGGCGAAGCTGGACGTGGTGATTCTCGAAGTCGGCGTCGGCGGGCGGCTCGATTCCGTCAACATCATCGACGCCGATTGCGCGCTGATCACCAGCATCGACATCGACCACACCGAGCTGCTGGGCGTTGACCGCGAGGCCATCGGTTTCGAAAAAGCCGGCATCATGCGGCCCGGCAAACCGGTGGTGGTGGGCGACCCGGTGCCGCCGCAAAGCGTGCTGGACCACGCTGCCGAAGTGGGCGCTGACCTGTGGCGGCTGGGCCGCGACTTCAATTTTTCCGGCGACAAGCTGCAATGGGCCTGGGCCGGACGCGGCAGGCGTTACGCCGGCCTGGCTTATCCGGCGCTGCGCGGCGCCAACCAGTTGGTCAACGCCTCGGGTGTGCTGGCGGCGCTGACGGCATTGCGCGACCGCCTGCCGGTGACCGCGCAGGCGGTGCGCAACGGGCTGGGCATGGTTGAGCTGCCGGGACGCTTCCAGATCATTTCGGGCCAGCCGACGCTGGTGCTGGACGTGGCGCACAACCCGCACTCGGTCGCGGCGCTGACCGAAAACCTCGACGCCATGGGTTTTTATCCGTGCACCCACGCCGTTTTTGGCGCCATGGCCGACAAGGATCTCGCGGCCATGCTGCAGCGCGTGGGCCCCCTGGTGGACCGCTGGTACTTCACCGATCTGCCGACGCCGCGCGCAGCCAGTGGCGCCGGTTTGATGGCGCGCTGGCAGGCCGGCAACCGCCGTCCGGACGTGTCTGCGCAGGTGTTCGGCAGCCCGGTCCAGGCCCTACAGGCCGCGGTGGGTGCTGCAGACCCCACTGATAGAATTGTGGTGTTCGGATCGTTCTACACGGTGGGGGCTGTGTTGAAAGATGGTTTGCCCCGTCTTTTTGCCCCCCATGCCATGCCGGGGGGTCCCGCTTCCTCATCCACCGATACCTGACGGGCCGCCACCACCATGCCGTTTTTCAACTTTCGTCGGAGCCCATCCCCTGCTGCAGCCGGAGCGGCCGGCCCCTCCGAGAGTGTCGAAGCCATGCGCAAGCGCGCCAAACACCGACTGATCGGCGCGGTCGTGCTGGTGCTGATCGGCGTGATCGGGTTTCCGCTGCTGTTCGACACCCAGCCGCGGCCTGTGGCGGTGGACATTCCGATTGAAATCCCCGGCAAAAACACGGTCAAACCGCTGGTGATGCCGGCGCCTGCCGTGGCGCCAGCGCCCAAGGTCGCCGCCAGCGCCCCCGTGGCCGCGAGCGAAAAAGTGGCGGCGCCGTCCAGTCTGGAGCCCCGCGAAGAAATTGTGTCAGAAAAGGCTGCAGCCCTCGCCACACCTGCGCCACCTGCTACCAAAACAGAAGCAAAACCAGAACCCGCAAAACCAGAACCCACAAAAACAGAGCCCAAATCGACGGCCAAGACACCGGTCTCCAGTGACGACGCAGCGCGCGCCAAGGCGCTGCTCGAAGGCAAGACGGTGGCACCGGCCGCGGCCAAGGTCGCCAGCGCCGAGGCCGAGGGCCGGGTGGTGGTCCAGGTCGGCGCGTTTGCTGATGAAAGCAAGGCGCGCGAAGTGCGGCAAAAGCTGGAGCGTGCGGGCCTCAAAACCTACACCCAGGTCGCCGAGACCAAAGACGGCAAACGCATCCGGGTCCGGGTCGGGCCGTTTGCCACCCGGGCCGACGCCGACAAGGCAGCCAGCAAGATCAAGGGCCTTGATTTGCCCGCCGCCATCCTGACCTTGTAGAAGGTAGTGGCACGGCGTGGGCGTTGTCGATCTGGCGTTTCTGGGGGTGCTGGTGCTGTCGCTGCTGATCGGCGCCTGGCGCGGCCTGGTGTACGAGGTGTTGTCGGTGCTGGGCTGGGCGGCGTCGTTTTACCTGGCGCAGTGGTTCGCGCCAGCCGTGGCGCTGATGCTGCCGCTGCAAAGCGTGTCGGAGCCGGTGCGTTATGCCGCAGCGTTTGTGCTGATTTTTATTGTGGCAGTGTTTGCCGCGGGCCTGCTGGCCGTGTTGATCAAGAAGCTGGTGGAGGCCATTGGCCTCAGGCCGGTGGACCGCACACTGGGCGCTGCTTTTGGCCTGGTGCGCGGCGTGATCTTGCTGCTGGCGGTGACGGTGGTGATCAACATGACGGCTTTCAAAAGCGCCGTGTGGTGGCAGGCGTCGGCCGGCGCCGAGGTGGCGACTGCGGCGCTCAAGGGTTTGAAGCCGGTGCTGCCTGAGCAGTTCGGAAAGTATCTCGGCTAGTCAGGT
>CAMLDT010000045.1 GCA_946479075.1 uncultured Polaromonas sp.
GCGCCGAGTTCATGCCGCTGAGCGACATGCGCGCCTCCGCCAGCTACCGCAGCGAGGTGCTGGGCAATTTGCTGCAGCGTTTCTGGCTTGAAAGCCAGGGCCTGAAGCAGATCAACCTGGAAAGCTTCCAGCTTGAGGAGGCACAGGCATGAACCAGCGCGACAAGGACTTCACAGCCGCCGCGGGTGGCGGCCCCGGCGGCGCGGCCGATGCCGGCGAGCGCAACATCGCGCCCGCCACCGAGTCACCGCACGCCCCCGCCTCCGGCCTCGACACCTGCGGCCCGGCCATGGGTGTGTCGCGCCCGCACGAAAGTGCCCGCGCCCAGGTGGCCGGCAGCGCCACCTATGTCGACGACATTCCCGAGGTCAAAGGCACGCTGCATGCCGCGCCTATCCTTTCCAGCGTCGCGCACGGGCGCCTGCGCGGCGTCGATGCCAGTGCAGCGCTGGCCCTGCCCGGCGTGCGCGGCGTGGTGCTGGCGGCCGACATTCCCGGCGACAAGATGCTGGCCACCTTTGTTGGCGATGAGCCCATCTTTGCCATCGACACCGTCCAGCATGTCGGCCAGGTGATCGGCCTGGTGGTGGCCGACAGCGTGATGCAGGCGCGCCGCGCCGCGCGCCGGGTCAAACAGGACATCGAGGCGCTGCCCGCCCTGCTCGGCCCGCGCGCCGCCCACGACGCGCAAAGTTATGTGCTGCCCAAGGTGGTGGTGCGCCGCGGCGAGCCCGAAGCCGCGCTCAAAAAGTCAGTGCACCTACTTTCCGGCCAGCTCGAAGTCGGCGGGCAGGAACACTTCTACCTCGAAGGCCAGGTCGCCTACGCGCTGCCGCTGGAGCAGGACCAGTGGTGGATTTATTCCAGCACCCAGCACCCCGGCGAGATCCAGCACTGGGTCGCGCATGCGCTGGGCATCGAGAACAACGCCGTCACCGTCGAGTGCCGGCGCATGGGCGGCGGCTTTGGCGGCAAGGAGACGCAGGCCGGCCATCTGGCCGTGTGGGCCACCTTGGCGGCGCGCAAGTTCAAATGCCCGGTCAAGCTGCGGCTGGACCGCGACGACGACTTCATGGTCACCGGCAAGCGCCACCCTTTTGCCTACGACTACAGCGCCGGTTATGACAACACCGGCAGGCTGACCGCGCTGCAGCTCACCATGCTGGCCGACTGCGGCTTTTCGGCCGACCTGTCCGGCCCGGTCGCCGACCGCGCCGTCTTCCACGCCGACAACGCCTATTTTCTGAGCGACGTCGAGATCATCTCGCACCGCTGCAAGACCAACACGCAGAGCCACACCGCCTTCCGCGGCTTCGGCGGCCCGCAGGGCGTGATCGTGATCGAGGCCATCCTCGGCGACATCGCCCGCAAGCTGGGCCTGGACCCTTTAGATGTGCGCATGCGGAATTTGTACAGCGAGGAACTGGCATACCCTTCGACAAGCTCAGGGCGAACGGAAAAAGCCGTTCGGGCTGATCCCCCTCCCGTTCGGGCTGATGCCCCTCCCGTTCGGGCTGAGCTTGTCGAAGCCGACCCCAACGCTCCGCGCCGCAACATCACCCATTACCAGATGAAGGTCGAGGACAACATCCTCGCCCCGCTGCTATCGAAACTGGAGCAAACTTCTGACTATCGGCGGCGGCGCGAGGCCATTTCGGCATGGAACGCGGGCAGCCCGGTGATCAAGCGCGGCATTGCCATCACGCCGGTCAAGTTCGGCATCAGCTTCACCGCCACCTTCTTCAACCAGGCCGGCGCGCTGGTGCATGTGTACACCGACGGCAGCGTGCAGGTGAACCACGGCGGCACCGAGATGGGCCAGGGCCTGAACACCAAGGTCGCGCAAATCGTCGCTGACGAACTAGGTGTGCCCTTCGAGCGTGTGCGCTGCACCGCCGCCGACACCAGCAAGGTGCCCAACGCCTCGGCCACCGCCGCCAGCAGCGGCACCGACCTGAACGGCCGCGCCGCGCAATACGCCGCCCGCAATGTCAAGGCCAATCTGGCCGCGTTTGTCAGCGGCCTCGACAACTGCGGCGCCGGCGCGGTGCGGTTTGCCGGCGGCAAGATCAGCAGCCCGACCACCACGCGCAGCTTTGACGAGGTGGTCAAAGCCGCCTACGCCAACCGCATCCAGCTCTGGAGCGACGGCTTTTACCGCACGCCGAAAATTCATTACGACAAGACCACCCTCACCGGTCGCCCGTTTTATTACTTCAGCTACGGCGCCGCCTGCAGCGAGGTCGCCATCGACACGCTGACCGGCGAAAGCCGCGTGCTCAAGGTCGACATCCTCCACGACGTCGGCACCTCCATCAACCCGGCCATCGACATCGGCCAGATCGAAGGCGGCTTTGTGCAGGGCATGGGCTGGCTGACGACCGAACAACTGGTGTGGAACGACAAAGGTTTGCTGACGACCCACGCCCCCAGCACCTACAAGATCCCCGCCACCGGCGACATCCCCGAACACTTCAAGATCGCCCTGTGGCCTGAAGCCAATCGCGAAGACAACGTGGGCGGCAGCAAGGCCGTCGGCGAGCCGCCCTTCATGCTGGCGATCAGTGTGTATGAAGCCTTGCGGGAAGCGGTGGGCGCGGTGAAAGCTGACAGTCAGCTGGTGCAGATGACGGCACCGGCCACCGCCGAGAACGTGCTGCACGCCCTGTCCGGGCGGCCACTGCAAGCCTGATCGGCCATCCATGCCGCACGGTGCGGAGGCCTGCACCGCTACCAAATCCATAGCTGCCTGCGCTGATCCAGCAAGGGCTAGAGGCCTTTTTTCCTTGTAACACCTCAGGCGTATTCGGCGACCGGCGTGCAGCCCAGCGGCAGCACGCACAGAAGCACACCGTCCAGGCACACCGCGAGAGCCAGCCGGCCCTGCACCAGCATCAGGCGTGTGTTTGTCCCGGCCTCGCCTGCCCGGTCGCCTGGGGGTTCAGCGGTGCACACGGCATCGGCAGAAAGCGCCATGGGCCGCGCTGCCCGCAGCAATGTTATGAGTCCGCCCGCGTCACGCTCTGCCATGGCGAGCCGGCACAGCGCCAGCACGGCATCGTGGTCGGCGTCGAGCCGGTCACCGGTCCGCCGGGCGGCTTCGCTGGTTTCGAATTTCAGCCGCCGCAGCAGGCGTTGCATGTGCTGGCGCGAAGCGGCCTCGCTCCGGCCCGAGATCTCGCCCAGTTCGGCATGCCCCAGCTCGAACACCTCATAGAGCAACACGGCCGCCACATCTTCAGGCGCCAGGCCTTGCACCAGATGCAACAGGGCTTTCTGGACTTGCTGGTCCTGCTCGGTCAGGCGCTCCGGCGAGGCCACCTCCTGCGTGTCATCCGTCACCCGGGTGAGCACCCCCTCATAACGTGCCTGCCGCCGGATGGCGTCGATGCAGAGGTGATGCACCACGGTGGTCAGCCAGGCTTTCTGCCCGGCCTCGCTGCCGGGCAAGTCAGCCTGCGCCGTCCGCAGATAGGCTTCCTGCACCATGTCCTGCGCGTCATCACCCTGCCCCATCCAGCGCCGGGCCAGCGCCGTGAGGCGGCGGCGCAGGGCGGTGTCGGTGGCCAGCGGATGGGAAGGAAGGGGGGTCATGAAAGCGTGCGTGTCACGTTCCGGGGTGCTTGTTCGTATTGCATTTGAATCTATCACAGGAGCCCTTCAAATGAACACCGACACCCCACCGTCCAGCCCCACCGACCTGCGCAACACTTTCATGGAGGAGAAAGCCTTTCGCTCACGCACCGTGCTGGTCTTTGGCGCCATCACAGACAGCAGCGCCGCAGACACCGTGCGGCGGCTCCTGGCGCTTGATGCCGAATCGTCCGACCCGATCCAGATGCTGGTCTCGTCCCCGGGCGGCCACCTGGAGTCCGGCGATGCCATCCATGATGTGGTGCGCTTCATCGCAGCGCCGGTCAACATGATAGGCACCGGCTGGGTCGGCAGCGCGGCCACGCATCTCTATCTGGCAGCACCCAAAGAGCGGCGATTCTGCCTGCCGCAAACCCGCTTTCTGATCCACCAGCCCAGCGGCGGCGCAGGCGGGCCCGCCACCGACATTTCCATCCAGGCCCAGGAGATCATCAAAGCCAGAGAGCGCATCGCCCGCATGATCGCGAAGGAAACCGGGCAGCCGCTGGAGACCGTGCTGCTGGACATCGAGCGCGACCGCTGGCTGTCTGCCGAGCAGGCGGTGGTGTATGGCCTGGTGTCGCGTATCGTCGAACGGCGAAGCGAGGTGTAGATGGGCGTTCTCCAGCCTGTCATCCCGGACCTCATCCGGGATCCACGCCGCGCAGGCCCATCAGTGATTTGCTAGCAAATTCATAGCTGCTTGCACAAGCGCATCAAGGGCTGCAGGCTGATTTAACTGACAACCCGCTCCAACGCCTACGCTGCCTCTTTGACCAGCGCCAGATGAATCTCCACCGCCTCAAAAGGCACAAACACGGTGTCGTCTGGCGTGCGGCGCACCAGGCCGTGCTCTTCCAGCTTGCCAATGTCGGTGTGAATGTTGGAGTAGTTGCGCCCCACGGACTTGGCCAGCGCATACACCGAACACGGGCCGCAGCGGCGCAGCGCTTCAAGCAGGTCAATGCGTGCCGGCGTCAGTTCGGTAAACAGGGTGCGTGCCGATTCAAAGCTCAGGTGATAGTCGGCGCCAAGCTGTGCGCTGGCTTCCGCCGCCTTGAGCTGACCACGGGCCGCGGTGAATACACTGCCACGCGGTGCGATTTCGATGATGGCCTTCATGGTGTGTCACTCCAGGTTTCAACGTCATGCTGGAAGTCGTCCAGCAATCGGGCAATCGATTCAAAGCGGTAGGACATCTCTACCGCGCCAAGGTGCCGATGGTCGCCTTTGCCACGCTCGTTGTCATAACGAACGCGGCACTTGCCTCCCGCGCCGAAGTACAGCCGGTACTTGTAGACATGCCCACAGGGCGGCACCGGCTGCGGCAACTCCCAAATAACAATTTCAACCACCGACCCATCGTCCCTGACTTCTTTGGCTCTGGCTATCAGTCGGGCCGGCATATATTGCATTTTAGCAATATATATTGTGCATTCGCAATACACCATAGCAAACGCAGCAACTCGCCATCGCCCGCCTGGCCCGACAAAAAAACAGGGACAGTCATGCGCCTTGCCATTGCGCAGTCCACCCCGACAGGGGCCGCCATCGGTGCCCTGTCTCGGAGCTTCTGCGGCGCAGCTTCAACCAAGTCTGCGGACGCCGGGTCAGCGCTTTCAGCCACACTCCCAGCAAGCGTGGGTCAAGCGGCAGGGACTTGAACCCCCGCCACAATCCGCGCACACGACGCGCACATCGCCGCGAAGGCTGCTGCCGCCGGTGTCAAGGGCAGCTCTGACCGGTAGACCACGCAGTTGTCAAAACCGGGGGCCCGTTCCTTCAGCCGGATGGGCACCACCTGGCTGCCCAGCAAGCCGCGCTCGACCATCACGGCGGGCAACAGCGCCAGCCAGTCTGTCCCGCCAATCAGCGCCGCCAGCTGGGTGAAGGACTCGCAGGTGGCTGCCACGCGGGGCGCGGGCAGGCCCTGTTCGGCATGAAAGCGCAAGGTGGTGCCACCGGGCCCGCCGGGGGAACCGAGCAAAATCCATTCGCAGCCGGCCAGCTCCTCCAGTGAGCGGGCCTTGGCGCGTGGGTGGCCGCGCCGGCCGACCACCACCAGGTCGCTCTTGAACAGCGGCTTGCTGTCGAAGCCTGGGCCGGGGCCTTCGTCGGGCAGCGCGGTGACGGCCAGCTCGATCAGGCCCTGCTGCAGCGCCGGCCACAGCTGTTCATAAAAGCCGCTGACCAGCTTGAGCTTGACCGCCGGGAAACGGGCATGGAAGTCGGGCACCACCAGGTGCAGCAAGGCACCTGTCGGTGTCGGGCCGAACCCGGCATGCAGGGTGCCGCTGACCTCGCCGCGCGGGCGCTTCGCTTCGTCCATGGCACGCCGTGCTTCGCGGTCTATCAGTTGCGCGCGCGCGAGCAGCCGCTTGCCATCATCGGTCAGGGCCACGCCCTGCACCGAACGCCGGAGCAGCGGCACGCCCAGCCCCGACTCCAGCGCCTTCAGGCTGTTCGTCAGGCCGGCCTGCGAGACGCCGAGTTCCCGCGCAGCACGGCGGAAACTGCCGGACTCGACAATCGCCAGAAAGGCGCGCAACTGCTGCAGGGTCATCGACATGCTTTCTCTGTGGGGTGATCGCTAAAGTCTATCGTGATCAAGATTCAATCACTTCCCCTGATCGCCACGGCTCCCTACCATCGGGGCTTCACAAGGCGGGGCACGCCCCTCCCCCAACCACCAGAGCCACAACAGGACATCGATGAAAACACAGGTAGCCATCATTGGCGGCGGCCCGGCGGGCATGCTGCTGTCGGAAATGTTGCATCGCGCAGGTATCAGCAGCGTGGTGCTGGAGCTGCGCAGCCGCGAGCATGTGTTGTCGCGTATCCGGGCCGGCGTGCTGGAGCAAGGCACGGTCGATGTGTTGCGGGCCAGCGGGCTGGGCGAACGCATGGACCGCGAAGGCCATGCCCATGACGGCATGAAAGTGGTCTGGGCCGGCCGCGAGAGCTTCTTCATCGACGTGAAAAAACACGTCAACAAACGCTTCATGGCCTATGGCCAGACCAGCATCCAGGAAGACCTGTACGCCGCCGCCGACCGGCGCCAGGCCAGCGTGGTGAACGAGGCCGAAGACGTGTTGCCCGTGGATGTGGACACAGACCGTCCTTACGTCACCTTCAAATGCCGCGGCGAGGCGATGCGGCTGGACTGCGACTACATCGCCGGTTGCGATGGTTTTCACGGGGTGTCGCGCAAGGCCATTCCGCCCGCCGTGCTACGCGAGTTTGTCAAGGACTATCCCTTTGGCTGGCTGGGCATCCTGTCGGAAACGCAGCCGCTGCCCGACATCACGTATGCCAACCACCCGCGCGGCTTCGCGCTGGCGTCGATGCGCAGTCCCACCCTCAGCCGCTATTACGTTCAGGTGCCGCTGGACACCCGGCTCGATGACTGGTCCGACGACCGCTTCTGGGGCGAACTGACGATGCGTTTTCCACGCGAGCTGGCCGACGCCATCGTGACCGGTCCGTCGATTGAAAAATCCATTGCGCCGCTGCGCAGTTTTGTGGCCGAGCCGATGCGCCACGGCCGCCTGTTCCTGGCCGGTGATGCGGCGCACATTGTCCCGCCCACCGGCGCCAAGGGGCTCAACCTGGCGGTGTCGGACGTGTTCTACCTGTCGCGGGCGCTGGCGGCTTTTTACGGCCAGGGCTCGACAAGCTTGCTCGACAGCTACAGCGCCATGGCGCTGCGCCGTGTCTGGAGTTCGGTGCGCACCGCCTGGTACCTGACCAACCTGTTGCACCGTTTCCCCGGCGCCAGTGATTTTGACCAGCGGGCCCAGGAGTACGAACTGGAGTACCTCAGGTCGTCGCACCATGCCCAGGCCGCGCTGGCCGAGCAGTATGCGGGGCTGCCGTTCGAGCAAGCGGGCTGACCCTGCTGCAGGTTCACAGCGCCATCTGGCGCAGGTCGTGCACAGGCGAGCGCCCGAACTCCCGCTGGTAGGCGCGTGAGAACGCTTCCGCACTGCCAAACCCCACACGCCGTGCGACAGACTTGACACTGGCACCGCGCAGATTCAGCTCGCGCCGCCCCAGCTGCAAGCGCCAGCGGGTGAGGTAGGACATGGGCGTGGTGCCGACCACGTCCCCGAAGATCGCCATGAAGCGGCTGCGTGACATGCCTGCAGCCTGGGCCAGTTCTTCCACGCGCCAGGCATGGGCAGGTGCATCGTGCATGGCCACCAGCACCGGGTGCAGCTGCGGATGGGCCAACCCGGCCAGCAAACAGGGCCGGGCAGTGCCGCGTTCGATGGCCGAGCGGAGCAGAAACAGCACCAGCACCTCGCCCAGGCGCTGAAGCGCGTGCCGGTGACCGCAGCGCCCATCGGCCAGCTCGCCCCGCAAAGCCAGCACCATGTCACGCAGCCGGGGCTCGCCGTCGCTGATGGGCAACGACAGCGTGTCGGGGAGCGCATTGAGCAGGGGGTTGCCGGCGCCACCGAAGGCGACCGCCAGCGCCACCAAAAAGCCTTGCGGCACCGTGTCGCCCCTGACGACCAGCAGCAGCTCGCCCGCCGCCTCGGTGGCGCTGGGCAGCAGGTAACGCGTCGAGCGGCCGGGCCCGGCCGCGCCGGCAGCGCCCGCAGGCTCGGCCACCCTGACTTCAAGCGGGAAGGCGTCAAAGAATGCGGACAGACGATCCATGGCAGTTTTTGGGACAATCAATCATGACATGCGGACTCTACATGATCACAAATTGCAGATACTGGCGTCTTGTTTCATCACCTTCCGGAGAATTGCATGCTCGTGCCGCGCCAAACCGTTCCTGAACTGTCGCTTGCCACCCTGTCCCACGGCGCTTTCGACCTGGCCAAAGAACAGCCGCAACGCCTGACGCTGGTGGTTTTCTACCGCGGCCTGCACTGCCCGATTTGCGCCACCTATCTGAAGGAGCTGGAGCGGCTGACGCCGGCCTTTGCCGAACGCGGCGTGAACACCATCGCGATCAGCTCGGACACCGAGGAGCGCGCGCAAGAGATGGCGCAAAAGATCGGTGCGTCGCAGTTGCGCGTCGCTTACGGGCTGCCGCTGGAAACCGCGCGGCAGTGGGGTTTGTACATCTCGACCTCGCGCGGCAAAACATCCATCGGCATCGTGGAGCCGGACCTGTTTTCGGAGCCGGGCGTTTTTCTGGTGCGCCCCGACAACACCCTGTATTACCTGTCGGTGCAGTCCATGCCGTTTGTGCGCCCGTCGTTTGCAGACCTGGTGCAGTCACTGGATTTCGTCATCAAGACCGACTACCCCGCGCGGGGTGAGTACGTCGGACCGGTGTAGGCAGCTTCGCCAGCGGCGGGGCATGCCCCACGCGCCGGCGTTGCGTGGGCCGCAGACGCCTGCGCCTAGTGGCGCAGCGACGGCGCCTCGCGCTGGAGAAACTGGCTGTCGGCCACCAGTTGCACGGTTTTGCTCAGCAGCTCCAGGTCGCCCATTTTCGTCAGCGTCTGGTAGGCCAGCGCGGCCAGCTCGGAGATGTTGGTGACGAGGCGCGCGTCCTCTGCGTCAAAGGTTTTGGCCGACTGGGAAATCACCCACACGGTGCCCACCGCACGCCCGTCGACATGGAAAGGCACCAGCAGCACTTCGCGAATCGGCGGCTCGACCTGGGCCGCGGTTTTGTAGACCGTGCCGGGCTCAACCATCAGCAGTGTGGCGTCGGTTTCAAGCACGCAGCCGCAGGGGCTTTGGTCATGGTCCACGACGCTGCCCAGGTATTTGTCGAACAAGCCCACCGCCGCCTGCCACAGAAAAATCTGCCGGCCTTCGCTGCGGCCGGAAAGACTGACGCCTGCGGAGTCGGCGCCGGTGAGTTGCCTGACCGCCTCGGACAGCCTGGCCAGCACCGTGGACGGTGTTTCCCGCAGGGCCTTGATGACTTCCGTGGTGGCTTCAACCTCGGCTTTGTAATCGGGTTTTCGCGCTGACCGGTCATCGAGCAGGTGATTGGCAATCACCGGCTGAACCGGCTCGGGAAGGGTGCTGAGATCAATGGCAAAAGCGTGCATGGCGAATGGCCTTTTTCCCGAAATTTTCGAAAAGTTGACCCGTCCTGCCATCCCGGTGTGAGCCAGTGGATCTTCTGCCGGGATTATGCAGGACACACCCGGGTGCTTGCTGCTGCGGCCGTTGCCGCCTTGCCGCCTTACTGTGCCGCGTCGTCGGCAAATGAGAATAAATCTCATTTGCAGGGTACAATCGGAGCTCCAGCCACACACTGTGGAGCGGCCTCCCTCGCGCGAGCGCCGCCCTTCCCGGTCGCAGCCAACTCCCATCACCCGCTGGGCTGCGCCTGTCGCACTTTTCCACCGCATTCCGTGGCCGCCTTCCGGCGGCTGCGCAGACATGCCGTGTGGGCGCACTCCGGCTTACTGCACGCTAAATCATGCCAAATCAGCCGCTAGCCCCCGTCCACACTACGTCACCAGCTATCAACTTCGTAGCAAAATGGATTCCCGTGGCTGCTGCCGCCTGCCTGTGCTGCGCCACCTGGGCGCAGGACACGCAGGATCAGGCGCCCCGGGAACCGGCCGCACTGGACAGCATCACCATCACCGGCGCACGCGAGAGCACCGCCACACGCCTGCCGCTGACGGCGCGCGAGACGCCGCAATCGCTGAGCACCATGGAGCGCGAAGAAATCGAGCAGCGCTCGCTCACCAGCGTGGACACGGTGCTGCGCAGCACCACCGGTATCCACGTGAGCTTTTACGACACGCAGCGGCCGCTGTATTACGCGCGCGGTTTCCAGATCACCGACTTCCAGGTAGACGGCTTGCCCACCTACAGCGGCAACACCAACCAGGAATACGACACCGCCCTGTATGAACGCGTGGACATCGTGCGCGGCGCCAACGGCATCCTGACCGGCGTGGGCACGCCTTCGGCGACCATCAACCTGATCCGCAAGCGCCCGAAGCGCAGCTTTGGCGGCTCGGTGGCGCTCACCGCCGGCAGCTGGGGCTTGCGCCGCGCCGAGCTGGACCTGAACGTGCCGCTGAACGCCGACGGCAGTGTGCGCAGCCGGCTGGTCTTTGCACCGCAAAAGCGGGACAGCTTTCGCGACCGTTATGAAGAAGACAAATACGCGCTGCTCGGCGTGGTGGAAGCCGACATCGGCAACGCCACGGTGGCCTCGGTGGGTTACCAGCGCCAGCGCAACAACCCGGTTGCCGGCATCTGGGGCGCGATCCCGCGCTTCAACACCGACGGCAGCCTGGCTGAACTGCCGGTGTCCACCAGCTTCTCGCCGGCCTGGACACGCTGGTCGCGGGAGTCGGGCACGCTGTTTGCCACCGTGGACCACCAGATCAACGACTTCTGGGCCTTCAAGGCCAGCTACAACCACACCGAGGGCGAAAACTTCAGCCTGCGCACCTACGGCTACGGCGCAAGCACCGCCAGCGCGCCTTTCATCAACCGCGCCACCGGCGCCGGCGTGCGCCTGTACGCCGCCGTGGGCGGCGGCACCGAAACGCAGGACACGCTCGACGCCTACCTGAGCGGCAAGTTCTCCCTGGGCGGACGCCAGCACGACCTGATGCTGGGCTTCAGCAGCCTGCGCACCAACACCCACACCGACGGCTACACCAGCGTGACCGCCGGGCCCAACAACTACAGCTACACCATCCCCAACGTGTACACCTGGGACGGTTCGGCGCCGGTGCCGGTTTACAGCCGCACCGGGGCCTTCAACGAGCAGGTCACGCAGCAGGACGGCGTCTACGCCTCGGCGCGCTGGCGCCTGGCCGATCCGCTGTCGGTGCTGACCGGCGTGCGCCTGACCAACTGGAAGCGCCAGACGGACAACTACAACACCGCGGGCGCCTTCACCAGCACCACCGCGCGCCAGTCGGTGACGCGCGAGGTGTCGCCTTATCTGGGCGTGGTGTATGACATCACCCCGGCCCTGTCGGCCTATGCCAGCCACACCGGCATCTTCAACCCGCAGAACTACAAGGACCGCAACAACAACCCGCTGGACCCGGTGCAGGGCACCAGCAACGAGATCGGGCTCAAGGGCGAATGGCCCGATAAAAAACTCAGCGCCTCGTTCGCGGTGTTTGAAGTCAGCCAGGACAACTACGGGGTGCGCGACAGCACCCAGCCCACCGGCAGCCTGCCCGACGGCAGCTCGGCCTATGTCGGCGTGGACGGCACGCGCAGCCTGGGCTGGGAGCTGGACGTGGCCACCCAGCTGGCACGCGGCTGGCAGGCCAGCGCGGGGGTGACTCGCGTGCGCACCCAGCGCAACACCGCCGACCTGACCTATGCCAACTTGCCGGAATGGCTGGTCAAGCTCGGCACGCAGTACCGCTTTTCGGGCGCGCTGCAACCGCTGGAAGTGGGCGCCCAGCTGTTGTGGCAGGGCCGCATGGACGCGGTCAATGTGCCCAGCCCGTCCGGGCCGGCGTCCGTCACGCAGTCGCCCTTCGGCCTGCTCAACCTCAACGCAAGCTGGCGCTTCAGCGACAAGACCAGCGTCAGCATGGCCGTCTTCAACGCCACCGACAAGCGCTACTGGGCCACGCTGGATTACGCCAACTATGGCGAGCCGCGCTACGTCAGCGTGACGCTGCGGACGCGATTCTAGGAAGACCGGAAAAGGCCGGAAAAAGGCCGGGGAACAGGCCGGGAAAAAGCCGGCCCGCCTGGCGGCTGCGGCCAGCTCAGGCCGGAGCGCCCGGGCGCGCCTCGATAGCCGCCAGCAAGTCCTGCAGGGCGTCGATCTCGGCGGGTTTGACCAGGTGGTGGTCAAAGCCCGCCTCCCTGGAGCGCCGCCGGTCTTCGTCCTGGCCCCAGCCGGTGAGCGCAACAATGGTGACCGGATGGCCCGGGTAGCCGCTGCGGATGGCGCGCGCCACCTCGTAGCCGTTCATGCCCGGCATGCCGATGTCGAGCAGGATCACCGTGGGCTGGTAGCTGCCGAACATCTCCAGCGCCTCGGCGCCGCCGCGCGCCACCCGCACTTCGGCGCCAAGCAGGTCAAGAATCATGGCCAGGCTGTCGCCGGCGTCGTGGTTGTCGTCCACCACCAGCACGCGTGTCTGCGCCAGTTCCCCGGCACCTGCGGAGGGGCTGCCCGCGGCGCTGGCGACCACTTCGGCAACCGGCAGGCGCAGCGTGAATTCACTGCCCTGGCCGATGCCGCCGCTGCAGGCCTCCAGGCTGCCCTGGTGCATCTCGGCCAGGCGCCGGGCCAGCGCCAGCCCGATGCCCAGCCCGCCCTGGGTGCGCGCACTGTCGCGGTCACCGCGGCTGAACATTTCAAACATGCGGGGCAGCACCTCGGGGTCCATGCCGATGCCGTTGTCGGCCACGGTGATGGCCACTTCCTTGCCTTCGACCTGTGCACGCAGGCTCAGGCGCCCGCCCGACTCGGTGTACTTCACGGCGTTGTCCAGCAGGTTCGACAGGATCTGCACCAGCCGCACATCGTCACCGTTGAGCCAGACGGGTGCGGCGGGCACGTCCACCACCAGCGCATGGCCGGCCGCCTGCACCAGCGGGTTTGCCGTCTCGATCGCATTGCGCACCACCGTGGCCAGCTCGACGCGCTCATTGCGCAGCGACAGGGTGCCGCGGCTGATGCGCGACAGCTCCAGCAGGTCATCCACCAGCCGCACCAAGTGGTTGACCTGGCGCTCCATCATCGCGTGGATGGGTTCGGACCGCGCGTCGCCTGGCGAGCTTCGCCGCAACAGCGCAATTGAATTTCGCAGCGGTGCCAGCGGGTTGCGCAGTTCGTGCGACAGCGTGGCCAGAAACTCGTCCTTGGACCGGTCCGACTCGGCCAGGCGTGCCGCCTGCTCGCGCACCGCCTGGTCCGCAGCCTGCCGGTCGGTGACATCCCGTGTGGTGCCCGCAACCGCCACCACCTTGCCGTCTGCGTCGAACACCGGCGCGAAGATGTAGTCGTAGATGCGCCTGCCGCCCGTGCCGGCAAACGGTATTTCACCGCGTATGGGTGCGCGCGTGGTGATCACCTGATCGAGCTCGCGGTCGTGCATGTCGGCGTGCCACTGTTCGTAGCCCAGCTCCATCCATGTCTTGCCGCGCACATCTGTCACGCCCCAGGTTTTCAGCAGGGAATCGTTGGCGTACAGGGCGCGGTGTTCCAGGTCGAACACATAGACAAAATCCGGCGTGCTGTTGAGCGCCGTTTCGTAAATGCGCCGCTGGCTTTCAGACCGGGCCACCAGTTCTTCCTGCCGGGTTTCCAGTTTTTTCTGGTCCGTCACGTTGCGAAAATAAACCGAAATGCCCTCGGGCGCCGGGAACGAGGTGACCTCGTACCAGCGGTCCTGGTAAGGATAAAAGGCCGTGAACGAGGATTTTTCGCGCTGCGCCATGGTGTGCTGGTAACCACGCTCGAACGCGGTGCCTTCCAGCCCCGGGTACGCCTCCCACAACACCTGCCCCGTCAGCGAGCCGGGCTCACGGCCAAGAATGCGGTAGGCCTCCCGGTTGATGTAATCGAAGCGCCACTGACGGTCCAGCGTGAAAAAGCCTTCGGTGATGCTGTCCAGAATCGCCACGGCGTCGCGGTTGGCCTTGGCGGTGGCGTCTTCCACCCGGTGAATCAGAAAAGCCACCTCACCCTGGTCATCGAGCACCGGGGCGTTCGTCGGCGCCCAATAACGCTCCTCAAAGCCGCCGCCCTTGTGCGCCGGCAGCCGGATGTCGTAGCGCAACACCGCCATGGTGTCGGGCGCCCGGGTTGACTTCACACGCTCCAGGGAAACACGCAAATTCCTGACGCCATGGGCACCGGCAAGCGCCGGATTGTCGGGAAAGACCTCGAACAGGGGGCGGCCGAAAATCTCCGGCGTGGTGTGGGTGGTCTGCAGATAGTCCTCGCTCGCCCCGACGATGGTGAAGTCGCTGTCGGACTTGAGAACCAGGTAGGCACCAGGAATGTGGCGAAAGATTCGCTGGAGATCGCTGTGGTTCACGGGAACAGACGGGTGAAATGCAGGACGCCTTTGAGGCACAAGCCCGAAGGCTAATACAAGGCGGCGGCGATGTTTGTCAGACGATGCATACAAATCGTTGCTTTTCACCTCATCGTTGGGCGCGTGCAACGCCCCCCCGCCGCTTCAGGAGGCGAGCGTCTTCATCTGGGCGTACAGGTCTGCCTTGCCCTCAAAGCCGATGCCGGGCAACTCGGGCAGGGTGACATGGCCGTCCACCACCTTCACGCCGTCCGGAAAGCCGCCATAAGGCTGGAACAGGTCGGGGTAGGACTCGTTGCCGCCCAGCCCCAGGCCGGCGGCAATCGCCAGCGACATCTGGTGGCCGCCGTGCGGAATGCAGCGCGACGCCGACCAGCCATGCTCCTTGAGCATGTCCAGCGTGCGCAGGTACTCGACCAGGCCATAGCTCAGCGCGCAGTCGAACTGCAGCCAGTCGCGGTCCGGGCGCATGCCGCCGTAACGGATCAAATTGCGCGCGTCCTGCATGGAGAACAGGTTTTCGCCGGTGGCCATGGGGCCGGCGTAATGTGGCGCCAGCTCGGCCTGCAGCGCGTAATCCAGCGGGTCACCGGCTTCCTCGTACCAGAACAGATCGTAGGCGGACAGCGCTTTGGCGTAGGCAATGGCGGTCTTCAGATCGAAGCGGCCATTGGCGTCCACCGCAAGTTTTTGGCCCGGGGCCAGCATGGCCAGCACGGCCTCGATGCGGCGGCAATCCTCGGCCAGCGAGGCGCCGCCGATTTTCATCTTGACCACTGTGTAACCGCGGTCGATATAGCTGCGCATCTCGGCCATGAGTTTGGCGTCGTCCTTGCCGGGGTAGTAATAACCGCCGGCGGCATAGACAAACACCTTGCGGTTCGGCGTGCCGGTGCCATAACGCTCGGCCAGCAACTGGTACAGCGGCTTGCCTTCGATCTTGGCCACCGCATCCCAGACCGCCATGTCGATGGTGCCGACAGCGACCGAGCGCTCGCCGTGGCCGCCGGGTTTTTCGTTGGTCATCGCGGCGGCCCAGACCTTGTGCGCGTCCAGGTTGTTGCCGCTGCCATCGAGCAGGCTGTCGGGTGCGGCTTCGAGAATGCGCGGCGCAAAACGCTCGCGGATCAGGCCGCCCTGGCCGTAACGGCCGTTGGAATTGAAGCCGTAGCCGATCACCGGCTTGCCGTCACGGATCACGTCGGTGACCACGGCCACCAGGCTCAGCGTCATCTTCGAGAAGTCGATGTAGGCGTTGCGGATGTCGGACTTGATGGGTTGGGTGACTTCGCGGATGTCGGTGATCTTCATGGGTGCTGTGTTGCGGTGGTGAATGACGGGGCTATCATCGGCGCCTGCCGTCCCGGCGTCCAATGCCGGTTTTCTCTGCCTTCATGCCCGCAAAGCACCGCCCATGAACCTGATCTGGCTTGAGGACTTTCTGGCGCTGGCCGACTCCGGCAATTTCTCGCGCGCCGCCAGTGAGCGGCACGTGACGCAGCCGGCCTTCAGCCGCCGTGTGCGGGCGCTGGAGGACTGGCTGGGCGTGGCGCTGTTCGACCGCAGCAACCACCCGGTCACGCTGACCGAGAGCGGGCAGTGGTTCCGGTCGGTGGCGCAAGAGCTTCTTTCGCGCGTGGCGCGGGTCCCCGAAGAAGCGCGGGCAGTGGCCGACGCCAGCTCGGCCACCTTGCGTTTTGCGTCCACCCACGCGCTGTCCTTCACCTTCCTGCCGGGCTGGCTGCGCGGCCTGGAAACCCATTTGTCCGTGGGCCCGGTGCAACTGGTCTCCGACGTGATGGAGCAGTGC
Organism: uncultured Polaromonas sp.; assembly: GCA_946479075.1. Next base: position 16,417 of record CAMLDT010000045.1, read on the forward strand.
GAGGCCCTGATGCTGCAGGGACGTGTGCAGTTTCTGCTGTGCCACTGGCATGAACAGGTGCCCGGCCGGCTGGACCCCGCCAGCTACCGCTCGGCGCGTGTCGGCAGCGACACCCTGGTGCCGGTTTCAGCCCCCCAAAAAAACGGCAAGCCCCGGCATCTGCTTTCTTCAAGCGGCAAACCTGCGCCGCTGCTCGCCTACAGCAACGAGTCCGGGCTGGGCCGGATTGTGCGTGCGCTGCGTGGCGGCCCGCTTGAGCAGGCCCGGGGCGAGACCGTCTTTACCGCGCACCTGGCGTCGGTGTTGCGCACCATGGCGCTGGACGGCCGCGGCGTCGCCTGGCTGCCGCACAGCCTGATCGCCGATGACCTGGCGCAGCACCGCCTGGTGCCCGCCGGTGGCGCCCCCTGGCACATCGCACTGGATATCCGCTTGTTCCGCAGCCAGTCCCCGGCCCTGCCAGCCGCCGAAAACTTCTGGCGCAGGGCGGTGCCCCTGCCCGGTCATCCACAGGGCTGACCCCACCACCCGACTGCAGCCCACTGGAGGATCACCGTCGATGGTGATATGGTGCAAAACTGCCGTCCGGTGATGGCAACGCCAGATTCATGAAAAACCTTCTCAAGCCGAAAATCTCGGGCATCGCCCTGGGCATTGGCCTGCTTTACGCCGTGTTGGGGGTGGTGTGGATTCTCGGCTCTGACTCGCTGGTCGCGTCCCTCTCCGCCGACCCTGAATGGCGCAGCTCGGCGCAGAGTTACAAGGGCGTGTTTTATGTCGTGACCACCTCGCTGGCGCTGGTGCTGCTGGTCAACGCCAGTTACCGGCGCCTGTTCAATGCGCTGGAGCGCCAGCAAGCGCAATTTCGCCAGCTGCACCAGAGCCTGGCCGCTGTGTTGTGGATGGCCTCGCCCGACGGCAGCAAACTGCTTTATGTCAGCCCCGCCATTGAAAGCATGTACGGCCTGAGCCCCGAGCAGGTCATGAGCCACCCGGAATTCTGGGTCCAGGCGGTGCACCCGGACGATGCCGGGGTGGCCCAGGCATCGCACGACACCCTGCTGGCAACCGGCGAGGCCAGCTGCGAGTACCGCATCGTGACCAAGTCGGGCGACATCCGGTGGGTGCTGGACCGCAAGCGGCTCATCGTCGATCATCAAGGGCGCACCACCATGATGGGTGGCATTCTGGAAGACATCAGCAGCCACAAGGCGCACGAGGCGCGGCTCGCCGCCAGCCACGATGAGCTTGAAAAACTGGTGGAAGAACGCACGGCCGAGCTGGTGCGCGTCAACGCGGAACTCGACGCCTTTGCACGGACCATCGCGCATGACCTGAAATCTCCGCTGGTTTCGCTGGTCGGCTTCACGCAGCTGCTTCACAAGCGGCATGCCGCGGCACTCGGTGAGGACGGTGCCAGGCTGGCGACGCGCATTGAACATTCGGCCCGGCAGATGAACAGCCTGGTCAGTGACCTGCTGTCGCTGTCGCGGGCGGCCACCCAGGCGCTGAAAATCCAGGACGTGGACCTGGTCCCGCTGGCCTATGAAATCCTCGAAGAGCTGCGCCACCAGGAGCCCCAGCGGCAGGTCCGGTTTGACGCGCCGAAATCACTGCGGGTGCGGGGCGACCTGGGCCTGCTGCGTCCCCTGCTGGCCAACCTGCTGGGCAACGCCTGGAAGTTCACGGGCCAGCGGGAGCAGGCGCATATCCAGCTGCTGCAGGACGGCAGCGGGCCGGAGGTGATCGTGCGCCTGCGGGACAACGGCGCCGGTTTTTCCTGCCCCGATCCAGCCTTGCTGTTCAAGGCTTTTCAGCGCTTTCACACGCTCAGCGAGTTCAGCGGAACCGGCATCGGCCTGAACACCTGCGAGCGCATCATGACCCGCCATGGCGGCAGGATTGACATCGCGTCGGTCCCGGGCGAAGGCACCACGGTCACACTCACGTTTGCGCCCAGCGCCGACAGTGCGCCCGCCAGCTGAACACCCGGCAAACCCTGCAGGGACGGCCTGTTTGCTATCAATAGATGAGCTGCCTGCGCCCGCCCCATAAGGGCTGGAGGCACTTTTTACTCATAAACACAAACACTCCCCGCCTCAGGCGGGCTCGCGGAACAAGGTCTCGATCACGCCGCGCAGCCAGCGGTTGCCCGGGTCGGCCTCGAAGCGTTTGCTCCAGTGCAGCGCCACCGTGAAGTCGCGCAGCGGAAACGGCGGCTCGATGAGGGTGTAGCCGCCGTCGGCCGCAAAAATCTGCGCGATGTTGCGCGGCATCACCACGGCCAGGTCGGTGGCTTTGACGATGGACGGCAAGACCATGAAGTGTTCGGTGGTCAGGCGCAGGCGCTCCTCCAGCCGCATCAGTTCGAGGATGCGCAGGGTGTCCGAATGCGTGCGCACGGCGACAAAGTCAAGTTGGTGCAACGCATCCAGCAGGGCCTGGCCGGCGCGGCGGCGCCGGGTGAAAGGATGGCCTTCGCGCAGCAGCACGATGTAGCGGTCTTTCAGCAACTGCCTGCGCTGGGTGTCCTTGACCGTGGGCAAAAAACCGAACGCAAAATCAATGCGCCCACTGTCCAGCCCGGCAGCGATGTCGCTGCTGGCCAGAGGCGTGGTCTCGATCCGCACCCCGGGCGCCAGCCGTCGCAGCGCCACCATCAGTTCCGGCAGGAAGCGCGCTTCCCCGATGTCGCTCATGTGGATGCGAAACACCTTGCGCGATTGCAGCGGCTCGAACAGCGCCGACTCATTGAGCGCCTGCTCCAGCGTCGCCAGCGCGCTGCGCACCGCGTCGGCCAGGCGGTCGGCCTTGGGTGTGGGCTGCACACCGCCGCCGGCGCGCACAAACAGCGGATCCTTGATCAGCAGGCGCAGCCGCGTCAGGCCCTGGCTGGCGGCCGGCTGGGTCAGGTCGAGCAGCTCGGCCGCGCGGCTGACCTTGCGGGTGCGGTACACCGCATCGAACAGCCGCAGCAGGTTGAGGTCGATGTCCTTGATATGCATTGAATGAATACCGGTTAGTTCGGTCATTGTATTGATGGATAGTCTCCATGCCACCAAACTCGCTTCTTTCCACGACACCCAACCACGACCCAAAAAAAATCCGGAGACAGCCTTGGAAGTTTCATTCAGCAAGGAAATCGAGTCGCTGCGGCTGAAAAGCGGCGAGACTTTCCACGGCGAGGGCATCCTCGCGATCACCAAGGCATTGCTCCAGTCCGGCGTGGCCTATGTGGGCGGCTACCAGGGCGCACCGGTGTCACACCTGCTCGACGTGATGGTGCAGGCCAAGCCCTATATGGACGAACTCGGCGTGCATGTCGA
>CAMLDT010000046.1 GCA_946479075.1 uncultured Polaromonas sp.
CCGAGGACCGGCACCACATCCGGCGCCGCGCCGTTCATGAGCGCGCGGGCGACACGCAGGAAGGCAGCATCGAAGTCGCGCTGTCGCGCCTGCGCTGGGCCGGCATCTCGCCCAGGACCATCTCAGCCACCCTGGCCCATGCCTATGTGTCGCCGGTGCTGACCGCGCACCCGACGGAGGTACAGCGCAAAAGCATTCTGGACGCCGAGCGCGACATCGCGCAGTTGCTCACGGCGCGCGACGAGATCAAGTCGCATGCGCTGGCCGTCAATGTCAGCCGCGATGCCCTCACACCGCGGGAACTGGCTGCCAACGAGGCCCAGTTGCGCGCGCGCGTGATGCAGCTGTGGCAAACGCGGCTGTTGCGCTTCACCAAACTCACGGTCGCCGACGAGATTGAAAACGCGCTCAGTTATTACGAGTCCACCTTTCTGCGCGAAATCCCCCGGCTCTACGCCGACCTGGAGCGCGCGCTTGGCAACCAGCCGGTGCACAGCTTTCTGCGCATGGGGCAGTGGATTGGCGGCGACCGCGACGGCAACCCGAACGTCAGCGCCGACACGCTGGAATACGCCTTGCGCCGCCAGTCCGAAGTGGCGCTGCGCCATTACCTGACGGAGGTGCATTACCTCGGCGCCGAACTCTCGCTGTCGGCCATGCTGGTGGATTTCACACCCGAGATGCGGGCCCTGGCTGAGCGCTCCCCCGACGTCAACGAGCACCGCCTCGACGAACCCTACCGCCGCGCCCTCACGGGCGTGTATGCGCGGCTGGCGGCGACGCTCAAGGAGCTGACAGGCCGCGAGGCCGCACGCCACGCGGTCGCACCGCAAAACGCCTACCTCGCCGCCGAAGATTTCCTGACCGACCTGCGCATCATTGAAGCCTCGCTGCGCGCCAACCATGGCGCTGCCCTGGTGGCGCAGCGCCTGCATCCGCTGATCCGCGCCGTCGAAGTGTTCGGCTTTCATCTGGCCACGGTGGACCTGCGGCAAAGTTCGGACAAACACGAGGAGGTCGTTGCCGAGCTGCTGGCCGTCGCGCGCATCGAGGCGAAATACGCCAGCCTGGACGAAGCGGCCAAACGCGCGCTGCTGCTGTCCCTGCTCAACGACGCCCGGCCGCTGCGTGTGGTGGGCGCCGCTTATTCCGACCATGCGCGCAGCGAAATCGCGATCTTCGAATCAGCGCGTGTTTTGCGCCAGCGTTTCGGCGCGCAGGCGATTCGCCACTACATCATCAGCCACACCGAAACCGTCAGCGACCTGCTCGAAGTTTTGTTGCTGCAAAAGGAAGTCGGGTTGATGGCCGGTACCCTGGACCAGCGCGCCACCCACGACCTGATTGTGGTGCCGCTGTTCGAGACGATTGAAGACCTGCGCAACGCCGCGCCCATCATGCGCGACTACTACGCGCTGCCCGGCATCGCGCAACAGGTCAAGCGCAGTGGCGGCGAGCAGGACATCATGCTGGGCTACTCGGACAGCAACAAGGATGGCGGCATCTTCACCAGCAACTGGGAGCTGTACCGTGCCGAAATTGCGCTGGTCGAGCTGTTTGACCAGCTTGCCAACTCGCACAACATCCAGTTGCGGATGTTCCACGGGCGTGGCGGCACAGTGGGCCGCGGCGGTGGCCCGAGCTACCAGGCGATCCTGGCGCAGCCACCCGGCACGGTGCGCGGGCAGATCCGCCTGACCGAACAGGGCGAGGTCATCGGCTCCAAATACGCCAATCCCGAGATCGGCCGGCGCAACCTCGAAACCCTGGTTGCCGCCACCCTGGAAGCCACCCTGCTGCAACCGACCAAACCCGCCACCCGCGACTTCCTGCGGGCCGCCGCCGAGCTGTCGCAAACCAGCATGGCGGCTTACCGCGCACTGGTTTACGAAACCCCCGGCTTCACCGAATACTTCTTCAGCGCCACACCGATTCGCGAAATTGCCGAGCTCAACATCGGCTCGCGCCCGGCTTCCCGCAAGGCCTCGCAGAAAATCGAGGACCTGCGCGCCATTCCCTGGGGTTTCAGCTGGGGGCAGTGCCGCCTGACCCTGCCCGGCTGGTACGGTTTTGGTTCAGCCATCGAGCGCATGCTGGGCGCAGGCGGCACGGCGAGCAGCCGCAAGGAAGCCCTGGCCCTGCTGCAGAAGATGTACAAGCAGTGGCCGTTTTTCCGCACCCTGCTGAGCAACATGGACATGGTGCTGGCAAAAAGCGATCTGGCGCTGGCCTCGCGCTACGCCGAACTAGTGAGTGATGCGCGCCTGCGCAAAAAAGTCTTCAGCGCCATCGAGGCGGAATGGCAGCGCACGGCCGAAGCCCTGCTGCTGATCACCGGCGACAAGCAGCGCCTGGCGGGCAATGCCTCCCTGCAGCGCTCCATCCGGCACCGCTTCCCCTACATCGACCCGCTGCACCACCTGCAGGTCGAACTGGTGCGGCGCTACCGCGAGGGCAAGGCGGACGAACGGGTGCAGCGCGGTATCCACATCTCCATCAATGGCATCGCCGCAGGTTTGCGCAACACGGGCTGAGACCGCCGTCGCCGCGCCATGGCTGGCCGTGTAGGTCCCGTCCTAGGCCAACAGCGGCGCCGTCCGATGGCAGGTGGCAAGTGCCGGTCCTAGGATGAATTTGACACTGATCACCACGCCCGGCATTCCGCCGTGCGGCGGTGCTCATCACTTTCTCCCCGGAGCGCACACCATGACTACATTCAAGTTCGGGACACGTCCGTCCGCGGACAAGGCCGATCCTGTCTCCACCGACGCGGCAGAGCTGGCCTCCCACATGAATCACTGCGCCAGTTCGCACAGCCGTTTTTTCTTTGTACACACGGCCCTGGAGTCGGCCCACGGCGCGCTGAGCCCGCGGGTGGTGACGGTTGCCGCGCTGGCGGGACTGGCCCTGATCCTCGTCGCCGCCGCGTGAGGATGTGAGTACGGCTTTTATTCACCGCCTGGAAACCCTCACCCCCTACGCCAGGAAAATACTGCTGGATCGCCACGGCGCATTGCAGCACCCGATCCGCGCCGAACTGTTTGGCGCCCGCCGTTTCGAACAGCATGGCCGGAGCCTGGCCCAGGCCCAAGCCGTGCGCCCCTCCGGCAGTCCGGTCCACGGACCGCCTTTTTTTCCGCGGGTCCAGGAAAACATCACCGGGCTGCGCGAGGCCTACGACTACATTGCCGTCACCTCACAGCGTGGCCACTACGTCACGCCAGCGGCCGAATGGCTGCTCGACAACTTCCACCTGATTGAAGCGCAGCTTCAGCAAATCCGGGAGGGTGTGCCACACCGCTACTACGCAGACCTGCCCAAGCTGGCAGAGCGGCCGCTGGAAGGCCTGCCGCGCGTCTACGGCATCGCCTGGGCCTATGTCGCACACACCGACAGTGTTCTAGACCCGGTGCTGTTCACGGCCTATCTGAGGGCCTACCAGGAAGTCAGCGAACTCGCGCTGGGCGAGCTGTGGGCCTTGCCCACCACGCTGCGGGTGGTGCTGCTGGAAAACCTGCGCCGCATGGCCGACCGCATTGCCTGGAACAAGGTGGCCCGGGAAGTCGCGCATGCGGCCTGGGACGCCGCGGACAAGCTGGAGGCGCAGGACCTGGACGAGCTGCACGCACGCATGAAACACCGCGGGCTGGAGCGCAGCTACCTCACACAGCTCTGGCAGCGCATGCCTGCCGAACGGCCGGATCCGGCGCCGCCGCTGGTGGCCTGGACGGAACGGCACTGCAAGGACGGCCAGCGCCTGATTGGCGAGGCCCAGACCGCCCAGGTCGAGGCCAACCTCACGGTCAGCAACATCATCACCACCTTGCGCCTGATCGGGCAGATTGAATGGACCGAACTGATCGAGCCCGTCAGCCATTCGCTGCAGGTGTTACGTCGCTTGCCGAGCTTTTCCACGGAAAGTGAAATGACGCGCCAGCAGATCACGCGGGCGATGGAGCGGCTGGCCCAGCAAAGCGGACACCCGGAGCGCAGCGTCGCCGAAGCGGTGCTGGTGGCGGCCACACAGGCAGACCTGCCCGAGGCGGCCCGCACGGCCGGCTACCACCTGCTGGGGCCGGGCCGGCCGGCACTGGAGTCGGCCTTGCGCCCGCCCGCGGTATCTGCCACGCCGCAGGGCGCAGGCGTCAACTGGCGCGCATGGCGATTGCCACTGTACGCCGCCGCCTGGATCACAGGGACCGCACTGGTGCTGTACGCGGCAGTGCATCCTGCCGCCGGGCTCGACTGGACCGGCTGGGTGGCCGTGCTGCTGATGGCCTGGCCGGCATCCGAAGCCGTGGCCGCCCTGATTCACCGCCTCGTGGCCGAGTCGGCCCGCGTCCAGCCGCTGCCGCGGCTGGACTTCAGCGCCGGCATCCCCGCCGCGCACCGCGTGCTGGTTGTCATGCCCTGCATGCTGAGCTCGCCGGCATCCACCAGCGAGCTGGTGCATCGCCTGAGTCTGCACTGGCTGGCCAGCCGCGAAACCCATGCCCAGTTCGCCCTGCTGACGGACTGGGGCGACGCAGACGCCGAGAACCTGCCGGGGGACCAGGCCCTGCTCGAAGACGCCCTTGAAAAAATCCGGATTCTGAACCGCAACCACCCCGCAGCCCCAAACGCGCCCTCGCGTTTTATCCTGCTGCACCGCCCTCGCACCTGGTCTGCCACCGAAGGCCGATGGATAGGCTGGGAACGCAAGCGCGGAAAGCTCGAAATGCTGCTGCGCCAGATCGCCGGCGGCGGCCCCAGCGTGTTTGTGCCGCAGGCACCCGACATGCAACTGGCTGCGGGCCTCCAATACCTGCTGACCCTGGACAGCGACACAGTGTTGCCTGCAGGGTCGCTGCGCGACCTGGTGTCTGTGGCCGCCCATCCTCTCAATGCCCCCCGGATCGACCCGGTGCGCCGCTGCGTCAGCGCGGGTTACGGCATCCTGCAGCCGCGTGTGGTCACGCCCTTGCCGGCTGCGGAAGAACGTTCCCCGTTTCATGCCATGTTTGCGGGCCAGGCCGGCCTGGACCCCTACAGCAGCGGCGTCTCCGACCTCTACCAGGACCTGTTCGGCATGGGCAGTTTCACCGGCAAGGGCTTGCTGAACGTGCATGCGGTGCACGCCGTGCTGGACCGCCGCCTGCCAGACGGCGCCGTCCTCAGCCATGACCTGCTGGAAGGCAGCATCGCCCGCTGCGCGTATGTGGCCGACGTGGTGTTGATGGAAGACCATCCGCACCATGCGGGCGTTGCCGCCTCGCGGGTGCACCGCTGGACCCGCGGCGACTGGCAATTGCTGCCGCTGATGTTGCACGCCGGCCGTTTTGGCATTGATGCCCTGGGGCTCTGGCGCATGGCCGACAACCTGCGCCGCTCGACCCTGGCACCGGCCAGCGTGGCGCTGCTGGCCTGGGTCATTGCCACCGCCGCACTGCCGCTTGCAACAGCGCTGGGTTTTGTCATCGCTGCTTTACTGGCCGGTCCCCTGATGGGCGCGCTGGCAGGGCTGGTGCCGACGCGCCGCGGCATCGCCTGGCTGCACTTCTTCGATGTCGGTGTTCGCGACGTGCTGCGGGGCCTGGCCGGCTGCGCCTGGCAGTTCAGCCAGCTTGTTGCCCAGGCCACCGGGATGCTGGATGCCGTCGCACGCGCGCTGTGGCGCATGGCGGTCAGCCGGCGCAAGCTGCTCGAATGGACCACCGCCGCGCAGGCGCAGGCCTTGGCCCGCTACAGCCTGCCGGCGTTTTTGCGCAGCCATGCAGCGACCTCCGTGCTGTGCCTGCTGCTGGCGCTGGCGGCCTGCTGGAGCCCGCATCCCTGGGCCGGACCGGCGCTGTTCCTGGTCTGGGCGCTGGCGCCGTTTCCGGCCTGGTGGGCCAGCGTGCCCAGCACGGCGGCACCGCCGCTGGCACCGGAAGACCGGAACTACCTGAGCGCGCTGGCGCGCCAGACCTGGGTTTTTTTTGAGCGCTGCGTGACCGCAGAAGACAATCATCTCCCCCCGGACAACCTGCAGATGGACCCCGAGGAAACGGTGGCCCACCGGACCTCGCCGACCAACATCGGCATGTACCTGCTGGCCGTGGCCTGCGCACGCGAGTTCGGATGGATTTCCACCACCGTTCTGCTGGCCCGGCTCGAAGCCACCCTGGACACCGTGGAGCGCCTGGCCAAACACCGCGGCCACCTGATGAACTGGTACGACACCCGGACGCTGGAAGTGCTGGCGCCGGCCTATGTGTCCACGGTGGACAGCGGCAACCTCGCGGGCCATTTGCTCGCCACTGCGCAGGCCTGCAGATTGTTGGCCCCGCTGCCCGCCGCCACAGCGGGTGAAGAGATAACCCCCGCGCTCACGCCCGAGCAGGCCGCGCGGCTGCACAAGGTGGCCGCGCGCTGCGAGCAGCTCTGCATGGCCATGGACTTCAGCGGCCTTTACGACCCCAAGCGCCACCTTTTCCACATCGGCCTGCGCGTCCACGAACACGTGCTGGACACCAGTTATTACGACCTGATGGCGTCCGAGTCGCGGCTGACCAGTTTTCTCGCCATCGCCAAGGGAGACGTGCCCCGGCGGCACTGGCAGGCGCTCGGCCGCAGCTTCCTGACGGTGGGCATCACACCCGGCCTCAAATCCTGGTCGGGCTCGATGTTCGAATACCTGATGCCCTCGCTGGTGATGTGTGAGCCCGCCCAGGGACTGCTGCATGTCTCGGGCCTGGCGGCGGTGATGGAGCAGCAGGCCTTCGGCCATGCGCAGCACCTGCCCTGGGGCGTGTCCGAGTCGGCCTATTTCGGCCAGGACCACACGCTGGCCTACCAGTACTCGCCCTTCGGCGTGCCACGGCTGGCCTTGCGCCGCACCCCACCGGCCGACCGGGTGGTGGCGCCTTACGCCAGCGTGATGGCCAGCATGTTCACGCCGCGCGAGGCGGTGAACAACCTGCGTCAGCTCGACATGGCCGGCGCACGCGGCGCCTTCGGTTTTGCCGACGCCGTTGATTTCACCGCGGCGCGGCAACCTGCCAACCAGGCTTTCAGCGTGGTCAACACCTTCATGGCGCATCACCAGGGCATGTCGCTGGTGGCGCTGTGCAATGTGTTGTGCCGCGAAGCACCGCGGCACTGGTTTTCATCCGCTTCACTGGTTCAGGCCTACACCTCGCTGCTGCACGAAAAAACGCCGCGCCAGATTGTCAAGAGCCCCGATCCCCGCACCTTGCCGGCGCCCGATGACTTGCGCGAAGACGCGCTGTATCACTCGCGTGACATCGACCCCGGCGCCTCCGGCTGGCAGCCCACACAACTGTTGTCCAACGGCGCCTACAGCGTGGCCTTGCGCGCCAACGGCGCCGGCGTCAGCCGCTGGCGCGGCAAGAACATCACGCGCTGGCGCGACGACCTGCTGCGCGATGCCCATGGCAGTTTCATCTACCTGCGCCACGCCGGCCAGCAGGCCGTGTCATCGCTGACCGCCCACCCGGCGCCTCACCCCGACTGGGTCTACAAGGCGCGCTTCCTGGCCGACCGGGTCGAATTTGAAGCGAGGTCGGCGGACCTTGAAGCCACCACCACGGTGCTGGTGAGCCCGGAAGACGACACCGAGCTGCGCATGGTGACGCTGCTCAACCTGTCGGCCCAGGACATCACGCTGGATGTGGTGTCCTGTTTCGAAGCGGTGCTGGCCGATCCGCGCGCCGACGAGGCGCACCCCGCGTTCTCCAACCTGTTCATCCACACCCGGTGGCACGCCCCCTGGCGCGCCTTGTTGCTGACGCGCAAGCCCCGGCTGCAGGGCGATCCGGCCATGTCCGTGGCGCATTTTGTGGCCGCGGCCGATGCCCAGGTGCAATCGGTGGCTTATCTCGCCGACCGGCGCGCCTTCCTCGGGCGCAACCGGCTGCCGGCCCAGCCGGCGCTGGCGGTGCCGGCCATCCAGGCCGAGGGCGACGCCGTCAACGGACTGGACCCGGTGGCCGGCCTGCAGGTCCGCCTGCGCATTGCCGCGGGCGACATGGCACGCCTGAGCTTTGCCACCGCCGCGGCCGAATCCAGCGAGGAGCTGGCTGTCCGCATCGACAAGTACCTGCAGCCCATGCATGCCGGACGGGCCACGCGGATGGCCGCCACGCTGGCCCAGGTCCGCCTGCGTGACCTCGGCGTCTCGCCTGAGCGCCATGCCGCGCTGCAGGACATCAACACCGCCCTGATGTACACCGCCACCCGGCCCCAGACCGAGCGTGTGGCGCTGGACCAGCGGCAGCTCTGGCGTTTTGGCTTGTCCGGTGACAAACCCATCGTGCTCGTGCGCATTCACTCCACCATCGGGCTCGGGCTGGTGGACGCCTTGCTGCGGGCCCAGCCGCTCTGGAGCTTTGGCGGTCTGGCGGTGGACGTGGTGATTGTCAACAGCGAAGCCAACTCCTACCTCATGCCGCTGCAACGCGACATCCTCGCGCTGCGCGACCGCATGCGCCAGCAGGCAGAAAACAGCTTCCCGCGCGATGACGCCGGCGGGTTTTTCCTGCTGCGCGACCATGAGATCTCGGCCCCGGAAAAAGCCGTGCTCGCCGGCCTGGCGCGCTTCATCTTTGTGGCCGACGGACGGCCGCTGGAGCAGCAGCTCGCGGCGCTGCAGGGCGCCAGCGGGCTGCGGCGCGGCGCGGTGCCGACCAGCGCGCAGTCTGCCCCAGTGCCCAGCACCACACTGGCAGACCCCCAGGCCAGGCCACTCAGCGCCGGCCAGCCGCCGGTCGGGCGCTTCGACCCCGCCAGCGGGGAGTTCTGCTTCACGGTGGACGGCCGGCACCGCCCGCCCCGCCCCTGGATCAACGTCATCGCCAATCCCTCCTTCGGCTTCCAGGTTTCGGAGGCCGGTGCCGGTTACACCTGGGCCATCAACAGCCGAATGCACCAGCTCACACCCTGGTCCAACGACCCCCTGCAGGACCCGACCGGCGAGCACTACTGGCTGCAGGACGTCGAAACGCAAAAACTGCTGGCGCTGACGCCTTCCACCGAAAGCGGCGCCAGCCTGCCCTGCGAGGTGCGCCATGGCCAGGGGTACAGCGTGTTCACCTGCCGCCATGGCGACCTGGCCATCGAAACCACCTTCTTTGTGGACCGCGAAGAGGCGGTCAAGGTGGTGGCCGTCAGGCTGCACAACCAGGGCACGGCGCCACGCCAGCTGCGCGCGCTGGCAATGCTGGAATGGCAAATGGGCGCCGCACGCCACGAACGACGCACCGTGCATGGCTGGAAGGCACCGAACCAGCCCACCGTGCTGGCGCAGCAGCGCGAAAGCCGCGCCGGTTTCGGCGGCAGCACCGCCTTTGTCTCGCTGACCGGGCTGTCCGGACCGCTGCAATGGACCTGCGACCGCAGCGAGTTTTTTGATGCGGCGGGGCGTCTGGTCTTGCCCGACGTGCTGGGCCAGCAGTCCGGTACCGCGGCAGACCCTTGCGCCGCGCTGTCGGGCCTGCTCACGCTGGAAGCCGGCGGGCAGGCCATGATCGGCTTTCTGCTGGGCCATGGCGCCGATGCGGCGCAGGCAGAACAACTGGCGCGCAACTGGCAGGGGCGCGATCTGGCCCAGGCGCTGGACGGCATCAAGCAGTACTGGGCGGACCTGCTCGGCAGGGTCGAGGTGCACACGCCCGACCCGCTGTTCGACGCCCTGGCCAATCGCTGGCTGCTCTACCAGACCCTGAGCTCGCGGCTGTGGTCCAAGGCCGGCTTTTACCAGGCCGGCGGTGCCTTCGGTTTTCGCGACCAGCTGCAGGACGCGATGGCGTTCGCCCTGATCGATGCGCAACGCCTGCGTGAGCAGATTGTGCTGAACGCCTCCCGCCAGTTTCCGCAAGGCGATGTCCAGCACTGGTGGCACGCACCTGGCGGAGAAGGTGTTCGCACGCACTTTTCCGACGACCTGCTCTGGCTGCCTTTTGCCTGTGCGCATTACCTTGAAGTCACGGGAGATGCGTCGCTGCTTGACGAAGACGTGCCCTTCATCGACGGCGCGGCCATTCCCGAAGGCGCTGAAGATGCCTATTACGCGCCGCAGCCCAGCGGACAAAGCGCCAGCGTGTTCGAGCACGGCGCGCGCGCCATCGACCGCAGCCTGCCCACAGGCGCGCACGGCCTGCCGCTGATGGGCACCGGCGACTGGAACGACGGCATGAACCGTGTCGGGCATGAAGGCAAGGGCGAGTCGGTCTGGCTGGCCTGGTTCCTGTGCGCGGTGGTGGAGAAGTTTGCCCCGTTGGCCCAGGCGCGCGGCGAAGGCGAACGCGCGCAGAAGTGGCTGGACGCCCGCACCGGCTGGATCGCTGCCCTGCACAGCCACGGCTGGGACGGCGCCTGGTTCCGCCGCGCATTTTTTGACAACGGTGCGCCGCTGGGGTCCTCGCAGAACGACGAATGCCGCATCGACCTGATTGCACAGGCCTGGTCGGTCTTGTCCGGCGCGTCCAGCGACAACTTCACCGTGCCCGCCATGCAGGCGATGAACAGCCAGCTGATGGACCACGAAGCCGGGCTGTTGCGTCTGCTGACGCCGCCGTTGCAGCATTCGGCCAACAACCCGGGCTATATCCAGGCGTATCCGCCCGGCGTGCGTGAAAACGGCGGGCAGTATTCCCATGCCGGGGTCTGGGCGCTGATGGCACAGGCGCAAACCGGCGACGTGGATGCCGCCTGGGAAAGCTTTCAGGCCCTGAGCCCGGCGCACCGGAGCCTGCATCCGGTGCGCGGACCGGCCTACGAGCTGGAGCCCTATGTGATGGCCGGCGACATCTACGGCGCGCCGCCCTATGTCGGGCGCGGCGGCTGGAGCTGGTACACCGGTTCGGCCGCGTGGCTGCACCGCGCCGCGCTGGAGACCTTGCTGGGTCTGTCGGTGCGGCAAGGCGTGTTGTCGCTGTCGCCGCGCGTGCCTTTGCACTGGCCGTCGTTTGACATCACGCTGCGGCTGGACGGCGACCAGGTGGTGATTGTTCACTGGCAACGCGCCGGCGTGGCGCACGCCAGCGCCCAGCCGCTGGACCGGGCGCCGGACCGCCGGCTGGCCGAAGGCGAGACCGTGGCACTGGCGGCGTTGCCGCCCCACGCGCTGGTGGTGGTCACCGGTCCGGCGCCATGAAGTGCCCTTGCCGCGACCTGCAAAGACATCCGGGCGATGTGAGCCTGCGAATTGATGTCCAATCCACCCATGAAACAAGCCCACAACCCCCACCCCGGGCATGCTGCGCCGCTGGACGGTGCGCCGGCGTGCGCCGTGCTCGGGGCGAACGATCTCAGTTTTTCATACCCCGGACGCCCGCTGTTCAGTCGCTGGTCCGCCCGCATCGTCCCGGGACTCACCTTGGTGCGCGGCGGCGACGGCAGCGGCAAGACCAGCTTGTTGCGGCTGCTGGCCGGGGAGCTCCCGGCCGACAGCGGCGCCTTGCGCATCCATGGTGTGAGCCTCGGCGACAGGCCCGAGGCCTACCGCGCGCAGGTTTTTTTCACCGAACCCCGCAGCAGCAGCTTCGACGCGCTGACCACGGCGCAATACCTTGAGACCCAGCGACAGCGCTATCCCGGCTTCGACGCGGCCGCGCTGGACCGCTTGCTGGCTGCCCTGGCGCTGGGCGAGCAAATTGGTGAGCAGATGGGCAAGCAGCTTTTCATGCTGTCCACCGGCTCGAAACGCAAGCTGTTCCTGGCAGCGGCTTTCGCGTCGGGCGCGCCACTGACGCTGCTCGACATGCCCTTCGCCGCTCTGGACAAGGCCTCCATCGCCTGCGTGACCGGGCTGCTGGCAGAAGCCGCCAGCCACACGAGCCGCGCATGGGTGATGGCAGACCACAGCGCGCTGACCGGCATTCCCCTGGCAGGCCTCATCGACCTCGGCGGCTGAGCACGGCGCGCGGTTTGCAGCGCGCCGGTATCGCTATCAAATCAGCAGCTGCTTGCGCCCGCCAGACAAGGGCTGGAGGCCGATTTCATTCCTGAAGATGGCTGGGCGTGATGCGGGCCACCCGGGTGGCCCCGGCCGGCCCGGCCGGTGTGGCCACCGCGCCGTCCCGCGGCTGGGCGCAGGACGCATACACATCCAGCGCCCGCTGATAAACGCGGGTCTGGATGCCGAGCAGCCCCAGCACCGAGTGGAAGTAGTTGTCGTGCGACACCGGCCGGTCTGCCTGCGTACGCAGGCAGGCCGTGCTCACCGCCGTGCGGCGGGCAAAACCGTCGGAGGTCCAGGTGATCCACGGCACGTGTTTTTGCACATCCGGCGCAATCAGGTAAGGCATGCCGTGCAGGTAGAGGTTGTTTTCCCCCAGCGACTCGCCGTGGTCGGCCACATAAACCATGGCCGGGTCGTAGGTGGCCTGGTGCGTGCGCAGCCAGTCGATGGTGGACGACAGGAAGTGGTCGGTGTAGGCAATCGAGTTGTCGTAGGCGTTGACGAGAGCTGCGCGGCTGCAGCCCTGCAGGTCGTTGTCCTCGCATTCAGGGGTGAACCGCTTGAAGGCCGGCGGCGAACGCAGGTGGTAGGCCGGCCCGTGGCTGCCCATCTGGTGCAGCACCACGACCACGCCCCGCGCCCGCCGCTCCGCGGGCAGCGCGGCAATGCGCTGGTCCAGCCCGTCAAGCATGATCCCGTCATAACACTCGCCCCCCGGACATGACTGCGGGTTGCCCAGCGCCGACGCGGCCACACTGGGCACCCGGTCACAGGCACCCTTGCAGCCGGACTGGTTGTCCACCCAGAGCACGGCCATGCCGGCGTGCTGGATCACATCGAGCAGTCCTTCGGCGTTGCGCGACTGTGGGTCGAACGCTGCACGCCCCTGCCCGGAGAACATGCAGGGCACCGATGCCGCCGTGCTGGTGCCGCAGGACCAGGCGTTGTGGAAGCTGGCGACCTGCTGGCGCGCCAGCTCGGGTGTGGTATTGCGTGCATAACCATTGATGCCGAAGTTGCCGCTGCGCCCGGTTTCACCGAGCACCAGCACCAGCAGCGGCGCACGCGCGCCCGCTGGCAGCCATGCCTGCGCGTCCTCCCCCATGGGCTGGAGCGCACCGCGGCCGCGATGCAGCGGCTGGGTCGCCAGGTAGCCGACGGCGTACACGGCGTTGAGCGGGTTGACGAGGTAACGCAAGGCCTTGTGGTTGCGCATGGTCGAGGCCAGCGGGCTGAAGCTGGCCAGCACCAGCACCAGCAGGGCCAGCAAAGCGGCGCCCGCCTGCAGCAGGTTGTGCGTCAGGCGGCGGGTCCAGCGGCCGTAATTCACCGGCCAGCGCCACACCACCGCGCAGGGCAGCACACCCAGCAGCAGCACCGCCCCGACCAGCTTCAGGCCGATCAGGTCGCGCACCTCGTGCACATCGGTTTGCAGCACATTCGTGATCATGGTGGTGTCGATCACAACGTGGTAGGCCAGCATGAAGTGGGCAGCAAAAGCCGACCCCAGCAGCAGCGTGGCCAGAATCGGCTTGAGTGTCCAGCGCCAGGCCAGCAGGCTCACGAGGCCCCCCAAGGTGGCCGCAATGATCAGGCTGAAAGCCAGAGCAAACAGCCAGCCACCGGCATGGGCAAGCAGGCCCAGGTCACGCATGGCCAGCCACAGCGGCACATTCGCCGCGGTCGCCAGCCACAGACTTGCCGCAAGAATGAGCCAGCCGGGATGGGTGAAGGTCGGGCGCGATCCGGCGGCCGGTGCAGCGAGGGCAGGACCCTCGCCTGCCGTGAAGGGCAGGCGCTGCCAGACGGAGGTGTTCATGTGGACTCCCTCAGGTCTGCGCCCAGCGGCCAGGCCGGCATGCGCGAAAAGAGGCCATCCATGGCCCAGGCCACACACCAGCAGACGAACGCCGTCCACAAGGTGTGGCTGGTGAAATGCGCACCGCGGACCTGCTGCGCCAGGCCCAGTGCGGCACCGGCCAGCAGCGAGGCTCCCAGCCAGCGCCGCGCGATGCCCGGCGCCGTGTCGCGAAAGGCGAAATACCCGCCCACGAAGGCAAAACCCGAGGACGCATGACCCGCCGGAAAGCAGCCGCCGCTGCCGCCGTCGGGCGCAAAGACATGTTCCCAGTGCGGCATGTAGCGCGCGACGCCGCCAAACTCAGCCAGGCTCCACGGGCAACTCGCAGTGCTGAAGGATTTCAGCGTGCTGACCACCAGCACCGCCAGCAGCGTGGTGACCGCCAGTTGCAGGCGGCGCTGCATCGTCAGGCGCTCCAGCCAGCCAACCGGCCACCAGACCGCCAGGCACAGCGCCAGGGCAAGCAGCCAGGCCAGCCGCTTGGCGCCTTCATGAAGAACCGCCGTCAGGAAAAAATTCTCGCGCAGCGGAAAACCGTCCGCTCCACCGAACCAGTGGGCCATGGGCAGGTCCAGCCCCGAAAAATCCCAGGCCAGCAGCAGCAGCGCCAGCAGCCCCGTGACGGCGGCCAGTTGCCGGTTTGAAAAAGTTTGCATGGGCGCAGCTTCGGCGTCCTGTCTTAAGTTTTCCTTAACGGCCGGAAATCCGGCGCTCAAGCACAATGCGGCATGCGCGTACTGGTTGTTGAAGACGATGAAGGCATTGCCACTGGCCTGCAGGCCCACCTCGGGCAGCTCGGCTGGGCGGTGGACATGACCGATGGCGTGGAAACGGCCTGGACCGCGCTGCGTGTCGAACCCTTCGATCTGGTGCTGCTGGACCTGGGGCTGCGCGACGGCGATGGCGCCGAAGTGCTGCGCCGGCTGCGCCAGGCCGCGCCAGGCCGGCTGCCGGATCCGGCCACGCCGGTGCTGGTGATGACCGCGCGCGACGCGGTGGCCGCACGCATCGAGTGCCTGGACATGGGTGCCGACGACTATGTGACCAAACCCTTTGACCCCGACGAGTTGGCCGCGCGCATGCGCGCCTTGCGCCGCCGTTCGGTTGGCCGCGCACAGCCGCTGCTCCGGGTCGGCGCACTGGACATCGACCCGGCCACGCGCAGCGTGCGGCTGGGTGGCAAGGCAGTGGATCTGTCGGCGCGCGAGTTCGGCGTGTTGCTGGCGCTGGTTGAGGTGCGGCCGCGGGTGCTGTCACGTCCGCAGATCGAAGCGCGGCTCTACAGCTGGGACAAGGCGCTGGACAGCAACGCCGTGGAAGTCCATGTGCACCACCTGCGCAAAAAGCTCGGTGAGGGTGTCATCCACACCCTGCGCGGTGTGGGTTATTTTGTTCCGGAGGACAAGGCATGAAGATGCAAAGATCGCTCACGCTCAGCCTGATGGCCTGGGCACTGGGCGCCCTGCTGATCGTCTGGGGCGGCTTTGTGGTGCTGGGCTACCGTACCGGCATCCACGAGGCCGATGAACTGACGGACGGCCACCTCGCCAGCGTGGCCCTGCTGCAGCTGGCGCAGAACCCCGGTCCGCTGGGCGCGCGCGGCGACGCCGGCAGCCTGCCCGGCCTGAGCAGCCTGAAGAGCCACGACTACCAGCGCTCCATGAGCCTGGTGGTCTGGAATGCCGCGGGTGAGGTGCTGCTGCGCACCGGGGAAGCACCGGCACTGCCGTTTGATGCGCGCGAAGGTTTTGAAACCCTTTACCTGGGCACCCCCCCGGTGGCGTGGCGGACCTTTTCCCGCTGGGACGGACCGGCCAGGCAGAAAAAAGTGACGGTGATGCTCAGCATCAGCGAACGCGACGACCTGGCCCAGGACATCGCCGAGCAGGTGGCCGAGCCCGGCTTCTGGCTATTGCCGGTGGTGGCCCTGGCGCTGGGCCTGGCGATACGGCGTGGCCTGCAGCCGCTGTACGCGCTGGCACGCGACGTGGACGCGCTGGACATCCACCAGCCTGCGCCGCTGCGCAGCCCGCACCTGCAGCGCGAGTTCACCGCGGTGGTGAACTCCATCAACACGCTGGCGGCGCGTTACCAGGCGGCCGTGTCGCGCGAACGCGAGCTGGCCAGCGAACTGGCCCACGAGCTGCGCACACCGCTGGCCTCACTGACGCTGCAGGCCCACGCCCTGCGCGAAGCCGGCGCACCCGCCGCGCAGGAGCATCTGCTGGTCCAGCTCGAACGCGACGCGCTGCGCGCCGGTCAGGTGCTGTCCAACCTGCTGGCGCTGGCGCGCGCCAGCCGCACCGAGCTGGTCGAAGCCATGCAGGCGGTGGACCTGGACGCCATTGCGCGCGCCGAGGTGGCCGAGTTTGGTCAAAGTGCGCTCGACAGCGGCCATGAACTGTCGCTGGCCAGCCCCGGCCCGTTTCCCATGCCGGGCCATCCGGTGCTGCTCGGGCTGGTGCTGCGCAACCTGATTGAAAACGCGCTCAGCCACACACCGGCCGGCACCTGCATCGAGGTGCAGCTGGATCCGCAGGCCGGCTGGCTGCAGGTGTGTGACAACGCACCGGGCAAGATGGCGCACGGCAGCGACACACCGGCCGCGCCGCCCCATCCGTCGCTGGGCCTGGGTTCAGGCCACCGCGTGGTTGAAAAAATCGCGGCCATCCACGGCGCGCGCTTTGAGGAAACCGCCGCGCCTGCGGGCTACACGCGCTGCTACCGCGTGTCTTTCGGCGAGCGGCCGGCGGCCTGATTGCCGGCAGGTTTTTGACTGCCCCTTGCTATGAAATAAGGAGCTGCTTGCGCCCACCGGACGAGGGCTGGAGGCACTTTTTATTCAAAGGAATGGCGTCTTCACCCGCCATCGGTGTGACCGGGCTTGTCGCCGGCGGTATAAGGCGCGCGCAGGTGGGCCGGCCGGGCGGCGCGCCGGCGAACCCGGATGTTGAGCATTTCGACCCCGATGGAAAACGCCATCGCAAAATAAACATACCCCTTGGGCACGTGGTGATCAAAGCCCTCGGCAATCAGCACCACGCCGACCACCACCAGGAAGGACAGCGCCAGCATCTTGACGGTCGGGTGGTCCGAGACAAAGCGGCCAATGGCGCCGGCAAACAGCATCATCATGCCGACCGAGGCGACCACGGCGGCAATCATCACCGCCAGTTCATCGACCATGCCGACGGCAGTGATGATGGAATCCAGCGAGAACACCATGTCCACCACCATGATCTGCAGGATGACTGCGGCGAAGGTGGCCTTGACCGTGCTGGAGCTGTGCCCCTCCTCGCCTTCGAGCGACTGGTGGATCTCGCCCGTGCTTTTCCAGATCAGGAACAGGCCGCCGGCAATCAGGATCAGGTCCCGGCCCGAAATTTCCTGCTTCAGCACGGTGAACAAGGGCTCCACCAGCCCGATGATCCACGACAACACCAGCAGCAGTCCGATGCGCATGAACATGGCCATGAACAGGCCAATGCGCCTGGCCAGCGCCTGCTTGTCTTTCGGCAGCTTGTCCACCAGGATGGAGATGAACACGATGTTGTCGATGCCCAGCACCAGCTCCAGCGCGGTCAGCGTGCCAAAGGCAATCCAGGCTTGCGGGTCGGTCAGCAGTTCCATCATGGTGTTCTCCGGTGGGGATGCCTGAATTTACCCCAAGCGAAACAGACAAGCCAAAGGAAACGTAAACACAGTGAGCGACGTGGGGGCCACTATTTTTCGGAGGGTTTCCCGAGAAAAACGCGCCCCCTCGGGGGCAGAGAGCTACACGCAGTGAGCGAACGTGGGGGGCCCTATTCACGACCCGAGAAACTCGCCGAGCGGCTTCAGGTCATCAACCCGGTCACACACCGACTTGACCATCATCATGATGGGAATGCCCAGCAGCAGCCCCCAGACGCCCCACAGCCAGCCCCAGGCCAACAGCGCCACAAACACCGCCACCGGGCTCAGCCGGCTGGCACGGCTGGTCAACCAGGGCGTCACGATGTTGCCGACGATGGTGTGGATGAAAAGCGAGGCGCCGCCGACTGCCACCGCCATGTTGAGCGACCCAAACTGCAGGAAACCGACCAGTGCCGAGGCCGCCGCCGTGATCAGCGAACCCACGTAAGGCACCAGGTTGAGCACCCCGGCCACAATGCCCCAGACCGCCGAGTTGTCCAGCCCGATGGCCAGCAGCGCCAGCCAGGTCAGCAGGCCCACCAGCGCACTGGTCAGGATCTGCACCTGCAGGTAACGCTGGATCTGTTCGGTGATTTCGTGCAGGGCCTGCAGGGTGATCTTTTTGTCGCTGAGGTTGGGCCCGGCCAGCTTGAGCATCTTGCGCCGGAAGGTGTCGCCCGACAGCATGAGAAAGTAGGTCAGGAAAATCACCACGGTCGCCTGGCCGATCAGGGCAATCAAGCCGACGGTGCCGGTCCACAGGTAGTCCTTGACGTTGAAGTGCGATTTTTCAACCACCACCCGCATCACGCCGCGGGTGCCGCCGGGCGCAGTGCCGTCCTGGGCCGCCTGTTCGATCTGCGTGGCAGCTTTCTGCACCGTGTCCAGGGTGCTGGTGGACTTTCCGCTGCTGCGCTTGACGGCATTGCGGAATTTCTGTGCCGCGACCGGCAGCGACTCCACCATGGCCACCGCCTCGTCGCTGAGCGAATAGGCCGTGGTGCCGATGGCCCCCAGAATGCCCAGCAGGAGCACGGCGGCGCCCAGCCAGCGCGGCACGCGCCGCATTTCCAGCCAGTTGACGACCGGGGAAAACGCGTAGCTGAACAGCACGCTGAGCATCACCGGGATGAAAACATCCTTGGCCCAATGCAGCACAAAGAGCAGCGCCAGCCCCGCCAGCAACATCAGCGACATGCTGCGGATGTCCACCGGCATGTGCAAAAACAGTTTTTCCGGCTCGGGGAAGGTCGTGACCTCCTCCTCGGCAGGCGGCGCGCCCGGCAGATGCTGGTCGTTCACGGCAGGTTCTCCTCAGGGTCACGCCAGGTTGGCACGTTTTTCGTTGTGCGACTATTTCAACAGCTGCCGGCTGCGGCAGATGTAGGACGCCCGCGCGGGAAGCTACCGGCTGCAGGCGCGAGGGACCCTAGCCGGCAATGGCTTCGCGCACGGCACTGAGCTGGCGCCGTGACACCGCCAGCAACTCCTCAATGCCGTTGAGCCGCACGGCCCAGCCTTCCCCCTCTTCCGGGTCGAAATGTTTTTCCAGGGCGCGCACGGCCCGGCGCGCCACCAACGCGTTGCGGTGAACGCGCATGAACTGCGGGTAGCGCTCCTCCAGTTCGTTCAGGCTGCCGTCGAGGATGTAGCTTTTGGCGCGGGTGCGCACGGTGATGTATTTGAGCTCGGCCTTGAGGTACAGCACTTCGGACAGGGGCACGCGTTCGGTCCGGCCGCGATCCTGGATGATCAGACATTCTTCAGCCAAATCGGCCTGCAGCCCTTTGCTGGCCTGCGCAAGCCGCTCTACTTTTTGTAGCGCTTGCTGCAGCCGCTCCAGCCGCACAGGTTTGGTCAGGTAATCCGCCGCTTCCAGTTCGAAGGCCTTGACGGCGTGTTCCGAATGGGCGGTGATGAACACCACCGCCGGTG
>CAMLDT010000047.1 GCA_946479075.1 uncultured Polaromonas sp.
GCAGCTGGCAGCTCGATAAATTCCAGTGCGCTCCAGCATGGTCGGGCTGGATGGCTATCGCCTGTTGATAACTGAGCAGCGCCTCCTCCGGCCGATGCAGTGTTTGCAACACAAAGCCCTGATGGTTGTGGGCGTCTGCAAACCCGGGGTGCAAACCGATGGCCTGGTCGAAACTGGCCAGCGCTTCGGCGGAACGCCCGAGTTCATGCAAGGCGACGCCGCGGTGGCCATGGGCCTGTGCGTGGCCGGGCCTGGCGGCGATGACCTGGTCAAAGTCGGCCAGTGCCGCGTCAAACCGTTTGAGCTCGGCATGCAGGACGCCGCGGTTGAAGCAGGCGTCGGCATGCCCCGGCGCGATGGCCATCGCGCGGTCAAAACTCGCCATGGCCTCGTCAAGGCGCTGCAATGATTTGAGCGCAAGGCCCCGGTTGGAATAGGTCCCCGCATTGTTGCCGTCGACTTCAATGGCCCGGTCCATCAGCTCCAGGGCCTGTTCGTGGTTGTTGTGCTGCGACTCGATGATGCCCATCAGGTTCAAGGCATCGACATGCCGGGGCTGGCGCTGCAAGACGGCCCGGTAGAAAACTTTGGCTTCTGCCAGCTTGCCCTGGCGAAGCAAAGCCAGGCCTTGCGACATGGACTCGGTGATTTCTGCGGATGGCATGGCGTCTTGCATGAAGATGGCGTTTTGGATGGAATGCTGGAATGCGGGACAGGTCGGCTCAGGCAGCGGGCCGCGGCGGAAAAACATGGTACGTCAAGCGCCGGCTGCTTGAGGTATAAGAAGCTCGAACATCCCGGCCACTGCACGAACGAGGCACGAAAGAACATTGATGGATTTCAAACCGCTTGTCACGCTGCTGGCCATTGTCAATCCGCTGGCCATCGTGCCCTTCTTCATCCACTACACGCGCGATTTCTCGCCGCAGCAGCGGCGCAACACCATCATCACCGCCGCGTTCAGCGCCTTCATGGTGATTGCCACCAGCGCACTGCTGGGCCTGCAGATTCTGGAATTTTTCAGCATCTCGCTGGCCAGTTTCCAGGTCGGCGGCGGCATGTTGCTGCTGATCAGTTCCATGAACATGCTCAACGCCCAGCCGGCCGAAGCCAAACCACAGACCAACGAATTCGAGGACGGTGCCGAAAAAGCCGCGATGGGCGCCAGCATCGCGGTGGTGCCGCTGACGATCCCGCTGCTGACCGGCCCGGCGACCATGTCCACCGTGGTGATTTATGCGGAAAAGGCGCAGAACGTGTTTCAGCTCGGCATGCTGGTCGGCTACGGCGTGGTCATCGGCCTGGCGACGGCCCTGTGTTTTGCGCTGGCCGACCCGATTGCGCGCGTGCTGGGCAAAACCGGCATCAATGTGATGACACGCTTGATGGGGCTGATCCTGGCGGCACTGGCCATCGAGGTGATGACCGGCGGGCTGCTCAAGCTGTTTCCTGTTCTGGGCCGGACTTTGTAATCAAATCGGCCTCCAGCCCTTGTGCAGCAATCGCTGGCAGCTACTCTTTTTGTAGCATCTTGACCAGCCGGTTGCTGGTGTTGCGCAGCCGCTGGGCCAGCAGCTGGGTGATCTTGACGACCAGTTTGGCGCCCACGCCGGGGTGCTGGCGGATCAGCTGGCCGATGGCGGCGCGGCTCAGCACCGCGGCTTCCACCGTGTCGATGGCGGTGCAGGTGGCATAACGCACATCGCGGTCGAACATCGACATCTCGCCGAGGGCGGCGCCCTCTGTGGCCACGCCCAGGCGCGAAAACTCTTCCTGCGAGGCCGCGTCATCGGTGCCGGGCGGTGTGGCCTTGGTCACATCCACCGTGCCGCTGAGCAACAGCAACATCCAGTCGCCCTGGTCGCCCTCGCTGATCAGCACCTGACCGGGCTGGGCACGCACCAGCAACATGGCCTCACCCAGCGTGTCCAGCTCCTGCGGCGTGAAGTCTTGTAGCATCGCCGAATGTTCGAGCAGGGCCGGCCCGCGCCCGGACATCTTCTGGCAGTTGCCGAGCATCTCCAGCCCGGCCTGCCGGAGTGTCTCTTCAACGGCGAGGGCCCCGCCGCCGGGCTTGCGTTGGTCCTCGGCTTGTCCATGGACGCCGCCCGGGGGGGCCGGGCTTGCCGGTGGCAGCCCTGCGCTGCGCTGCTGCGGCGCGCCGCCTGCGGCATCGGGATTCAAGGGACCTGTTGCAGCCATGTCGCAATCTCGTCGATGGCGGCGTCGGTGGCCGCGGTGAGTGCGCGCACGCCGCCGGGCGCATCGGCGCTGGGCGCCGGCCGCTGCACCGTGACGCTGCGCTGGGCCAGCAGTTTCTCGCCGCTGGGCGTGGTTTCGACCAGCGTGGCGCGCAGCCGCACCAGCCCGAGGCTGTTGGTGGGCGATTCAAAAAAGTGGCTGAACTCCTCCAGCTCCAGCTGCAGCACACGCGGCAACACGCCTTGGTTGACACTGCGATTCAGCGCCGGGCCCTCGCCGGCATTGAGTACGGGGCGGCTGCGGCTCAGCGTGTCGCGCAGGCGCTGGCGGATCAGTTGGGCCGGCGGCATGCTCCAACGCGCCTGCGAGTAAGGCCGCAGTTGCTGCGCATCGTCATAGGCCAGCCGGTAGAGCACCGCCTGGTTGTCCAGCACACCGCCCGGGGTCGAGATGTCGGCGAGGGCCAGTGGCGGCAGCGGCGCCTGGCGCGTGGCGGGCACCGCCGTCAGCGCGCCCGGACCGAAGTCGTACAGCGAGGCGCGCACCGGTTTGTCAGGCAGGGCAGAACACGCCCCGAGCAGCAGCGCGAGTGAAAACATCAAGCCAAATCGGCCTCCAGCCCTGATGTGGCGGGCGCCAGCAGCTACGGTATCAATAGCAAACAGACGATGCAGGGGGTTCATGGTTGTCCTCCGGGAGCTGTGAAGCCTTTTTCACCCGGGCCGGGTGTGGGCGGGCCGTTGCCAAAAATCAGCGACTGCGGGTTGTCGTCCACCGCGTTGACGGTGCGGCGCAGCTGGCGCATGGCGCGGGCGGTTTCATCCGCCACCTCGCCCAGCCGCGGCAAGGTCGCTGCGCTGAAGGTTTCGACCGTGGCCGCCAGTGCCGCGCCGCCTTCGGCGACCTTGTCGATGGGGCCGCCCTTGGCGTTCAGGCGCTCGGCGGTGGTGGTGACCTCGTTGGCGGTTTTGGACACATCGTCGGCCGCGGTCTTGAGCGACTTCATGGTGGCGCTGGCTTCCTGGCTGAGCTTGGGCAGGCTGGCGACCACCGGGTCCATCTTGAGCACGACCTTGTTGATGTTGTCGGCGGCCTGGCTGAAATTGTTCACCGCGCCCATCAGCGCCTGCTGGTTGCCGTCAGCGAGCAGCTTGTTGAGCTGGGTGCTGGCGGCCTCGACCTGGTCCATGATGACCTCGCTCTTGTTGAGCAATTTGTCGAGCAGGCCGGGCTTGAGCGGGATGCGCGGCGGGTCGTCGTCATTGGGCACCAGCGCCACGGTCGAGGGCCCGTCGTCTTCGAGCTGGATAAAGCCCAAGCCCGTGACACCCTGCGAGCTGATGGTGGCAAAGGTGGACTGGGTCAGCGGTGTGCCGACCTCGACCGAAATGCGGATCAGCACATTGCCGGCGGTCTTGGGGTCAAAACCGATGAACTCGACCTTGCCGACCGGCACGCCGCGAAAACGCACCTGCGCCTGCGGCTGCAGCCCGGAGATGGTTTCACGCGTGGACAGCTCATAGAGGTGGCGTTCGCCGTTGTCGCGCGTGAGCCAGACGGCCAGCAGCGCCAGCAAGGCGGCAACCACCAGCACAAAAGCGCCGGCGGCCAGGGCGTGGGCTTTGTTTTCCATGTTGAAAACCTCTCTCTTTTCTCTAATAGATGCAGCGATGCATCAAACCGTAAAAGGGTATTCGCGGAGCAACTCCATCGCCCGCTGGCCGCGTTCCCCGAGGAAAAAGGTGCGGATGAAAGGATGCGGAAAAGCAATCACGTCGCGTGGCGGGCCGCTGACAATCACCTTCTGGTCGGCCAGCACCGCGATGCGGGTGCTGAGCTCGAACAGCGTGTCGAGGTCGTGCGTGACCATCACCACGGTGAGACCCATGCCCTTGTGCAGCGAGCGCAGCAGCGCGCAGAAACTGTCCGAGCTGTCCGGGTCCAGCCCGGCGGTGGGCTCGTCGAGCAGCAACAGCGGCGGGTCCATGATGAGCGCGCGCGCCAGCGACACCCGCTTGACCATGCCGCCCGACAAATCGCTGGGCATCTTGTCGGCATGTTCGGGCGCCAGACCGACCATCTGCAGCTTGACCATGGCCGCCTCGTGGATCAGTGCGTTCGGCAGGGTCTTGAGTTCGCGCAGCGGAAAGGCGATGTTCTCCAGCACCGTGAAGGCCGAAAACAGCGCGCCCTGCTGGAACAACATGCCAACGCGTTGCGCCGCGCCGCGCTTGCTCAATTCAGCCGCCGGTTTGCCCAGCACCGTGATCTCGCCGGTGGTCGGTTGCTCCAGTCCCAGCATCTGCCGCAGCAGCACGGTCTTGCCGGTGCCCGATCCGCCGACCAGCGACAAGAATTCGCCCCGCGCTATCTTCAGGTCCAGGTCCTTGTGCACCACCGATTGCTTGTCGCCGTTGGTGAATAGGGTGGACAAGCCGGAGATGTCGACAACAACATCCGCGGCATCGGGGGTCTGGTGTTCTGGAAAAGTGTTGTTCTGCATGGTCAGGTGCCAATGTTCTTGAACAGCACGGCAAACAGCGCATCGACCAGGATCACGACCGTGATCGACGTCACGACCGAAGCGGTGGTGCCCTGGCCCAGGCTTTCGGTGTTGGGTTTGACGCGCAGGCCGAAGTGGCAGCCGATCAGCGCGATCAGCACGCCGAAGACCACGGATTTGGCGGTCGCCAGCGTCAGGTTGGCGGCGTCCACCGCGGCGGGCAGCGCATTGATAAAAAACGAGGGCGTGATGTCCATGGCCAGGTCAGCAGCCAGCATGCCGCCCACCAGCGCCGAGATGGTGGTCCAGACGCTGATCAGCGGCATCACCACCGCCAGCGCCAGGGCCCGCGGCATCACCAGGCGGTAGCTGTGGGCGATGCCCATGACCCGCATGGCGTCGAGTTCTTCGGTCACGCGCATCACGCCAATCTGCGCCGTGATGGCCGAGCCGGAACGCCCGGCGATCAGGATCGCGGCCAGCACCGGGCCAAGTTCGCGGATCAGTGAAATGCCCAGGATGTTGACGATGAAGGCGTCGGCGCCAAACTGCTTGAGCTGCTGCGAGATCAGGTAGGCCAGCACCACGCCGATCAGAAAGCCAACCAGCGCGGTGATCGGCAGGGCGGTGGCGCCAATGTGGTACAGGTGGCCGGACAGGTCGCGCCACGGGCCGTCCCCCGGCCGTTTGGCCAGCTTGACGAGGTTGAGCATCAGCCGCCCGACCAGCGCCACCAGATCGGTGAAGTGGTGAACGATCTCTATCAGCCCTTCACCGAGTTTGAGAAAAGCCTGTTTGAAACCAGGCGCGGGCACGGCGGGCCGGTCCACGCTGAATTCGGCCACGCGTTCCAGCACGGCGCGCTGGGTGTCGTCCATCTCGATGTTGTCTGGCCACTGCCGGCCCCAGTGGTTCCACAACACCTGCGCGCCCAGATGATCGAGATGGCCGATGCCGCGCAAATCCCAGGCGACAGGACGGCCGGCCTCATGGGCCTGCGCTTTCAGGCTGGCGGTGAGTGCGTCCCAGACCGGCCGCGCTGTCAATTCGCCGGCGGTCCACTGGCCCAGCACGCGGCAGGACACGCCCTCGGGCGAATCCTGGGACTCGATGTGCGGCGCGGATTCGCCTGTCTGGCTTTCCTCCGGAGATGGCATGTTTTTGATGGTGCGAACGCTGGGAAATTCAGGCAGAAAAAAACAGCGCCTGAGGCAGAGGTGTTCTGACGCTGCGATTGATTGAAACTGATGGTAATGCAGCCCCCTGCCTCACCGCTACAGGCATTTAGCGCCAAAAGCGCGTCCTCCTGTCCTACACACGCCGGCCGCCGCTTGTCTCCGGCACGGCTGTCACCGCTGGCGGGCGACCTTACGCCTTCATGATGCGTTACCGCGCCGCAAGGCTCCGTTCAGGACCAGACCGCTTCGAGTGCCTTCCACGCGCTGGCGACCACGGGTGCGTGGCGCTGCGTGGTGAGGCTGACAAAACCCAGCACGCTCTGCAGGCTGACTTGGTCGGCAATCACCAGGCCGGCCGACTGCGATTCGCGCATCGCGATGGAATCACGCACCAGGCTCAGGCCGACGCCGGACTTGACCAGATTCAACATGGACGCTTCCTGGTCCACCAGGGCGACGCGCTGCGGTTCGACCCCGAGCGGTTCAAACACACTGGCCAGCAGGCGGTGATGGGCGGACGCCGGCGGCGTGGCGATCCAGGGCAAGGCGGCCAGCGCCTTCCAGTCCTTGCCCAGTACCCGCGGCCCCCAGCCAGCGGGCGCCAGCACGCGGTAGGTGAAGTGCATCAGCTCCCGGAAGGCAAACCGGGGTGGCGGGCCCGACATCTCATCTGCTCCTGAATAAATAGCTGAGGACGCTTGCCCCATAAGGGCTGGAGGCCGATTTGACTGCGAAGTCCCGGTGGAACCCGCAGGCAGCACCGGCTGGCCCAGATAAAAGCCCACATCCAGGTCACCGCGGTCGATCTGCGCCAGCACCTCACCGCTCATGGCCTGGCGCAACTCGGTCTCGACTTGGGGCGCGGTTTCGACCAGTACCTTCAGGAACGCGCCGAGCCGGGTGAACTCCGGATCCAGGATGGTGCCGATGCGCAGCTTGCCGCGCAGCTGGGTGTGCAGTCCGGCCGCAGCGTTCCTGAAGTCCCCCTGCGCCGCGAGCACCTTCTCGGCCAGCGGCAACAGCGCCGCGCCATGACCCGTGAGATTCATGCCCTGCGCGCTGCGGGTGAACAGTGTCAGCCCCGTGGCAGCTTGCAGGCCTTTAATCTGGAGACTGACGGCGGGCTGCGTCAGGGCCAGCTTGTCGGCAGCCCGCGAGAGATTGCCCTCCCGCGCCACCGCGACAAAAATCCGGAGTGTCTGGATATCCATTATCAAAAATACTTATAACACTTCTGAGAAATTCAAAGTAGCGCGCCCTCGCCGAGTCAGATAACCTCGGCGCTTATCCAGGAGACTGACCATGAATGATATGAGCCACCCAAATATGCATCCCCCTGTCCAGGCCATCGGCCACGCGATCAACGGCAACCCGCTGGCCGGTGTGTCCGGCCGCAGCCAGGACGTCTTCAACCCCGCCACCGGCGCCGTCACCGGCCGGGTGGCCCTGGCCAGTGCGGCTGAGGTCGATGCCGCCGTGGCTGCGGCGCAGGCGGCTTTCCCCGCCTGGGCCGACACCCCGCCGATTCGCCGCGCCCGCGTGATGTTCAGGTTCCTCGAACTGCTCAACCAGCACAAGGACCAGCTGGCCCACATGATCACCGCCGAACACGGCAAGGTCTTCACCGACGCCCAGGGCGAGGTCTCGCGCGGCATCGACATCGTCGAATTTGCCTGCGGCATTCCGCAGCTGCTCAAGGGCGACTTCACCGACCAGGTGAGCACCGGCATCGACAACTGGACGCTGCGCCAGCCGCTGGGCGTGGTCGCCGGCATCACGCCCTTCAACTTTCCGGTGATGGTGCCGATGTGGATGTTCCCGGTGGCGATTGCCGCGGGCAACTGCTTTGTGCTCAAACCCAGCCCCATCGACCCCAGCCCCAGCCTGCTGATCGCCGGGCTGCTCAAGGAGGCCGGCCTGCCCGACGGCGTCTTCAACGTGGTGCAGGGTGACAAGGAGGCGGTGGATGCCCTGCTGGTGCATCCGGATGTGAAGGCTGTCTCATTCGTCGGCTCCACACCAATCGCCAACTACATCTATGAAACCGGCGCGCGACACGGCAAACGCGTGCAGGCGCTGGGCGGGGCCAAGAACCACATGGTGGTCATGCCGGACGCCGACATCGACCAGGCGGTGGACGCGCTGATAGGCGCCGGCTACGGCTCGGCCGGCGAGCGCTGCATGGCGATCAGTGTGGCGGTGCTGGTCGGCGATGCGGCTGATCGGCTGATGCCCAAGCTGGTCGAACGCGCAAAAACCCTCAAGGTGCTGGACGGCGAGAACCTGGCCGCCGAGATGGGGCCCATCGTCACGGCAGCCGCCCATGCCCGCATCACCGGCTATATCGCCCAGGGCGAGCAGGAAGGTGCGAAGCTGCTGGTGGACGGCCGGGGCTTCACGGGCAAGGATGCGGGCGCGGGCTGCGATAACGGATTCTGGATGGGCGGCACGCTGTTCGACCATGTCACGCCGGAGATGAAGATTTACAAGGAAGAAATTTTCGGCCCGGTGCTGTCCTGCGTGCGGGTCAAGGACCTGAAACAAGCCGTGGACCTGATCAATGACCACGAGTTCGGCAACGGCGTGAGTTGCTTCACGCGGGACGGCAACGTGGCGCGTGAGTTCTCGCGCCGCATCCAGGTCGGTATGGTCGGCATCAATGTGCCGATTCCGGTGCCCATGGCCTGGCACGGCTTTGGCGGCTGGAAGAAAAGCCTGTTCGGCGACATGCACGCCTACGGCGAGGAAGGTGTGCGTTTCTACACCAAGCAGAAGTCCATCATGCAGCGCTGGCCGGAGAGTATTGGCAAGGGGGCCGAATTTGTGATGCCAGTGTCCAAGTAACCCCCGAAGCGGCCTGCGGCCGCCTCCCCCCAAAGGGGGGCGCCATCTGCGGACTGGCGGAGCCGGATCCGCGCTGGCCTGAGGCGCGCCAGGTCTGGAAGGCGTCGGGTAGAACGATTCACTAAAAGAACGACGAGACAAGCAGCATGAGCGACAACACCTTTGACTACATCATCGTCGGCGGCGGCACCGCGGGCTGCTTGCTGGCCAACCGGCTCAGCGCCGACGCGTCCAAACGTGTGCTGCTGATCGAGGCCGGCCGCAAGGACGACTACCACTGGATCCATGTGCCGGTCGGCTACCTGTATTGCATCGGCAACCCGCGCACCGACTGGCTGTACAACACCGAGCCCGACGCAGGCCTGAACGGCCGCAGCCTGCGTTACCCGCGCGGCAAGACCTTGGGCGGCTGCTCCAGCATCAACGGCATGATTTACATGCGCGGCCAGGCGCGCGACTATGACCAGTGGGCGGCGATGACCGGTGACGACGGCTGGCGCTGGGACAGCGTGCTGTCGGCGTTTCGCCAACACGAAGACCACTACAAACTCGACATCCCCAAGGGAAAAACCGAAGCGGCGGTCAACGAGAACTTCCGGCGCCTGCACGGCCATCACAGCCAGCACGTCAACAGCGAAGGTTTGCGGCGCAAGATGGGCGGGGAATGGCGCGTGGAAAAGCAGCGTCTGCGCTGGGACATCCTCGACGCCTTCTCCGCCGCGGCGCAGCAGGCGGGCATCCCGGCCACCGACGACTTCAACACCGGCAACAACGAAGGCGTGGGTTATTTTGAAGTGAACCAGAAAGCCGGCTGGCGCTGGAACACCGCCAAGGCTTTTTTACGGCCCACCTGTTATGGCCGCCCCAATTTCGAGATGTGGACCAGCGCCCAGGTCAGCAAGCTGGTCATCGAGCGCCAGGACGACGGCAGCCAGCGCTGCACCGGCGTGGAAGTGCGCATGGGCAACGAGACGGAAACCGCGCTGGTCACGCGCGAGGATGGCTTTATCGGCGAGGTGATCCTGAGCGCCGGCAGCATCGGCTCGCCGCAAATCCTGCAGCTGTCAGGCATCGGTCCGGCGGCGCTGCTGCAGCAACACGGCATCCCCGTGGTGGTCGATTTGCCTGGCGTGGGCGCCAACCTGCAGGACCACCTGCAGATCCGCTCGGTTTACAAGGTCAACGCAATGGCCGGCAGCCGGGCCAAAAACTTCACGCTCAACACCCTGGGCAGCTCGTTCTGGGGCAAGGCAAAAATCGGCCTGGAGTACGCGCTGCGGCAAACCGGGCCGATGAGCATGGCGCCGTCGCAACTGGGTGCTTTCACGCGCAGCTCGCCGGACCAGCCCTGGCCCAATATTGAATACCACGTGCAGCCGCTGTCGCTCGATGCTTTTGGAGAACCGCTGCATACCTTCAACGCCTTCACGGCCAGCGTCTGCAACCTCAACCCCACCAGCCGCGGCAAGGTGGAGATCCGCTCCGCGCGGCCCGAAGATGCGCCAGCGATTTCACCCAACTACCTGAGCACACCGGAAGACCGCCAGGTGGCGGCAGACTCGCTGCGGGTGACGCGCCGCATTGTCAGCCAGAGCGCGCTGGCCGGTTACCAGCCCGAGGAATTCCGCCCCGGCGTGCAGTTCCAGAGCGACGAAGACCTGGCGCGGCTGGCGGGCGACATCGCCACCACGATTTTCCATCCGGTGGGCACCACCAAAATGGGCCGGACGGACGATCCGATGGCGGTGGTGGACACACACCTGCGGGTGCGCGGTGTGCGGGGCCTGCGCGTGGTCGATGCCGGCGTGATGCCGCTGATCACAAGTGGCAACACCAACTCGCCAACGCTGATGATTGCGGAAAAAGCGGCGCAGTGGATTCAGCAGGGTGTTTGACGCCGCGGCCTGGCGGCGTGGCCCTTCACTCCCAGGCGCTTGCGTCCGGCTCGTCGATCAGGGCAGCAATGCGCGTGCCGTCGATTTTCTGGCTGCTGGCCCGCAGTTCGTCAGCGCAACGGATCCAGCTTCTGACTGAGGAGGTCCAGCGCCGCGCGTCTTCGTCGCTCATGGGTCCTGCCGCATTCACCGCCGCGGCATAGGGCTCGGGACCGCAATGTGTCTGGGCGGCATCGATGAAGCCGCCGCGATACGACATGGCCGCCAGAAGGCGCTGTTCGGCCAGCCAGCGCGCACTGATGACAAACATGGTGGCGGCGGGGGTGGCATTCATCTTGTCCAGGATGGTGCGCGGCGTCCCCAGGCTGGCCATGTAGAACTCGACGCGGCGCGCAATGCCTGCAAACCGCTCTGACGCCGGATCCATGACTTCGCCATCGACCTTGACGTTGATGCGGTGCACGCCCAGGGTTGCGCCATCCGCCACGCTTCGGCTGACACCGCTCATCCACAGGATGAAACAGGCGCTGTAGCAACGGGCGCCGGAATCGACATGGGTCGCTGCATAACTTTTTTCGAGCAGCTGGGCAATACGGACGGTTTCCACCAGATCCCCGCCGGGCGAGTCCAGATACACCGAGTGCGCAAACCGCCCGTAGCTGTCGGGATGGCGGACAAACTGGATGATCCGGGCGTAGTCTCCTTTCTGGATGCGCCCCTGGATCAGCACGCCCTGCCGGTAAGCGACGATGTCGGCGGCCGTGGCGAGGCCCAGTGTGTTCAGCAGCACACAGGCAACAAGGACAACAGCGGTTCGCAACATGAGGGCTTCCTGCTCCCGGGGGAGAACTTGACAGGAGCCCATGGTAGGTCGCACGGGCGGCTGCGTCAGTCATCAATTACCGGAGCAGCAGTAACTTAATACCAGCGCCATCGGTGCGCCACGGCCCACCGCGGCTACTTTGCGCGCAGCGTCATGGTGTCGCCGGACAGCACCACTTCAAACCGGGAAAGAAAACTCTGCCCGAGCAGGGCGATGGAGGTGTCCGGTCCGGCCAGACCCACACCGACACGCGCACCGGAAATACTGGCCGGTCCTGCAGAAACGGTCAGCCCGGAAACAATGCGGCCCTTGAGCTCGCCGCTGGCGGTTCTGAAGGTGGTTGGCCGGCCGGCAGCGAGACCGGCCTCCCGGGCGAATGTTTCACTGACGACCACCAGGGAAGCCCCGGTGTCCACCAGAAAAGTCACCGGCCGCCCCTCGACATGGCCCTGCACATAAAAATGCCCGTCGCGCGCCCTGGGGATGGACAGCTCGCCTGTGCTGGACACCACCAGCGGCGGCGGCTTGAGCAGCTGGGTCATCAGGGTGTACAGCAGGGCCAGGACCACCAGCCAGAACACCAGCATGCCCAGCTGTCCCCATGCCTGACCGGCACCAGACCGCTTGACTTCATTCACGCCCTCGTCGCTCATCAGGTGTCCAGGTTGGCAGCAAATACCCGGCCCGCACATGCTGGCCAACCCCATGATAGGTCAGCGCGGACAAGCGCTCAGCGCAGGCCCCTGACGTAACGCGGCGCGTTCGGATCGCGTTTTTCCTTGCTCCGGTGCGTCTCGCTGTCGCCGAACATGGAGCCAAACGTGGACTCGATGAACCCCGATTCGGGATACACCTCTTCTTCCGTATTGACGGAACGGGCGCTTTGCTGGTCGCCCAATGACGGTGGGCCGGAGGCGGCGACGGACGCGCCGGCAGCGCGCTCCTTGACGGCGTCGGCCATCATCCTCACCAGGGGCACGCGGTGTTTGGCGTCGGGCGTGGCCATGATTTCCTCCAGCCGGTCAGCCCAGACCCCGAGATCGATGTGCCCGTCCTCAGCCGCTTTCTCCCGGGAAAACCGGACGATTTCTGCGGCGTACTCCATGTTCGTGGCCATCCATTCGGTATCCGTGACACGCCCGGTCTTGCGGCGCAGCAACACATGCAAATGGGCGGCAATGGCAATTCTTTCGGCAGAGGGCATGGCTTGGTCTTCCATCAGGCGATCCGCTCGGCGTGCTGCGAGATGTCCATGCCATCGGCCTCGGATGCCTCACTGACACGCAGGCTGAAAAACAGCGACGTGATCCACAGCACCACCCCTGTCATGAGCAGGCTGTAACACAGCACCGCACCCACCCCGATGGCCTGGGTCAGGATGCTGCCCTCGGCCCCCGAAATGGATTTGCTGGCGAACAGGCCGGTCAGCAAGGACCCCACGATGCCGCCAACGCCGTGCACGCCAAACACGTCGAGGGAGTCGTCGGCATTGAGCAGGCGCTTGAGCCCCGTGGCACCCCAGTAGCAGGCCACGCCCGCAATCAGGCCGATAGCCAGCGCAGCGCGCGGCGATACAAAGCCGGCCGCCGGAGTGATGGCCACGAGGCCGGCCACCAGCCCCGAGCACAATCCGAGCAGCGTGGGACGGCCGCGCACCATCCATTCGGCAAACATCCAGGACAATGCGCCGGCCGCGGCGGCGATATGCGTCACCGCCATCGCCAGGCCGGCACGCCCGTCAGAAGCCACGGCCGAGCCGGCGTTGAAGCCAAACCAGCCGACCCACAACATGCCGGCACCGGCCATGGTCAGACCAAGGTTGAACGGGGTGAAAGCCTCGCGCCCGTAAGCCGTGCGCGGGCCAAGCACATAGGCACAGACCAGGCCGGCCACACCGGCGTTGATGTGGACCACGGAGCCCCCCGCAAAATCGAGTGCGCCGAGCTGGGCCAGCCAGCCGTTGGGCTCCCAGACCCAGTGCGCAATCGGCGCATACACCGCGATGGTCCAGAGGCTGATGAAACACAGCATCGCGGAGAACCGCATGCGCTCGACAAAAGCGCCCACCACCAGCGCTGCCGTGATGATGGCAAAGGTGAGCTGGAACATCGAATACACCGATTCCGGAATATTGGGAGCGATGTGACTGACCGCGACCTTCTGGCTGTCCTTGACGTAATCCAGCCCGGCAAACCACAGGCGTTCGGTCCCTCCGAGGAAATGGCCCAGCGTGCCGCTGCCGGGAGTAAAGGCCAGGGAATAACCGGCGGCGAACCACAGCAGACTGACGACCGCACAGATGGCAACCACGCTGGCCATGGTGTTGAGCACGCTTTTCTTGCGGACCATGCCGCCATAAAAAAGCGCGATGCCGGGCAGCGTCATCAGCAGCACCAGGGCGGTGGACGTCATCATCCAGGCGGTGTCGGCGCCATTGATCGTGTCGGTCCCCACGATAGCGGGGTGGGTCAGGGGTGCGGGCGCGGCGGGTGCCACGGCAACCGGCGTTGCCGCCGCTGCAGGGGGCGCCGTCACGACGGGGGCCGGAGCGACCGGAACGTCCGGCGCGGAGGCCGGCGCAGCCACCGCCGCTGCGGCCACCGGGTCATTTGCGGCGGCTGTTGCCGCGGGCGCCTGGGCTCCCGCCTGCAGGGCCGCCGACAGCGCCCAAAAACACACGCCCAACCTGACAACACGCAAGTAATCCATGGTGATTCCCGTTTTTGTGCGAATTTCTCAACAACTGGTAACAACAGGCATAAGTCATGCCAATGCCCAGCGGGGCTTGCGCCACCGGGGAAGGGGTGTCGCAAGGCAGGGAAACTCCCGATGCACTAACGGGGTGCGCGGCCTACATTGAGTGACCTGCAGACGAGCCCAAGGCTCGCAAAGGGGCCGAGGAGACAAACCGATCAACTAGAACAGCATTGACGTCCTCCGGGATGTTTTTTTACAAAGCGCCGGGCTTGCCTGGTGCTTTTTTTTGCCTGTTGCGTCCCTGCTTCGGTGCACGCAGGCGGCTTTTCCCGCTTGCGGCGACGGCCCCGCAAAGGTCCGATGAGACAATCCGGCCATGGAACTTTTGATCGTGACGCTGGCCTCGCTGCTGGCTGGCTTTGTGGACTCCATCGTCGGCGGCGGCGGGCTGATCCTGGTCCCCGCGCTTTTTGCCGTCTTTCCCACCACCCACCCCGCCACGCTGTTCGGCGTGAACAAGGGGGCATCGGTGTGGGGCACGGCGGTGGCCACTGCGCAATATGCCCGCCGCGTCGATATGCGCTGGGCGGCCCTCCTGCCAGCCGCCGCCGCAGGCTTTGCCGGCTCTTTGGCCGGCGCCTGGCTGGTCACGGTCATTTCACCGGGATTTTTGCGCAAGGCCCTGCCGTTTGTGCTGATGGCTGTGCTGCTGTACACCTTGCTGAAAAAAGAGCTCGGCCGCCACCATGCGCCGCGATTCAGTGGTCATGCGGAGACGGCTGCCGCCTGCTGCATCGGGCTGGTGCTTGGCTTTTACGACGGGTTTTTCGGCCCGGGCACCGGCAGCTTTTTTGTCTTTTTGTTTGTGCGCTGGTTGGGCTACGATTTTCTGAACGCCTCGGCATCGGCCAAGCTGCTCAACACCTCCACCAACCTGGCCGCCCTGCTGCTGTTCGCCCTGAAAGGCCATGTCTGGTGGCATTTTGCGCTGACCATGGCCGTGGCCAATGTGATGGGCAGCGTGCTCGGCACCCGCCTGGCGCTCAAACACGGCGCAGGTTTTGTGCGCATCGTGTTTATCGTGGTGGTGAGTGCCCTGATCCTGAAGACCGGGTTTGACGCTTTCCTGAAGTAGCGCCCGCGAAGGCCTAATCCGCGTTGGCTTCGACGGCGGACGTACTGGGGATCAGTTTGGCCACGGCCTCGGTCAGCGCTGCCGCCTTGGCAGCCCTGGCCTGGGCTGCCGCCGCGCTCACCGGTCCGGCCGATGCGGCACTGGCCGCCAGCAGGCCGGCCATGTCGGCCGCCTGGCGCGGCTTGCCGATGGGCGCTGCGGCCAGCCCTTTTTGCACTGCGAGCATGTCTTCCTCGCTCGGGTACTGGCCCAGCAGGACATAGTCGAACACGCGCCGCGCAATCGGCGCCGCCACGCCGGCTCCCCAGCCAGCGTTTTCCACAATCACGGCCAGGGCAATTTTCGGCTGCTCGGCGGGCGCGAAGGCCATGTAAACCGCGTGATCGCGCTGGTGCTCCTCCAGCTTGGCGCTGTTGTATTTGTCTTTCTGGCCGATGGTGACCGCCTGGGCCGTGCCGGTCTTGCCGGCACTGAGATAAGCCGCGCCGGAAAACACCCGCGCAGAAGTGCCTTCCTGTGTCACGCCGATCAGCGCCTTGCGGACCACTGCCACGTTTTCCGGCTTGTAGCCGAGGTTTTCCGGCGGATCGGCTGCCACCGGGTGGGTGGCCCGCGTCATGGAGTCCTGGGTTGCGATCACCAGCCGCGGCCGGTGCTTGATGCCGTTGTTGGCCAGCGCGGCGGTGGCCTGGGCCAGCTGCAGCATCGTGAAGGTGTTGTAGCCTTGGCCAATGCCGAGCGAAATGGTTTCTCCGGGATACCATTTCTGCTGCTCTGCCTTTTTATAGGCACTGCGCTTCCAGGCCTGGCTGGGCAGCACACCGCGAACCTCGCCGTGGATGTCGATACCGGTCAGCTGCCCGAAGCCCAGCGGCTTCATGAAGTCATGCATGGCATCCACGCCGAGATCGTTGGCCAGTGAGTAATAGTAGACATTGCTGGACTTGACGATGCTCTGGTACATGTCCACCGGCCCGAGCGCCGATCCGTGGCTGCGGAACTGGTGCCCGCCGAACGTCCAGGAACCGGTGTCATTGATGATGTTGTTGGGTTGCCGCTTGCCGGATTCCAGCGCCGCCAGCGCCATGAAGGGTTTGTAGGTGGAGCCGGGCGGATAGGTGCCGCGCAGCGCCCGGTTCAGCAGCGGCTTGTTGATCGATTCGTTCAGCGCCTGCCAGCTTTCGCTGTCGATGCCGTCGACAAACAGGTTGGGATCAAAGGTCGGTTTGCTGACAAAA
The DNA here is from genome assembly GCA_946479075.1 of uncultured Polaromonas sp. The sequence continues at coordinate 16,516 of CAMLDT010000047.1, forward strand.
GCCAGCACCTCGCCGGTGCGCGGGTCCAGCGCCACAAGTGCGCCCCGGCGTTCGCCGAACAGGTCTTCCACCAGTTTTTGCAGCTGGATGTCGATGGAAAGGATGACGGTGTCGCCCGGTGTGGCCGGGCTGCTGGTCAACTTGCGCACGGCCCGGCCACCGGCCGAGGTCTCCACCTGCTCCACGCCGGTGTTGCCGTGCAGCTGCTGCTCGAAGCTCTGCTCGACCCCGAGTTTGCCGATGTAGTCGGTGCCGCGGTAGTTGCCTTCCTCGTCGTTTTCCTCAATCCGTTCTTTTTCGTTCTGGTTGATGCGGCCGATATAACCCACCACATGGCTGGCCAGTTCGCCGTAGGGGTAGCTGCGAAACAACCGAGCCTTGATGTCCACCCCCGGAAACCGGAAACGCTGGGCCGCAAACCGGGCCACTTCCTCGTCGCTGAGACGGGTGCGTATCGGCAGGGATTCAAAATTGCGGGACTCTTCGCGCAATTTCTTGAAGCGGCGTTTGTCCCGGGGGGTGATTTCGACGAGGTGCCCGAGCGCCTCGATGGTCTGGTCGAGATCATCGATTTTGGACGGGGTGATCTCCAGCGTGTAAGCCGAATAATTGGTCGCCAGCACCACGCCGTTGCGGTCCAGGATCAGGCCGCGGTTCGGCACGATGGGAACCACGGCAGTGCGGTTGCTCTCGGCCTGGGCGTTCAGGTCGTCGTGCCGCACCACCTGCAGATAAACCAGCCGGGCGACCACCAGCGAGAACGCCAGCAGGATCACCAGGCCCACCACCAGCACCCGCGCGCGAAAACGCGACAAGTCGGCTTCAACGTCCCGGAGTTCAGTCATCCCGGTCCGACCCGCTTCCTGGCCAAAAGTGCCCGAACCGGAGTTGAACTTCCCTCCCTCTTCAAGCAAGGGCTGCGGAACGGGCCCTGCCCGGCCGCAGGCGCAGTGGCCCCCCCGGGGTGCTGCGCATGACACGCAGTGAAACGCGTGGGGGCCATATTCACAGTGGCCGGTTTTCGTCCGGATTGGGGGCCCGGCGCTGCGGTGCCAGCAGCATCACGCTGACCACCGGCCACAGCAGCGACTCGCCCAGTGGCGCCAGCAGCAGCGTCCAGCCGGGGAATATGCCGCCGACGCTCATCCGGATGATGATCTCGACGCCGTGCGCCACGGCAAACAGCGGCAGCACCTGCAGTGCCTGCGAAGGCACCGTGAACCAGAGCAGGCGGCGATGGATCATGGTGGCGAAAAAACTCAGGGCCGTGTAGGCGAGGGCATGCTGGCCGAGCAACGCGGACTGGTGCACATCCATCGCCAGGCCAAACATGAAGGCCAGGCCGATGCCCACGCGCTGTGGCTGGTGGACGTTCCAGAACACCAGCACCAGCGCGAGAAAATCGGGCATCCAGGGCACGCGACCCAGCGGCAGCATGTCCAGCAGCAGCGCCACGATCAGGCTGGTCCAGATGAAAACCGGGTTGGCCGGCAACAGCAACTGCTGGCCCGAGGGCATGATCATGGATTGCCTCCTTTTTTGGCGGATGCCGGCGGCGGGGCACCGGGCTCATCGGCTGGCCGGGGCGGGATCTGCCCCGACACCGGCTTGATGACCATCACATGAAGCGCCGCCCCCACCTGGGCCTGCGGCGTGCAGTAGATGCGGGCAAAAGCCGACTCGGCGCGGCGCTCGATGCGGTCAATTTTAGCGACCGGCAGGCCCGGCGGATAGACGCCATCCACGCCGCTGGTGGTCAGCAAATCCCCTTGCTGGACATCCGAATTGCTGCCCATGAAGCGCAGTTCCAGGCCACCGCCGGACGTGGTCGGTTCCCCGTAAGCGACGCTGCGGGCCCCCGTGCGCGCATTGAGCACCGGAATCGCCAGTTCGCGGTCAATGACCAGCGTGACCTCGCTGACCAGGGGGTGCACGCGTGTCACCTGGCCCAGCACGCCCGATTCGTCCACGACCGGCGAGGCCAGCTCGATGCCCTGCGCCAGTCCCTTGTCGATGATGATCTTGCGGGTATAGGGATCGGGCGCGTCGTACAGCACTTCGGCGGCCACCCCGTTGAGCGCCTTTTGCTCACGCAGATCCAGGAGCTTGCGCAGGCGCGCGTTTTCCTGCGCCAGCTGCTCCACCTGGCTGGCCCTGAGCGACAGCAGCGCGAGTTTTCTGCGCGCGGCTTCCTCGTCGGCTTTGGCCTGGCTCAGTGCGGTGAAGTAGCCCCCGCCGTTTTGCACCGCACGCACCGGTTGCAGCGCCAGCCATTGCACCGGATACAGGGCAGTGGCCAGCGCGGCGCGGATCGGCTGCGTGACCTTGAAGCGCATGTCGGCCACCATCAGGAACAGGGCCAGCGCGCTGAAAAACATCAGCTTGGACAAGGCCGAAGGCCCCTGCTTGAAAAAGGGCGGCGGGGTTCTGTCGAGGGTTCCTAAGGGCATGGTTTGCCGTCAATCATGCGCCCGTCCCGGCT
>CAMLDT010000048.1 GCA_946479075.1 uncultured Polaromonas sp.
TGCCGCAGCGCGCATAGGTGCTTTTGCCCAGGCAGATGGTCAGCACGTTGCGCGGGATGCGGAAGTACTCGACCGTGCGTGCCAGCGCGAAGCTGTTGGGCGGGATGATGCAGCTGTCGCCGTGGAAATCGACAAAACTTTTTTCATCAAAGTTCTTGGGGTCCACCACCGTACTGTGGATGTTGGTGAAGACCTTGAACTCGGGCGCACAGCGGATGTCGTAACCGTAGCTGCTGGTGCCGTAGCTGATGATCTTCTTGCCTTCGCTTTCGCGGATCTGCCCCGGCTCGAAGGGTTCGATCATGCCGGTGGTCTCGGCCATGCGGCGTATCCATTTGTCGCTTTTGATGCTCATGTCGGAGGGTCCCTCAGTTTGCGTCGATTGTAGGCAAGCCGCCTGTCAGCTCACCTCAGCTCGCAGACGCTCCTGTTTTGATAGCTGGCTGCGCACACCAGACAAGGGCCAGAGCCCGATTTGACTCATAAAAATCGAGCCTGAGCCGCCCCAGCATGCTGCAACGCCCTGCGTTTCAGAACATGTGCCCGGTCGCCAGCGCCGCCGCCGCCGCCCGGGTTTCCACGCCCAGCTTCTCGAAGATGTGCTCCAGGTGTTTGTTCACGGTGCGGTGGCTCATGCCCAGAATGTCGCCAATGTCGCGGTTGGTCTTGCCCTTGGCCAGCCAGGACAGGACCTCGGTTTCACGCGGGGTCAGCGCAGCGCTGGCCAGGCGTGAGGGCGCGGCGGCATTGGCGCTGCGTTCTTCCAGCAGCAGCATGGTTTCCCCCATGCCGACCCGGCCCATGTTGCGCGCCGAGAGGTGCACACCGGCCGGGCTGAGAAACACCTGGCTGTTGCCGCCGTCCAGCGCCGCGTGAATGGCCTCGGGCAGCCGCCCTTCTTCCGCGTCACCTTCCCGGTTCTGCAGCCAGAGCGCAGCCTGCGGCGAACGCCAGGCCATGCGGCCGCGGGGATCGACCAGCAACACGCCAAAACCCGCCACGTCCACCGCCTCGCGCGCCAGCCGCGTCATGCGGGCATTGCGCGTGTGGGTGTGCAGACGTGCCACCACCTCCTGGGCGCGCAAGGGCTTGACCACATAGTCCACGCCGCCGCAGGCGAACCCTTCGAGCACATGCGGCGTTTCCGACAGGCCGGTCATGAAAATCACCGGGATGTGCGCGAGCCCGGGGTTCGCCTTGATCCGCCGGCAGGTCTCGAAGCCCGACAGGCCGGGCATAACGGCATCGAGCAGGATGGCGTCAGGCGCCACCAGCTCCAGCCGCTGCAGGGCGGCATCGCCGTCACGAGCGACCAGCACGGTGTAGCCCTCGGCTTCCAGCGTGTCGCACAACATGCCGAGGCTGCTCGGTGCGTCGTCCACCACCAGCACCACCGGGCGCTGGTCGTCGGGATGCTCCATGAGTTCAGGCATAACCGCCCTCCATCAGATCGTCGAGCAGCAATTCGAGCTCGCAGCGGCTGACATAACCGCGCAGCCGCTGGCAACTCGCAGCCAGCGCCGGGTCGTCCTCGGTGATACGGTCCAGCAAACGGTGCAGCCCATGCACGTGGCCCAGATGCACCAGCCGGATCAGGCCGGCGCGCGCATCTTCCGGCAGCTGGAGGATGTCACCGGCAGACGCCGGCGGAGGCAGCGCCGGCGACACCACCGAAGTCACCCACTCCAGGCCCAGATGGCGCTGCAGCGCGTCCATCAATTCTGATTCGAGCACCGGCTTGCCGACAAAGGCCTGGCAGCCGGCCGCTTTCAATCGCGAGGTCTGGTTCTCGAACACGTTGGCGGACACCACAATGATGGGCACATGGAGATACCCGTGGCGGCGAATCTGCGTGGCAGTCTGCCAGCCATCCATGTCGTCCATGCTGATGTCGAGCAGGATGGCGTCGGGCATCTGGTCCTTCAGGCTGTCGATGCATTCGAGGCCACTGGCCGCCTCCTTGACGTCAAAGCCCAGCGGCGTCAGCATGCCGGCCAACATCTGGCGCTGCACCGGCTGGTCGTCCACCACCAGCAAAGTACGGCGCTTGCCGAAGAAGCCGGCGATCTGGTGCGGGGGGTCGGCCAGCGGACCGGGGTCGTCGATTTCACGCAGGTACAGGCGCACGCCGAAGGTGCTGCCCTTGTCGGGCTCGCTTTGCAGCGACAGATCGCCGCCCATCAGCGCCGTCAGCAGTCCGGTGATGGTCAGGCCCAGCCCGGTGCCCGGGTCACCACGGCGCCGGCCGGCCGCGCCGCGCTCGAACGGCAGGAAGATGCGCTGCTGGTCCTGCGGCGCGATGCCGATGCCGGTGTCCACCACTTCGAAGCGGATCACCTCGCGCCGGCAGTCCACATGCAGCGTCACGCTGCCGGTGTCGGTGAAACGCACCGCGTTGCTCAGCAGGTTAATGATGATCTGGCGCAGGCGTTTGGCATCGGCCTGCACCCAGGCCGGCATGCGGCCACTGTGGGTGTAGAAAAAGTCCACCCCCTTGGCCTCGGCCTGGGGCCGCACCATGCTGACCAGCCCTTCCAGAAAGTCGGGCAGCGGCACGGGTATCGGCTCCAGCCGCAGGCGGCCGGCCTCGATGCGCGCCAGGTCCAGCAGGCCATCCACCAGTTGCAGCAGGTGTTCGCCGCTGCGCTGGATGGTCTGCACTGCTTCACGCGGCATGTTTGCCAGCGCCTCGCTTTTGAGCAGAATCTGCGAATAGCCGAGGATGCTGTTGAGCGGCGTGCGAAGCTCGTGCGTCATGCCGGCCACATAACGGGTCTTGGCCTGGTTCGCCGACTCGGCCAGCTCCTTGGCGGTCTGCAGTGCCTCGTCGGTGCGCTGGTGCGCCTCGATCTCGCGCGACAGCAGCTGGTTCTGCCGGTTCGACTCGTCCTGCGCCATGCGCCGGCTCTCGCTGCCCAGCACCACCCACCAGCTGCATACCGCAATGACCAGCAGCAGCATGGCAAACACCTTCACGAAGGCCGAGCGGAGCATGTCCGCAGGATCGATGGACAGCGGCAGGACGGTTTCCTGCGTGTAAACCATGCCCATGACCGTGGCCAGCAACGCACACAGCGACAGGGTCACCACCATGTAATGCCCGACGCGAAAGTTGACCCGGCTCGACAGCGCGCTCGGCAACAGTGCGTGCAGCAACTGCTCGGCCTGCTCGGCCGCGCGAGACCGCGTCTTGCAACGGTCGTGGCAGCGCGACTCCAGCGTGCAGCACAACGAGCAGATAGGCGCACCGTAGGCCGGGCAGCTGGCCATGTCTTCCGCCTCAAAGGCGTTTTCACAAACGTGGCAACGCACCATCTGGCCGGGCGCGCCCATGGGTTCGGGCTTGCGCGCGATGTAATAGCGGCCCTTCGTCAGCCAGGCCAGAAGCGGCGACAGCAGCAAGGCCATGCCCAGCGCGATGAAGGGTGAAAACGCCTCGGCCCGCGGCCCCAGCGCGCCGGTGTAGGCGACCACGGACACCACCGCGGCCAGCAGCATCGCGCCCAGGCCCACCGGGTTGACGTCGTAGAGGTGTGCACGCTTGAACTCGATGCCTTTGGGACTCAGGCCCAGCGGCTTGTTGATGACCAGGTCGGCGACCAGCGCGCCAACCCAGGCAATCGCCACATTGCCGTACAGGCCCAGCACCTTCTCCAGCGCCGAGAACACGCCCAGCGTCATCAGCAACAGGGCAATCGTGACGTTGAACACCAGCCAGACCACGCGTCCCGGGTGGCTGTGGGTCAGGCGCGCAAAAAAATTGGACCAGGCGAGCGAGCCGGCATAGGCATTGGTCAGGTTGATCTTGAGCTGCGAAACGACCACAAACACCACGGTGGCGGCCAGCACCCAGGCCGGGTCGGTGAACACATAGGCAAAGCCGGCCAGGTACATCTGCGTCGGCTCCACCGCCCTGGACGCCGGCAATTCATGCTGCAGCACCAAGAAGGCCAGGAAGGCGCCACCCAGCATCTTGAGCATGCCCAGCACGATCCAGCCCGGGCCAGCCATCAGCACCGCGGCCCACCAGCGTTTGCGGTTGGCATGGGTTTTCTCGGGGAGAAAGCGCAAAAAGTCCACCTGCTCGCCGATCTGCACCACCAGCGAGAAGGCCACGGTGGCCGCAGCACCAAACATCAGCGGGTCAAATTCGCTGCTGCCCGAGGTGTGGCCGGCCAAGCCGGTGAAATCGGCAAAGGCCTGCGGATTTTTCCAGAGCACCGCCAGGTAGGGCAGCAAGAGCAGCACGCCCCACAGGGGCTGCGTCCACATCTGCAGCCGCGAGATCAGCGTGATGCCGCGCACCACCAGGGGCACGATCACCACGGCACTGATCACGTAACACCAGGCAATCGGGATATCCAGGTACATCTGCAGCGCCAGCGCCATGATGGCCGCCTCCAGCGCAAAAAAGATGAAGGTGAAACTCGCGTAGATCAGCGAGGTGATGGTGGAGCCGAGGTAACCAAAGCCGGCGCCGCGCGTCAGCAGGTCCATGTCCACGCCGTAACGCGCGGCGTAATAACTGATGGGCAGGCCGGTGAGAAAGGTGATGAGCCCCACCACGATGATGGCCCACAGCGCGTTGGTGAAGCCGTAGTTCAGCGCAATCGCGCCACCTATGGCCTCCAGCGCCAGAAAGGACACCGCACCAAAAGCGGTATTGCCGACGCGCCATTCCGACCACTTGCGAAAACTGCGCGAGGTATAGCGCAACGCGTAATCCTCGATGGACTCGTCGGCCACCCAGGCGTTGTATTCGCGGCGTATGCGGAATATTTTTTGTGTGGCAATGGTCAAGACGGTCTCCGTCGAAGGGCTTGCTGAAACACCGCAGCAAGGTGCCCGAACAGGTGCGCAAGAAGTGTGCCCGCATCTGGTGCATGCACTCAAGACACCGGCCTACGTTGATTGACGTATAGGGACTGCGCGGGCTTGTGCAGATGATCCGTCTCAGCAACCGGACCTTTTTCTTTCACCTTTTCATCAACCGCAGGAGCCCAGCATGTCCAACGACGACCGCGATCCATCTTCCCCGCCTTCCCTCATCAACCGCAGGCGACTTGTGCAGGGCATGGCCGCTGCCCTGCCGCTGGCCGGTCTGCCCGGCTGGGCGCAGGCGCAAGCCTTTCCCACCGCCAAGGTCAACACCACCAAGCTGGCCGTGACCGACACCGAAGTCACCGTGGGCCAGTTGCACTCGGCCACCGGCACCATGGCGATTTCTGAAACCGGCTCCATCCAGGCCGAGCAACTCGCCATTGACCAGATCAATGCAGCAGGCGGTGTGCTGGGCCGCAAGATCAAGGTGATCAAGGAAGACGGCGCCTCGGACTGGCCGACCTTTGCCGAAAAATCCAAGAAGCTGCTGGTCAACGACAAGGTTGCGGCCGTCTTCGGCTGCTGGACCTCGGCCTCGCGCAAGGCCGTGTTGCCCATCTTCGAAAAGGAAAACGGCATGCTCTACTACCCGACCTTTTACGAAGGTCTGGAGCAGAGCAAAAACGTGATCTACACCGGCCAGGAAGCCACGCAGCAGATCCTGTTCGGCCTGGACTGGGCCTCAAAAGAGAAGAAGGCCAAGACCTTCTTCCTGGTCGGCTCCGACTACATCTGGCCGCGCACGTCCATGAAGATCGGCCGCAAACACATCGAAGGCCATCTGAGCGGCAGCAAGGTCGTCGGTGAAGAGTACTACCCGCTGGGCCACACCAACTTCAACTCGCTGATCAACAAGATCAAGGTGGCCAAGCCGGACTGCATCTTCATCGCCGTGGTTGGCGGCTCCAACGTCGCCTTCTACAAGCAGCTCAAGGCCGCCGGCGTGACGGCGGCCAAGCAGTTCCTGCTGACCATCTCGGTGACCGAAGACGAGGTGCTGGGCATTGGCGGTGAAAACATGAACGGCTTCTATGCCTCCATGAAGTATTTCCAGTCGCTGGACAACCCGAACAACAAGGCTTTTGTCTCGGCCTTCAAGGCCAAGTACGGCAAGGACGCGGTGATCGGCGACGTGACCCAGGCCGGTTACCTCGGCCCCTGGTTGTGGAAAGCCGCGGTCGAAAAAGCCGGCAGCTTCGACGTGGACAAGATCGCCGCCGCTTCAGCCGGCATCGAGCTGAAAACCGCGCCTGAAGGTTACGTGAAGATCCACGAGAACCATCACCTGTGGAGCAAGGCCCGCATCGGCATGGCGCAAACCGACGGCCAGTTCAAGGTGGTGGCCGAGTCCCCCGCGCTGATCGAGCCGAATCCTTTCCCCAAGGGTTACCAGTAAACGAGCGCTCCTGCCGGTTCGCCCTGCCTTTTGCGGGGCGAGCCGGCAGGGGCATTCGAGCCTGCACGTCCGCATCCTTTCACCGTCCGCTCCGGAGTCCGCCATGACCCTTTCCGAAATGCTCAACATCGGCCTGATGCAAGGCTTCGCCGGCCTGAGCCTGTTTTCCGTGCTGCTGCTCATGGGTCTGGGACTGGCCATCATCTTCGGGCAAATGGGTGTCATCAACATGGCGCATGGCGAGTTCATGACCATCGGTGCCTACACCATCTACCTGTTTTCCCACCTGTCAGAGACCTACGCACCGGGTTTCGTGCAGGCCTATTTCCCGTTTGCCATCGCCTTCGCCTTCCTGTTCGCCTTTGCCGCCGGCTGGCTGGCCGAATGGGCGTTCATCCGCCACCTCTACAAACGCCCGCTGGACACGCTGCTGGCGACCTGGGGCCTGTCGCTGGGCATGCAGCAGATCTTCCGCACCACTTTCGGTGCCAAGGAAGTCAGCCCGACGCTGCCGGACTGGCTGATGGGTTCCTGGGCGCCGGCCGAAGGCCTGGACATCCCGATCAACGGCATGTTCGTGATGGCGCTGACGCTGGTGGTCACCTGCGGTGTGCTGATTGCCCTGCACAAGTCGCGCTGGGGCCTGCGGGTGCGCGCCACTGTCGCCAACCGCGTGATGGCCAACGCCACCGGCATCAACACCAAAAAGACCGACCGCCTGACCTTTGCCATCGGTTGCGGCATTGCCGGTGTGGCGGGTGCCGCCTTCACCACCATCGGCTCGACCGGCCCGACCAGCGGATCGCTCTACATCGTCGATGCCTTCCTGGTCGTCACCTTCGGCGGCGCGGCCAGCCTGCTGGGCACTGTGGTCTCGGCTTTCGGCATTGCGCAAACCCAGTCGATTGCCGAGTTTTTCATGACCGGCTCCATGGCCAAGGTGCTGACCCTGATGGCCATCGTGACCATCCTGATGCTGCGCCCGCAAGGCCTGTTCGCCTCCAAGGTCCGTCGTTAAACGTCCGGCCACCTTTTACCGCACCCCCAGACAACCGGAGTTTTTCATGAACCGCATCAAGCACTGGATAGAACGCAACAGCATGGGCAGTGTGTTGCTGCTCGCCGTGATCCTGCTGGTGGTCTTTCCGCTGGCCCTGGACCTGTTCCGCCTGAACCTGGTAGGCAAGTACCTGAGCTACGCCTTTGTCGCGCTGGGCCTGGTGATGCTCTGGGGTTACGGCGGTGTGCTGAGCCTGGGCCAGGGCGTGTTTTTCGGCCTGGGCGGCTACGGCATGGCGATGTTCCTCAAACTCGAAGCCAGCGACCCCATCACCACCAAGATCCAGTCCACACCCGGCATCCCCGACTTCATGGACTGGAACCAGATCACCGCGCTGCCCGTCTGGTGGACACCGTTCCAGTCCTTTCCACTGACCGTGCTGCTGATCCTGGTGGTGCCGACGCTGCTGGCCTTCATCATCGGATATGCGATGTTCAAGCGGCGCGTGGGCGGCGTTTATTTCGCGATCATCACGCAGGCGGTGGCGCTGATCCTGACGGTGCTGATCATCGGCCAACAGGGTTACACCGGCGGCGTCAACGGCATGACCGACCTCAAGACCCTGATGGGCTGGGACACCCGCACCGACAACGCCAAATACATCCTCTACTTCCTGACCAGCGGCCTGCTGCTGGGCGCCATCGTGCTGTGCGCCTGGATACAGCGCAGCAAGCTCGGCACCTTGCTGCTGGCCATGCGCGACAAGGAAGACCGTGTGCGTTTTTCCGGCTACGACGTTGCCTTGTTCCGCATCTTTGCCTTTTGCCTGGCGGCCCTGCTGTCGGCCGTGGGCGGCGCCATGTTCACCCTGCAGGTGGGTTTCATGTCCCCCTCGCTGGTCGGCATCGTGCCTTCCATCGAGATGGTGATTTTTGCAGCGGTCGGCGGGCGCATGTCGCTGGTCGGCGCGGTGTACGGCGCGCTGCTGGTCAATTTCGGCAAAACCTATTTCTCGGAAAGTTTCCCCGACCTCTGGCTGTTCCTGATGGCCGGCATGTTCCTGGGCGTGGTGCTGGCCTTTCCCGACGGTCTGGCCGGCGTCTACAACAACCGCGTCAAGCCCTGGCTGGCAAAACGCCTGGCCAACAACAAGGCGCCGGCAAGCGCCCCGCCGTCGGCGCCAGCGGCCGCCGCTGCCGCTGCGGCTCCCGCGGCCAGCAGCGAATCGCCCACCCTGCCCGCCGGCCTGAGTGGCCAGCAAACATAAAACCGGGAGCACAAACATGAGCAACACTGATTTTGTCCTCGCGGTGGAAGACCTCACCGTGTCCTTCGACGGTTTCAAGGCCATCGACAGCCTGAACCTGTACGTGGACCAGAACGAGCTGCGCGTGATCATCGGCCCCAACGGTGCCGGCAAGACCACCCTGCTGGACCTGATCTGCGGCAAGACCCGCGCCAGTGCCGGCCGCATCAAGTTCAAGAACGAAGAGATGACCCGGCTGCCCGAGTACCAGATCGTGCGGTCGGGCATAGGCCGCAAGTTCCAGACGCCGTCGATCTACGAAAACCTCAGCGTGTTCCAGAACCTGGAGGTGTCCTTCCCGCGCGGGCGCGGCGTGTTCGGGGCGCTGTTCTTCAAGCGCAGCGAGGAGGTGAAGGCCCAGGTTCAGGCAGTGGCCGCCGAGATCGGGCTGGAAACCCAGCTCGACACCGAGGCCGGCCTGCTGTCGCACGGGCAGAAGCAATGGCTGGAGATCGGCATGTTGCTAATGCAGGACCCCGAACTGCTGATGCTGGACGAGCCGATTGCCGGCATGAGCGTGCGTGAGCGCGAACTGACGGCCGAGCTGCTGCAGCGCATCTGCAAGGGCCGCGCCATGATCGTCATCGAACACGACATGGAGTTCGTCAAGCGCATCGCCGACAAGGTGACCGTCATGCACCAGGGAAAGATCCTGGCCGAGGGATCGATGGAGAAAGTGCAGGCCGATCCGCGCGTGATCGACGTGTACCTGGGCCATTAAGCCGCAGCACCAAGGAGAACACCATGCTCAACGTCAACAACCTCCATGTCAGCTATGGCCAGAGCGAAGCGCTGCACGGCATCAGCTTTTCTGCCAAGAAAAACGAGACCGTCGCCATCATGGGTCGCAACGGCATGGGCAAGACCACCTTGTTCAAGTCGCTGATCGGCATCCTGCCGCTCAAGTCAGGGACCATCGAAGTGGACGGCCAGGACATCTCGAAAGACGAGAGTTACCGGCGCGTGGCCAAGGGTGTGGCCTATGTGCCCCAGGGCCGCATGATTTTCCCGACCCTGACGGTGCTGGAAAACATCCAGACCGGGCTGGAGAACGTGCGCCACAAACAGGTGCCCGAAGAAATTTACGCGCTGTTCCCGGTGCTGTTCGACATGCGCGGCCGCAAGGGTGGCAACCTGTCGGGCGGCCAGCAGCAGCAGCTCGCGATTGCGCGCGCGCTGGTGACCAACCCCAAGGTGCTGCTGCTCGATGAGCCGACCGAAGGTATCCAGCCGTCCATCATCAAGGACATCGCGCGGGCGCTCAACGAGATCCGCAAGATGCGCGAGATCACCATCATCGTGTCGGAGCAGGTGCTGAGTTTTGCGATGGACGTGGCGGACCGCCTCTTCGTCATCGAAGGCGGGCAGCTGGTGCACGAAAGCACACGCGCCGCCACCGACACCGCGCGCATCAAGCAGTTTCTTTCCGTCTGAATTCCGTCTTTATCACCACCCCTCCAGGAGCAAGAGCATGACCGATACCCTGATCAAGGTTGACCTGAGCAAGTCCCCCACCGAAAACGAGAACATCCACAACCGCTGGCACCCGGACATCCCCATGGCCTGCTGGGTCAACCCGGGCGACGACTTCATCCTGGAAACCTTTGACTGGACCGGTGGCTTCATCAAGAACAACGACAGCGCCGACGATGTGCGCGACATCGACCTGACGACGGTGCACTACCTGTCGGGCCCGGTCGGCGTCAAGGGCGCCGAACCCGGCGACCTGCTGGTGGTGGACCTGCTGGACATCGGCGCCAAGCCGGATAGCCTGTGGGGCTTCAACGGCTTTTTCTCCAAGAAAAATGGCGGCGGTTTCCTGACCGAACATTTCCCTGAGGCGCAGAAGTCGATCTGGGACTTCAAGGGCATGTTCACCAGCTCGCGCCACATTCCCGGCGTCAACTTCGCCGGCCTGATCCACCCCGGCCTGATTGGCTGCCTGCCCGATAAAAAGATGCTGGACCTGTGGAACGAACGCGAGCAGCAACTGATCGACACCAACCCGACCGGTGGCCTGGCGAATCCGCCCTCCCCCGGCACCGCCCACATGGGCAAGATGAAGGGCGAGGCCAAAGCCAAGGCGGCCGCCGAAGGCGCACGCACCGTGCCGCCGCGCGAGCACGGCGGCAACTGCGACATCAAGGACTTGTCGCGCGGCTCCAAGGTGTTTTTCCCGGTCTATGTGGACGGCGCCGGCCTGTCGGTCGGTGACCTGCACTTCAGCCAGGGCGACGGCGAAATCACTTTTTGCGGTGCCATCGAGATGGCCGGCTGGGTGCACATGAAGGTCACGCTGATCAAGGGCGGCATGGCCAAGTACGGCATCAAGAACCCGATCTTCAAGCCCAGCGTCATCACGCCGGCCTACAACGACTACCTGATCTTCGAAGGCATCTCGGTCGACGAGGCCGGCAAGCAGTATTACCTCGACGTCAACGTGGCCTACCGCCAGGCCTGCCTGAACGCCATCGAGTACCTCAAGAAGTTCGGCTACTCGGGCGCCCAGGCCTATTCCATCCTCGGCACGGCGCCGGTGCAGGGCCACATCAGCGGTGTGGTCGATGTGCCCAACGCCTGCGCCACGCTGTGGCTTCCCACGCAGATTTTCGACTTCGACATCAACCCCAACGCAGCGGGTCCGATCAAGCACATCGACGGCAAGATCGACATGCCGCTGTCGCACGACCTGAAATAGGCGGCCCGCCATGCCGACCTATGACTACCACTGCGGGCAGTGCGGCAGCTTCGACGCACTGCGCTCGGTATCCATGCGCAACCAGGACGCGGCCTGCCCGTCCTGCGGCGGCGTGGCACCGCGCATCATCGCCAGCGCACCTGCGCTGGCCCTGATGGAGGGCGGCACCCGCCGCGCCATGGCCACCAACGAGCGCGCACGCCACGAACCGAAAAGCTCGGGCAGCTACGCGCGGCTCAAACATCCGGCCGGCTGCGGTTGTTGTTCGACGGGCAAACGCGGCGCCACGGTGACCGCCCCCAACGGCAACAAGGCTTTCCCCAGCAAGCGGCCCTGGATGATCAGCCACTAGAGGAGCACAACATGGTTCACGGCGATATTTCCAGCAGCAAGGACACCGTCGGCGTGGCGGTGGTCAACTACAAGATGCCGCGCCTGCACACCCATGCCGAGGTGATGGACAACGTGCGCAACATCGCGCGCATGGTGGTCGGCATGAAGAAGGGCCTGCCCGGCCTGGACCTGGTGATCTTCCCGGAGTACAGCACCCACGGCATCATGTACGACGCGGGCGAGATGTATGAAACCGCTGCCACCATTCCCGGCGCCGAGACCGATGTGTTTGCCGCCGCCTGCCGTGAGGCCAAAGTCTGGGGGGTGTTCTCCATCACCGGTGAGCGCCACGAACAGCATCCGCACAAGGCGCCCTACAACACGCTGATCCTGATGAACGACCAGGGCGAGATCGTGCAGAAGTACCGCAAGATCATGCCCTGGGTGCCGATCGAAGGCTGGTACCCGGGCGACTGCACTTATGTCAGCGACGGGCCCAAGGGCCTGAAGGTCAGCCTGATCATCTGCGACGACGGCAACTACCCGGAAATCTGGCGCGACTGCGCGATGAAAGGCGCCGAACTGATCGTGCGCTGCCAGGGTTATATGTACCCGGCCAAGGAGCAGCAGATCCTGATCAGCAAGGCCATGGCCTTTGCCAACAACACCTATGTGGCGGTGGCCAACGCGGCCGGCTTTGACGGGGTGTATTCCTACTTCGGCCACTCGGCCATCATCGGCTTTGACGGACGGACCCTGGGCGAATGCGGCGAGGAGGACATGGGCATCCAGTACGCAGCCCTGTCCAAACACCTGATCCGCGACTTCCGCCGCAATGGGCAATCGGAGAACCACTTGTTCAAGCTGCTGCACCGCGGCTACACCGGCATGATCAACTCGGGCGACGGCGACAAGGGCGTGGCCGCATGCCCCTTCAGCTTCTACACCGACTGGCTGCGCGACCCCGAGGCGGCGCGCAAGCAGGTGGAGTCCTTCACACGAACCACGATCGGCACGGATGAAGCGCCCATAGAGGGCATTCCGAACCAGAGCAGCACGCCCGCCTAGCCGTCATCTACTCACTTTTTTATAGCTGTTCACGCCCGCCCGATAAGGGCTGGAGGCACTTTTTTCTTATCAACCCGGCTAGGCACGAAGACCGGCCGCCTGCCGCGCCAGCTCCGTCACCCGCGCCCAGTCGCCGCTGGCCAGCGCATCCGCCGGCACCAGCCAGGAGCCGCCGACACAAGCCACGTTGGCCAGCGCCAGAAAATCAGCCGCGTTGGCGGCGGTGATACCGCCGGTGGGGCAAAACCGCACATCACCGAACGGCCCGCTCCAGGCCTTGAGCATGGCCAGGCCCCCAGCCTGCAGCGCCGGAAAGAATTTGAGTTCGGTGTAGCCATCCTCCTGCGCGGCCATGATCTCGCTGCCGGTCGCCACGCCGGGCAGCAGTGGCAGGTGCGCATCACGGCAGGCGGTGCCGACCGTATGGGTATAACCCGGACTCACGATAAACCGTGCACCGGCCATGGCGCAGGCTTGCACATCGGCTGCGCTGCGCGCAGTGCCGGCGCCAACCACCGCCTCGGGCACGTCGCGGGCAATCGCCTCGATGCAGGCGAGCGCCTGCGGCGTGCGCAAGGTCACCTCCAGCATGCGGATGCCTCCGGCCACCAGCGCCCGCGCCAGCGGCACGGCATGCGCCACATCGGTCAGCACGATCACCGGGATCACCGCCGCGTCCTGCATCACCTGCAGGGCGGTCAATGGCGCTGCGATTTCAAGTTTCAGGTCCACGACAAAGCTCCTTCCTCGGCCATCAGCGCATTGCGCCGCATGCCTGCAAACAATTCGCGGCCCATGCCCAGCCCATTGGCCACCCTCAGCGCATCGGGCATCAGCGTGGCCTCGCGGGCAGCCCACTCGGCAGGCGGCACCTTGATTTCAAGCATGCCCGTGACCGAATCGAGCAGGATCACATCACCATCGCGCACCTTCGCCAAGGGACCGCCGGCGGCCGCCTCGGGCGACACATGGATGGCTGCCGGGACCTTGCCGGAGGCGCCGCTCATGCGGCCGTCGGTGACCAGCGCCACCTTGAAACCCTTGCCCTGCAGCACCGCCAGCGGCGGCGTGAGCTTGTGCAGTTCGGGCATGCCGTTGGCCTGCGGACCCTGCCAGCGCACCACACAGATCACGTCGCGCTCCAGCTCGCCAGCCTGGAAAGCCAGGTGCAGAGCCTCCTGAGAATCAAAGACGCGCGCCGGGGCTTCAATCACATGGCGGTCGTCAGGCACAGCCGAGACCTTGATCACGCTGCGGCCCAGGTTGCCCTGCAGCAGCTTGAGCCCGCCGCTGGGGCTGAAGGGCGCGCTCGCGGGGCGCACGATGGCCTCGTCCTTCGACACCCCCATCTCGTGCCAGGCCAGCTTGCCGTCAACCATCGCCGGCTCACGCGTGTACTCGCGGATGCCGCCCGCGCGCACCGTCAGCACGTCCTCGTGCATGAAGCCGGCATCCAGCAGTTCGCGGATCACATAACCGGTGCCGCCGGCCGCCTGGAACTGGTTCACGTCGGCGCTGCCGTTCGGATAGACATGCGTGAGCAGGGGCACCACATCGGACAGGTCGGAAAAATCGTTCCAGTCGATCAGGATGCCGGCCGAATGCGCGACCGCGACCCAGTGGATCAGGTGGTTGGTGGAACCGCCGGTGGCCAGCAGCGCCACCATCGCATTAACGATGGCTTTTTCATCAACGATACGTCCTATCGGCGAAAACCGTTTCGACGATTTGACGATGCCCAGCACCGTGCGCGCGGCCTCGCGCGTGAGTTCATCACGCAGATCGCCACCAGGATTCACAAAGGCGGTGCCAGGCACATGCAGTCCCATGGCTTCCAGCAGCATCTGGTTGCTGTTGGCCGTGCCGTAAAACGTGCAGGTGCCGGGGCTGTGGTAACTCTTGAGCTCGGCGTCGAGCAGGCCGTCGCGGCCGACCAGGCCTTGCGCCGCCAGTTCGCGCACGCGGGCCTTTTCCTTGTTTGGCAGGCCCGAGGGCATGGGCCCGGCCGGCACAAACACCATGGGCAGGTGGCCAAAATGCAGCGCACCGATCAGCAGGCCGGGCACGATCTTGTCGCACACACCCAGCATCAACGCGGCGTCGAACATGTCATGGCTCAGCGACACCGCCGTGGCCATGGCAATCACATCGCGGCTGAAAAGACTCAACTCCATGCCGGTCGTGCCCTGGGTCACGCCGTCGCACATCGCCGGCACACCACCGGCGACCTGCGCCGTGGCACCGTGCAGGCGCGCCTCCCACTTGATGAGGTCGGGGTAGGGCTGCAGCGGCGTGTGGGCCGAGAGCATGTCGTTGTAGGCGGTGACGATGCCGATGTTGGGCGCGCGTTCGGTCACCACCTTGAAGCGGTCGTCCAGCGGCATGCCGGCCACGGCGTGGGCAATGTTGCCGCAGCCCATGCGGTCCACGCTGATGGCGCGGGTGGCGGTGCTGTCGAGCCGCTGCAGGTAGGCGCTGCGGGTGGGGCGGCTGCGATTCTGGATTCTTTCGGTGACCTGGGCGACGGTGGGATGGAGGGTCATGGGTGATTTCTTCTCGGTGCGTGAGGGGCGTCCGTCACTTTGCCTTGCAGCGTTATGACTTCGTCCATCCTACTGCCTTGGCAAACCCCTGCAAACCCACGGGTACAGCGCGGTTACCTCAGGGCGCGGCAGACCCGCTTATTGCAGGGCAATCTCTACCCGGCGCGCCTCGGCATCGCTGCCGGTGCCCGCCGTCTGCGCGGGTTTTTCAAGGCGGATCTGGTGCTCAGGCACACCAGCGGCCAGCAAGGCCTTGCGCACCGCCAGCGCGCGCTCCAGGGCCAGTTCTGCATTGCGCGCAGGGCTGCCCTGTGCGTCATGAAAACCCGAGATGACCACTTTTTTGCCGCCGCGCGCGCCCTTGACCACATCCACCAGGGCCCCGGCCGCACCCGCAGCGAGTTCGGCCTTGCCGGAAGCAAAGTAAAACTTCACGATGCCGTATTCCACCGTGATGCTGGCAGCGTCCGACACGGCCTGGGCTGCCAGCGCGGCGGACGCAGCGGGCGCAGGCGCAGGGGCAAGCGGTGCAGGAGCGGGAACCGGTGGCACCGCCGGCGCCAGCGCCGCCGCAGGCGCAGGCGGCGGCACGGGAATCGGCATGACCTGTGCCCGGTGGCTGCGGCTGATGGCCAGCCCGATCACCAGCGCCACGACCAGCAACACCAGGCTCATCACCGATCCCAGCACCCAGCCCTGCTGACCCTCATCCGACTCAGAAAACATGCAGCGACTCTCCATAAAAAAAGGACGGCCCGACGTTTGCGGCGCCTGATGCCGCATGCACAAGCGGCATGCACAAACCGGCGGCTCATTGTAAAGTCCAGTGGTGGACAACCCCCTCCCCCATGGCATGCACAGTGGCGTTCAAGCCCTTCGCGATCCGGCGCCGATGCTGGAACGCTTTCTGCACCAGTGGGGCGGCCGCGAAGACCTGTGGATCTTTGGTTATGCCTCGCTGATCTGGCGGCCCGATTTCGACTTCGTCGAACAGCGGCGCGCCCATGTGCATGGCTGGCACCGGGCACTCAAGATGTGGAGCCGCGTCAACCGCGGCACACCCGAATGCCCCGGCCTGGTATTTGCGCTGCTCTCCGGCGGCAGTTGCCACGGCGTGGTGTACCGCGTGCCCCGCCATGAGGTTGCCGAAGTGGTGGCGCGGCTGTGGCTGCGCGAAATGGTGACCGGTGTGTACGACCCCCGTTCCCTGCGCTGCAGCACCGACAAGGGGCCGGTGCAGGCCCTGGCTTTTACCCTGTCGCGCCGCAGCCCCAACTTCACCGGCGAGCTCAGCGAAGCGCGTTACCGCGAGATTTTTTCGGCGGCCTGCGGACGTTATGGCAGCACCCATGATTACGCCCGCCAGACCCTGGAGAGCCTGCGCCACCACGGGATTTCCGACGCGGCGCTGGCCCGCCTGCTCAACTTGGCCTCCTGTCCTACTTCGCCGCCCTGAGCCGCAGCCTAGAGTCGGGCTTTTCACGCTGTTTTCACAAGGAGATTCCATGGACGCAAAACTGCTATGGGTGGCTGCGGCCACTGCCCTGCTCACGGCCTGTGCCAGCCCCCCGGGCGCTCAACGCGCCGTCGCCCAGTTGCAGCCCACGACCGGCAACAGCACCAGCGGCACAGCCACATTCGTGCAGTCCGGCGCCACGGTACGGGTCAGCGGCGAGGTGCGCGGCCTCAAGCCCAACACGGAGCACGGCTTTCATGTGCACGAAAAAGGCGACTGCTCAAGCGGTGACGGCATGAGTGCCGGCGGGCATTTCAACCCGACCGGTGCGCCGCATGGCAGCCACGCCATGGGCATGCACCACACCGGCGATCTGCCCAGCCTGAAGGCCGATGCCAATGGGGTGGCGCGCTTCAGCTTTGAGTCGTCCACCATCGCGGTGGGCAGCGGCATCACCGACATCGTCGGCAAGGGCCTGATCGTGCACCGCGACCCCGATGACTACAAAACCCAGCCGACCGGCAATGCCGGTCCGCGGCTGGCTTGCGCCGTCATTTCAGGAAGCTGAGGCGGCCCGGCGCGCGGCCAGCAGCGCCTCGGCGCGCGCCAGGTCCTCGACGGTATCGACATCGGTGACGATACCGATATCATCCAGCGCCAAAAATGCTACGGAATTGATAGCTTGACAGGCACGCAGCACGGGGGCTGCGCCCTGATTTCCCTTTAAATCCAGCAAGCGGTCCAGGCAGGCGGCAGAAAACCCGACCGGGTGGCCGCGTTCCCCCTGATACATGGGAACAGCCACCGGCTGCTGTCGCAGCGCCGCCGCCACAGCGCGCAGGGTAGCGCCGCGAACCAGCGGCAGGTCGGCCGGCAGAATCAGCCAGCCCGCTGCGCCCGCCGTGGCGCGCACCGCTGCGGCAATCGAGTCACCCATGCCGGGATGCCCCGCATCTTCAAGATGCCAGGGCAGGCCGCTGGCGATGACCGCGTCCAGCGTGTGCTGCAGCACCGGCTTGCCGGCCAGCAGGGCCTGCAGCTTGTGCACCCGGCCACCGGACGCGGCGAACCGTTCACCGCGTCCGGAGGCCAGCACCAGCACCGTGGGCAAGCCTGACGCCTCCGGCATCGCGTTCATCAGGCCAGCTTGAAGGGCAGTTCACGCAGCGCCTGGCCGGTCAGGCGCGCCAGCGCATTGGCAAAGGCCGGCGCCAGCGGCGGCAGGCCGGGTTCGCCCAGGCCGGTCGGCGCGTCGGCGCTGGGCACGATGAACACGGCGACCGCCGGCATGTCGGTGATGCGCGGCACGGCGTAGTCGCCGAAGTTGCTCTGCTCGACCACGCCGTCTTTCAGCGTGATCGCCGCACCCGGCAGGCACATGGACAGACCCATCAGCGCCGCGCCCTGGATTTGCGCTTCGATGCTGGTCGGGTTGATCGCCAGGTTGCAGTGCACGCCCGCCGTGACGGCGTGAAGTACCGGCGTTTTGTCCTTGACCGAAGCTTCAACCACATAGGCCACCACGGTGTTGAAGGACTCGTGCACCGCCACGCCCCAGGCGCGCCCGGCCGCCAGCGTGCGTTTGCCGTAGCCGGATTTATCCACCGCGAGCTGCAGCGCCGCGCGGTGGCGCGGATGTTTGCTGCCGAACTGTGTCATGCGGTAGGCCACCGGGTCCTGGCCGCTGCCGCGCGCGATCTCGTCGATCAGCGTTTCCATCACATAGGCGGTGTGGGTCGAGCCCACGCTGCGCCACCAGAGCACCGGCACATTGACTTTGGGGTGGTGCACCGACAGCCGCATCGGGATGTCGTAAGGCTCCTTCATGCCCTCGACCATGGTGCCGTCCACACCGTCCTTGACCATGAAGGCCTCGAACGGCGAGCCGCTCACGATGGACTGGCCGACGATCACATGGTCCCAGGCCAGGATGTTGCCCTGTGCGTCGTAGCCGATCTCGGCGCGGTGCACATGCATGGGCCGGTAATAACCGCCCTTGACGTCGTCCTCGCGGCTCCACAGGGTGCGCACCGGCGCATCGAGCCCCGCGGCACGCGCGGCTTTGGCCACACCGCAGGCTTCGACCACATACTCGCTGCTCGGGATCGCGCGGCGGCCGAAACCGCCACCGGCCATCTGCACATTCATCTTCAGGTTCTGCGGGGCCACGCCCAGCACCTTGGCAGCGGCCAGGGCATCCAGCCCAGGCATCTGCGTGCCCAGCCA
>CAMLDT010000049.1 GCA_946479075.1 uncultured Polaromonas sp.
TTCGCGCTGCGCATTGCGTCGAACATGGGCCGCGACGAAGGCTGGCTGGCCGAGCACATGCTGATCCTCGGCGTGACCTCGCCCGAAGGCAAGAAATACCACGTGGCAGCGGCTTTCCCGTCGGCCTGCGGCAAGACCAATTTCTCCATGCTGGTGCCACCCGCGGGCTTTGAGGGCTGGAAGGTCACCACCATCGGCGACGACATCGCCTGGATCAAGCCCGGCAAGGACGGCCGCCTGTACGCGATCAACCCGGAAGCCGGCTATTTCGGCGTGGCGCCCGGCACCAACATGTTGACCAACCCGAACTGCCTGAAGAGCCTGGACCACGACGTGATCTTCACCAACGTCGGCCTGACCGACGACGGCGACGTCTGGTGGGAAGGCATGGAGCAGGACGCGCCCGGCAAAGCCTTGCCGGCGCACCTGATCGACTGGCAGGGCAAGGACTGGACACCGCAGATCGCGAAAGAGACCGGCGCCAAGGCCGCACACCCGAACTCGCGCTTCACCGTGGCCGCCACCAACAACCCGGCCCTCGACCCCGCTTGGGACGACCCGGCCGGTGTGCCCATCGACGCTTTCATTTTCGGCGGCCGCCGCTCCAACACCGTGCCGCTGGTGACCGAAGGCCGCAACTGGGTCGAAGGCGTTTACGCAGCGGCCACCATGGGTTCGGAAACCACCGCCGCCATCACCGGCCAGGTCGGTGTCGTGCGCCGCGACCCCTTCGCCATGATTGCCTTCGCCGGCTACAACATGTCGGACTACTTTCAGCACTGGCTCAATGTCGGCAAGAAACTGGAGGCCTCGGGCGCGAAGCCGCCAAAGATCTTCACCGCCAACTGGTTCCGCAAGGGCGAAGACGGCAAGTTCGCCTGGCCCGGCTACGGCGAGAACATGCGCGTGCTGAAGTGGATGATCGACCGGATCGAAGGCAAGGGCCAGGGCGTGGACCATTTCACCGGCATCAGCCCACGTTATGAAGACATCAACTGGAAAGGTCTGGACTTCAGCGCCGAGCAGTTCAGGACCGTCACCAGCATGGACAAGGACGCCTGGCGCAAGGAGCTGGCGCTCCACGCAGACCTCTTCAAGCAACTCGAACATCACCTGCCCAAAGAGCTGGAGGAGACCAAAGCTGCGATCGAGCAGCGCCTGGCGGCCTGACCGGCCGCGGCGCCTCTGTTGCAGTGGGCCCGGCGCAAGACCTGCGCCTGAGTCCCCGGTGTTCTGGCCATCGCCAGGGCACAAAAAAAGCCACCGATCCGGTGGCTTTTTTCATGCCCGCTGAGCGGTGCCGCTCAGACGTTTCAGGCGTCTCAGACGTAGTAGCGATGATAGGCGCGCAGCTCGGGGCCGCCTACGCGAACTGCCCGCGGTGTCAGCCCGGCTGCAGGTGCAGGCTCAACCGCAGAGGGGGCCACTGCGACCGCCACGTCATCGGTGTCCACTTCCTGGCGGGCCATCGCCACGCGGAGGTCGGCCATCACGCGGGGATCGCTTTTTGCTGCTTCCCACATGCGGATGTCGGCGCGTGCCTGGGCCACGGTGCGAGACCAGGCATCCATCGCGGCGACGGTGCGGGCGGCCAGGTTGCGGGCCGTGCCGGCAAACAGCGCCAGACCGGCGAAAGCCACCGCCCACAGGGCCATCCAGATCACCAGCATGTGCCCTTCGGCAACGCTGTCGGTCACTTCATAGGCGACAACCATGATGGAGGCCACGATGGCGGAAAGCAGCAAGGTGGCGAGACCGCGTGCGCCGGCGAAACCCTGGCGCAATTGTCCTGCGGCATGTATGGCCGACTCGACCCGGGCGGCGCCGGTGTGCTCTGAGGAGTACGAGGTGTTGACGAAGCTGGTCATGATGGTTCCCTTGATGAGTGCCACCACCGGTATTGGTTTGGGCACAGACGAATATTAGGGTTATCCCTGCTGTTACTCAACTTTATCTTTATGATTGACATCATTCATAGCAGTGATAATGAGTTCAACGACCGATAGAAAACCAGCTCCTTGATGAACCAGCCCAACTTCCGCACCCTGGACCTGAACCTGCTGCGTGTCTTTGATGAAGTGATGGCAGAGCGCAGCCTGACACGGGCTGCGCGCAACCTGTCGCTGACACAGCCGGCCGTCAGCAATGCCTTGCGGCGCCTGCGTGAAACCCTGGGCGACGAACTGGTGCAACGCAGCGGCCATGGCATGGCGCCCACGCCCCGCGCCCTGGCCATCTGGCCGGCGGTGCGCGACTCGCTGCAGCAGTTGCAGGAGTCGCTGGCCCCCAGCGCCTTTGTCCCGGCCACCGCAAATTCGACGTTTGTGGTGGCCATGGCCGACGCCACGGCCGCCGAGTTGATCCCGGGGCTGGTCGAGACGCTGGAGCTGGAAGCGCCGGGGGTGTCGGTGCGGGTGATACCGCTCACCACCCGCGACCCGCGCCGCCTGCTGGATGAGGAAAGCTGCGACCTCGCGGTGGGGTATTTCCCGTCGGTGCTGGCCGACCTGACGGCGCGCGCCCAAAGTGGCGAGCCGACGCCCTTCATGCACAAGCGCCTGTACGACGGGGAATATGTCTGTGTGATGCGCAGCGGGCATCCGCTGGCCAGTGGCCCCTTCACGCTCAACCGCTTCTGCGCGGCCCGCCACATGCTGGTGAGCTTTTCGGGCCGGCCCTACGGCTTTATTGATGAATCCCTGGCGTCGCTAGGGCGCGAGCGGCAGGTGGTGCTGACGGTCAACCAGTTCTTCACGGCCGGCCGGGTGGTCGCCAACTCGAACCTGCTGACGGTGTTGCCGCGGCATTTTGTGCGGGTCACCGGCATCGCCGACCAGCTGGTGCTGCGGCCCCTGCCTTTTGACGTCTCGCCGGTGCATGTCGATGCCGTGTGGCACCGGCGTTCCCAGCAGCGCAGCGCGCACATCTGGCTGCGGCAGGCCCTGGAAAGGGCGGCGGAGCGGGCGTTTTCGGTCTGAGCCTGGCTGACAGGCCAAATCCGGCCCCAGCCCTTGTCCAGCAAGCGTCAACAGCTATGAAATGAATAGCAGAGGCAACCAGGGGCGGGTCACGCCCTAGCGAACGACGCTCAGGTAAGCAAACGCGGCGCGGCGCAGTTCGCGGGCCTGGCGCGGGTTGCGGCCGGCACGGTCACCGGCGCGCTCCATGAGCTGGCGGGCCACGCCAGGCGCGGCGGCGGCACTGCGGCGAGCCGCCAGAAACTGGAACAAGGGAGCAAAAAGGCGGGTCATGTCGTTGTCACCCTCAGGGTGCAAAGTTGCGATGATTCAAGATTAAGGGTTTTCCCTAGGTTTGCAAGAGGGTTCGGACGGCGTTCCCATGCCCAATACGCATGGCCTGGGCCGCTCCGGACATGGACGCAGCGCCATCCCGCACAATCAGGGCGTGAATATCCAGCTTCTGTCCGACCTGCACCTCGAATCCAACCCGCATTTCACCGCCCAGCCGCATCCGGAGGCCGACTTGCTGGTGCTGGCCGGCGACATCGGCTCCTACCAGCCGGGCTCACTGCTGGCGGACAGCGATTTCGGACTGGCGCGGTTCTCGCCCTTGCCGGTGGCCCAGGGCGGCGCCGGCTGGCCCACGCCGGTGCTGTTCATCCCCGGCAACCACGAATACGACGGCCTGGATTTCGACGCCACCCACGCGCGGCTGCGCGAGAGCTGCGAGCGGTTGGGCCTGGTCTGGCTGGAGCAGCAAAGTGTGGTGATGCAGGGTGTGCGTTTTATCGGCAGCACGCTGTGGGCCGACTTCGACGCGCTCAGTGCCGATGCCGCCGCAGCGGGGGAGATCACGCTGGGTGAACAGCTCAAAGCCCGTGAAAAGGCGTTTCGTGCGGCCAACTTCTACCTCCGCAAAAACCACACCTTTCGCCACGGCGAGCCGGTGCTGGCCGAGGGCGTGCGGGAACGCGCCCTGGCCAGCCAGGCCTGGCTGCGGCAGGCGCTGGCCCTGGCCTTTGACGGCCCGACCGTGGTGGTCACTCACTTTGCGCCCAGCCTGCTGAGCGCCGACCCACGCTATGGCTTGGCCCCCGGCACGGCCGGCTTTTGCAATGCCCTCGATGAGTTGCTGGGCGAGGCGCAGTTGTGGCTGCACGGCCATCTGCATTGCCCCATCGATTACCTCAAAAACGGCTGCCGCGTGGTGGCCAATCCGCTGGGTTATGCGCGCAAAGGCGAGCAAGAAGGTTTCCAGCCCGGATTGTTGATCAAAATACCGCCCCGACCCTTGCTGGACGGGCACAAACAGCTATCAAATTCGTAGCAATTCAGGCGTGCTGATCAGCGCGAATTCAGCCCGTCAAAACAGGTCTGCAGCACCAGCGCAATGACCTCCTCGTCGCTGTGCTGGCCGCCGGCCTTGAGGAATTCCAGCACCGGGTCGCAGGCGCGCGCGTACAGCGTGTACAGCACCAGCAACGGTGGCAGGCCGGCATTGAGCGAGCCGTCGGCCTGCGCCTTTTCGATCCAGCCGCCGAGCTGGTCGCTGACCTGCATCAGCCCGTCCAGATAGGCCTTGTTGTTGACCAGTGCCGTGCGCAGCGTGGAGTTGTGGTGCGGCAGCGAAGGCATTTCACCGGCCAGTTGCAGGGTCAGCATCCAGCGCACCATGGCCTTGAGCTGGTCCAACGGCCGGGCGTCGGCCGGCAAGCCGGCTAGAAAGGCCTGGGCACGCTGCATCACCCGCACCATGGCGGCGGCAGCCAGGTCTTCCTTGCTGGGAAAGTGTTTGTAGAGACTGGCCTTGGCAATGCCGACTTCGGCGGCGACCTGATCGACCGTCATCAGGTCAAAGCCTTTTTCGGCCAGCAGGCGGTTGACGGCCTGGATGATGGCGTCCTCGCGCACGGCCAGCATCTGGGCCTTGAAAGACACTTTCGCACTGGCGGCCGGGCGGACAAGGGTAGAAGTCGTCATGCCCCGATTCTAGCCACAGACGTCTAAAAATAAAGTCATCGCCCATTTTTAGACTGTTGAGTTAAAAACAATACTCAACAGTAATGAACGCTTTGTTCCAAAACAGGCCCGTACGCTCCGGGCTTTGCATGTATCTTGCAGCCAACGATAAAGCGGACAAGCAAGATGAAGCGATGGGGATCCGCCAACGCTCTTTGTGCTGATTTGTGCTGATGCCAAACGCGACCGGAGGATGATCATGAAAACCACCTGGGCCTCCACCTTCACCTGGTTGCTGGTCGCCAGCGCCGCCTTCGCTCTGGCCTGGGCGGCCCCCAACGAAACCAGCGTCATGGGCCAGTTGCCCGCGTTCATGGCACGCACGCTGGACCGCCAGCCGGTTCAGGTGCCCGATGGCCTGCCGGCCGAGCGAACACTCGCGCTGATCACCTTTCGCAGCGCCCAGAAGCCCCACATCGAAGGCTGGGTGGTCGGCCTGAATCTCAAGGACGACCGCTCCATCACCTGGCTGCGCATGCCCGTCCTCAATGACCCGGGCAGCGTCGCCGGTCGCAATGCGATTGAAAACAAGCTGCTGAGCCACTACCCGGCCGGCGTGGAGCGTGCGCGCATGATGCCGGTCTTCACCAACCGGGAGGACTTCGTGCGCGCGGCCGGGCTGGGCAGCACCGATCAGGTGTACGCCGTGGTGGTGAACCGGCGCGGCGAAGTGCTGGCGCGCGCGGAAGGCGTGTTCGACCCCGGAAAAGCGCAGAACCTGCGCGAGACGCTGCAGCAGCGCGGCTTCTAAGGCATCTAAGGCTTTTTTAGGGCTTTTAGGGCTTTTCACCCGCGTAAAAAACCCCGTCAAACCCTGCGGGTCAGCTCCGGTCTTGTGCCGGCGGCGAGCCCAGGGTGAAATAAAACGCTGCGCCACACCCAGGCGCCGACTCGGCCCAGATGCGACCGCCATGGCGCATCACGATGCGGTGCACCGTGGCCAGCCCGATCCCGGTGCCCTCGAATTCCGTCACGGTGTGCAGGCGCTGGAAAGCGCCAAACAGCTTTTCCGAATACGCCATGTCGAACCCGGCGCCGTTGTCGCGCACGGCATACACCGCCGGCCCGGTCACATCGCGCGGCGCCAGCCCGAAACTGATGCGCGCTTCTGGCTGGTGTGCGCTGAACTTCCAGGCGTTGCCCAGCAGGTTGTCGAGCACCTGCTGCAGCAGCCGCGCATCGCCCTCTGCCCAGAGATCCGGCGCGATCACCACCTCCACGCGCCGGCCAGGGTCGCGTTCGCGATAAACCTCCATCACCTGGGTGGCCAGCACACTCAGGTTGACCGGGCCCATCTGCAGGCTGCGTTTGGACACCTGGGCCAGCGACAGCAGGGCATCAATCAGCTCGCCCATCTGCACCACGCCGGCACGGATACGGCTCAGGTAATGCTTGCCCCGCACGCTGGGCATGCCATCGGCGCCAAGGTCTTTCTCAAGCAAGCCGCTGAAGCCATCGACGGCAGACAGCGGCGTGCGCAGGTCGTGCGAGACCGAATAGGAAAACGCCTCCAGTTCCTGGTTGGCCGCCTGCAGTTGCGCCGTGCGCTGGCGCACCCTTTCCTCCAGCTCCGCGTTGAGCCGCAGGATTTCTTCCTGGGCCTGTTTGCGCTCCTGCCGTGAGCGCAAATTGCCGATCCCGAAGGCCAGGTTGTCCGCCAGTTCCTGCAGCAGCGCAATCTCCTCGGGCGCGAGCTTGGCCACCGATGCCGAATACAGGCCCAGCAGCCCGAACGTGCGGCTGGCATCACGCAGGGGCAGAAAAACCGCGCTGCGGTAGCCCTGCGCCAGCGCCGACTGGTGCCAGTGGAACTGGTTGTCGCCGCGCGTGATGTCCTCGCTCACCCGGGCCTGTCCGCTGCGCACGGTCTGGCCCGCCGGGCCCTGGCCCGTCTGCCGGGTTGCGTCCCAGCTCAGCTGGATGCCAGAGAGGTAGCCGTTTTCATGGCCGGCGTGGGCCATCGCACGGATGCTGCGCTCCACATCGTCCTGGGCGTACCCGACCCAGGCCATGCGGTAACCGCCCACATCCACCGCCACGCGGCAGACCTGCATCAGCAAGGCGGTTTCATCGTCAACACGGGTCAGCGCCTCATTCGAGCGGCTCAGCATTT
Source organism: uncultured Polaromonas sp. (assembly GCA_946479075.1). The sequence continues at coordinate 7,093 of CAMLDT010000049.1, forward strand.
GCAGCGCACGGTTGGTGCGCGCCAGTTCAAGATCGGCGTTCTTGCGTTCCGTGATGTCACGCACCGTGCCCACCACCCGCTCGGCCACACCGGCAGCGTTGGCGATGGGGTAGGAGTGGTCACGGACCCAGCGCACCTCGCCACCGGGCCGCAACAGGCGGTATTCCAGCGCCGTGGCCTGTCCGGCCCGATGCTGCTGCCTGGCCGCCGCCACCTCGGGCCGGTCGTCGGGGAAAACCGCCTCGAAACAGGAGTCGGGATCCGCATACAGGCTGTCCAGGCTGCGCTGCCAGAGGACTTCATAGGCCGGGCTGATGTAGAGGAAACGGCCACTGAGCAGGTCGCGGTTGTAAAAAACGTCGTGGACGTTTTCGGCCAGCTCGCGAAACCGCGCCTCGCTGCCGAGCAGGGCTTCCTCGGCACGCAAGCGTTCGATGGCAATGCGGGCCAGCCTGACGGCCGTGACGACGAGGTCCTGGTCCTGCGCCTGCGGCTGGTAAGGAGCCCGGTGGTAAATCGCAAAGGTGGCCAGCAATTCGTCGCTGCTGGACAGCACCGGTGTGGACCAGCAGGCCCTCAGGCCGAACTGGCGCTGCAGTTCGAGATAGGGCGCGGTCAGCGGGTCGGCGCCGGCATCGACCACCACCACCGGCTGCTTGCGGAACGCCGCGGTGCCGCAGGCGCCGGCGCCCTCGCGGATTTCCAGCCCGTCCATCTGCCGGTTGTAGGCCTCGGGCAGGCTGGGCGCCGCACCGTGGCGCAAATGCCCGCCTTCGCGCAGCAGCACGGAACACATCGCGCCGGGCAGGCGCCCTTCGATCAGGGCCACGATGGCGTCGAGCGAGCGCGGGAGGGGCAAACCGCTGGCAATCAACTCCAGCACCTGCTCCTGGTCATGCACAAAGTCCTCGGCAACCTTGCGCTCGGTGATGTCGGTGAACACCACCAGCCCGCCGACCAGCCGGCCCGCTTCATCGCGCAGCGGGCGGATGTTGTTGCGCAGCACCCGGTCCTGCACGCCCGGCCGGCGCAGCAGCACGTCCCAGTTGTCCATGGCTTCACCACGCACGGCGCGGCTCAGGGGGCGGTCCTGCGGCGGGCACACGGTCTGGCCGTCAGACAGCACCACCTCATGGTCTGCACGCCACTGGGTCAGTGTCAGCCCGGCCTCGTTGACCGGGAAGGTCCGGCGCGCGGCGGCATTGAACAGCAGGAAGCGGCCTTGCACGTCAATCGCCAGCACGCCTTCGGTCATGCTGTTGATGATCAGGTCCAGCAGCCGGTGCTCCTTGGCAATACGCGCCAGCGCGGCATCGAGTTCCGAGCGGCGCAGCTCCAGCGAGTCGGCCATGCGGTTGAAGGTGCGGGCCAGATGGCCCAGCTCTCCGCGGTAGGCCGGGCCGACCTCCACCCGCGCCGCCAGGTTGCCAACGGCCAGCTCATTGGCTTCATGCAGGATGCCCTGGACCGGGCGCAGGATCAGACGCTGCCCCATCCACCAGGCGAAGGCCATGCCTGTCACTGCCAGAAGCAACAGCCACGTCAGCTCCCACAAAAAACGCCGCCCCGCTTCGGCCTCGACCATCCCGTGCGGCTGGCCCAGGGCCACAAACAGTGCCGGATGCGCGCCGCCCGGCACCGGGGCAAACGCGTAGAGCTTTTGCTGCCCGTCGTCATCGCTCGCCTGCATCGCAGAAGGCCGGCCCTGCTGCAGCAAGCCGCCCACCACGGGATCGGTCTGCAGGCTGCCGGCGCGCGCCGAGCCCGGCGGATGCGCCGCCACCACCGCGCCCTGCCGGTCCAGCACCAGCGCCTGGGTGTCCAGCGGCAAGGCGGCCATGGACAGCACCGCGGCAAAAGCGTGCACATCCACCACCACAAACACCACGGCCACCAGCGCGTCAGCAGCGCCATAAACCGGCAACGCAAAACCAGGGCCTGCCTTGCCACTGCTGCGGCTGACGCCGTAGCCACCGACCACAAACTGCCGCTGCGCCACGGCATCGGCGAGCAGCGCCTCATGGCCGGCAGGCGCGCCGGTTTCGATATCCTGCGGATGGCACAGCAACCTGCCGTCGGGGGCGGCAACACCCAGCTCGGCATAGGCCGGCTGGGCCTGCAGCAACTGGCGCAGATACTGCGAACAGGCAGCGGGCGCCATCGGTGCCTGCACGGCCGCAGCCGCAACATCACCCAGCAGTTGCCGCGCGGCCTCCACCAGGGGCTGCTGGCTGGCCGCCAGCAACTGCGTCTGCGAGCGCAGCCTTTCCTGGGCCTGCAGCAGCACGTCCCGCTGATTGCCGGAGGCCATCCATGCCAGCAGCCCCATCACCGGCAGCAGGGCCACCACGGCCAGCAAGGCAAGGCGGGAACGCAGGCCCCAAGAACTCAACATGCCATGTCCATGTCCTGTGCATTCCTGTTTATGACAGAGCCACCGGTGTGAACCTCCGGCCGGAAGCCGCCGGCAGCGGCGGCGGCGAAGGTCCCATCGTAGTACGTTGGGCGCAGGTTGAACAGCGCGGCCGGCACCGCCGCTTTCCTACAGGGCCTGACCGAGTGCACTGACAGCAGGCGGGCAGCAATGCGGCGACAGTTGACAAAGCAAAGAAGCGGCCCATCGGCCGCGAGGAATCCAGCATGCGCACACCTGCCCCGCCCCCGCTTCCCGACCGTTCAGCCGCTGCACCGCCAGGCAGCAGTGAAGGCATGCCCCGCAAGGATGCGGCGCCCGGGCGTGCCCGGGCGGGCCGTTCGCCAACGCCGGCAGATGCCTCGGACGAGGCCAGCCTCGCGCTGCCCCACGAACGCGACCAGGAAACAGACATGACCAGCGCCGCACCGGACCCCAAGGTCCAACAGGCCAGCACCGACCTGCGGCGCGGCCTCAAGGACACGGACAAGGGCCCGCCGCTCGATGCCGCTTACGGCAAGCTCAGAAAGCCTTGAGCCTCCTGATGCCTCGTCAACATCTGCTCCTGATTTGATAGCTTCTTGCGCCCGCCCAGCAAGGGCCAGAGGCCTATTTGATGCATGAACACAAGCACGGAAGCCTCAGGGAACGCGCGGCGGCCGTGTGGGCTCCCCCGGTCCCATGCGCTCACTCATCCAGCGCAGCAGGTCCAGCCACATCTGGCGCATCTCGGCGTCCAGCGGCGTTCTTGTCGAGTTCGGCAGCTCGATGGTGACCACCGGCACGCCTTTGTGCACACCGCCGTAGTTGCCCAGCGAGCCCGGAAAAATGCCCACCTGGTCGAGGTAGAGGCGCCCCAGCCGCGATGGCGGCACCGAGGGTCCGTCAAAGTCCAGCACGCCGTAGGGCGCGTGGATGCTCACGATCAGGTTGGGTTTGAAGCGCTGCATCTCGCCGTGCAAAAAGGCGGACTCGGGTTCCGACAGGGGTTTCGGTCCGGGCCAGCGGCGCGGGTCCTTGCGTGTGCGCTTTTCCCAATAAACCTTCGCATCGCGCTCCCAGTTGGGCGTCGGGAAGTTGCGGTTCAGGTCCACCCCGTTGGCATTGACGCGGCGAGGCGGCGTGGACAACAGGCCGTCCGGATTGAGCGCCGGCACAAAGCGCCAGTGGATGGACTGTGACCACGGCGCCGGCGTTTGCGCGGCCAGCTGGATCCAGTGCAGCGCCACCGACGCCGACGAGAGTTCATCGCCATGAATCGCGCCCAGCACCAGCACCCGCAGTTGCGCATCCTCGGGCTGGATGTCGCGCTTCCACAAGATCTGCCCGCGTACCGAACGTGCCGATGTCGCCTCAAGCCGCGCCGATTCGCACAGGCTGCGTTTGACGTTGGGCAACTTGCGCACAAACTCGTCGCAGGGGCTCGCTGCGTTAACGGGACAGGTGGCGAACACGGAGACCAGGACGACAGCCAGCAGACGAAGGGACATCGGCGGATTTTAAGCGTCAGTGGGAGCGGGCCCGCTGCCGGGCAGCGGCATCGGTGTGGGGTAAATTAGCTGCATGCCGCTTCACGTCCCCGTTCCTCCCCGCCAGGCGGGCCGCCCGAGCTTTTCGCCGCAGGAGTTCCGCGCCTCGCTGGCCATGTTTGCCACGGGCGTGACCATCGTGACCGCGCGCGCCGAAGACGGCGAGCTGATCGGGCTGACAGCCAACTCCTTCAACTCCGTTTCGCTGGCGCCGCCGCTGGTGCTCTGGAGCCTGGCACGGTCAGCGGGCTCCATGCCTGCGCTGAGTACGGGCTCGCACTACGCCATCAACATCCTGGCAGCCGACCAGAAGGCGCTGGCCGAACGCTTTGCAGGCCAGCGCGAAGGCCGCTGGAGCGGCGTCGAATGGCGCGAGGGCGTGGGCGGCGCACCGCTGCTGGCCGGTGCGGCGGCTATTTTTGAATGCTTCAACCGCAGCCGCTATGAAGAAGGCGACCACGTGATTTTTGTCGGCGAGGTCGAGCGCTGCAGCCACCGCAGCGGCGCGGCGCCGCTGCTGTTCCACGGCGGACGCTTCTACACCGAACACCCGCTGTAAGCCGGCCGGGGCGCGAAACGCCGCCTGCGGCTACCATGCAGGCCCATGAACGTACGCAAAACACAACTGGACGCCGTCGCCATTTCCCTGCTGCTGGCCTGCTGCCTGTTCTGGGGCTTCCAGCAGGTGCTGGTCAAGGCCACGCTGGCCGAGGTCGCCCCGGCTTTCCAGGCCGCCTTGCGCTTTGCCGGCGCCACCGTGCTGCTGCTGGTGTGGTGCGCCTGGCGCGGCATCAGGCTGTTTGCAGCCGACGGTTCCCTGCCGGCCGGTTTGCTGGCCGGCAGCCTGTTCGCCGCTGAATTTGCCTGCCTCTACCTGGGGCTGCAGTACACCAGCGCGTCGCGCCTGACGGTGTTCCTCTACACCTCGCCCTTCTGGGTGGCGGCGCTGTTGCCGATCTGGGTCAAGTCCGAAAAGCTGCGGCCGCTGCAGTGGGCCGGCCTGGCCTGCGCGTTTGCGGCCGTGGCCTTTGCGCTGCGCGAGGGCTTCAGCGCGGGCGGCGCATCGACCTGGGTCGGTGACCTGATGGCGCTGGTGGCGGGCATGTTGTGGGGCCTGACCACGGTGGTGATCCGCGCCTCATCCCTGTCCAAAGTGTCGCCGGAGAAGCTGCTGTTTTATCAAATCGCCGTGAGCACGGTGGCGCTGCCGCTGATCTCGCTGGCGCTCGGCGAACGCTGGTCCTGGAGTTTCAGCGCATTTGCCACCACCTCGCTGGTACTGCAAACGGTGGTGGGCGCGTTTGCCAGCTACCTCGCCTGGATGTGGATGCTGGGCCGCTACCCGGCGACCAAAATTTCGGTCTTTGTGTTTTTGACGCCGCTGTTTGCGCTGTTGTTCGGCGTGGTGTGGCTGAACGAAGCGGCCACGCCCAGCCTGCTGGCGGCGCTGGTGCTGGTGGCGCTCGGCATCGTGCTGGTGAACCGCAAGCCGGCGGCCTAAGACGCCGCCCCGCGGCTGGCGGCAAAGGCCACGTACCAGTCCAGGCAGCCGGGGTTGGCCATCGCATCGCGGTTGACGACCTTGTCGATGGGCTGGCCCAGCAGCAGCTTCTTGATCGGCAGTTCCTGCTTTTTACCCGACAGGGTGCGCGGAATTTCGGGCACCTGAAAAATGTCGTTGGGCACGAAGCGTGGCGACAGCGCGGTCTTGATCGCGTTGTTGAGCCTGGCCTGGATGGCCTCATCCAGCACCAGGCCTTCACGCAGCACCACAAACAGCGGCATGTAACTCTCGCGGCCGAGGTACTCCAGGTCCACCACCATGGAATCGATCACCTCGGGCAGGGCCTCGACCGCGCTGTACAGCTCGCTGGTGCCCATGCGCAGTCCGTGGCGGTTGATGGTGGCGTCGGAGCGGCCGTAGATGATGCAACTGCCCGATGGCGTGACCTTGAGCCAGTCGCCGTGGCGCCAGACGTTGGGGTACATGTCGAAGTAGCTCGACAGGTAACGCTTGTTGCCTTCGTCACCCCAGAAGTACAGTGGCATGGACGGAATCGGCCGGCTGCACACCAGCTCCCCGACTTCATCGATCACCGGCTCACCGGCTTCATTCCAGGCCTCGACCGCGCAGCCCAGCAGGCGGCACTGCATCTCGCCCGGCACCTGCGGCAGCTCGCGGTTGCCGCCGATGAATGCCCCCGCGAAGTCGGTGCCGCCAGAGATATTGCACCACCAGATCTCTGGTATCCGTTCGGGCTGAGCCTGTCGAAGCCCGGCTGGCACTTGCGCCGGGTTCGCAGAACCTTCGACAGGCTCAAGGCGAATGGCTTTGAGCTTGCGGAACTGCTCGGTCCCCCAGTTCTGCGCCTCGGCGGACAGCGGCGAGCCGGTGGTACCCAGCGCGCGCACGCTCGTCAGATCCCCACACGCCGACAGATCGATGCCGGCCTTCATGCAGTTCGCAAAAAACGCCGCGCCGGCGCCGAAAAAGGTCACGCCGAGCTGCGCGCCGAAGCGCCACAGCGTGGTCCAGTCGGGCTGGTCCTTGCTGCCGCCCGGGTTGCCGTCGAAGATGCAGCAGGTCGTGCCGTTGAGCAGGCCGCTCATCTGCGCGTTCCACATGACCCAGCCGGTCGAGCTGTACCAGTGGTAACGCTCGCCCCAGGAGTTGGCGTCGTAGCTGCAGCCCACGTCGTTGTGCAGGGTCTTGAGCGCCAGTGCGACGATGACGGTGCCGCCATGGCCGTGCACGATGGGTTTGGGCAAGCCCGTGGTGCCGCTGGAATACACAATCCACAGCGGATGGTCGAACGGCAGCCCCATCGGCTCGAAAGCTGCCACTTCAGCATCATTTCGGGCTGTAGCCCCCGCCAGTTGTGCGCAACCAGCTATGGTTTTGCTAGCGTCGAGGTTGCCGTGCACGATCACGTGTTTCACGCTGGGCAGGGCGGCGCGCAGTTCTTCCAGCACGCCGGTGCGGTCAAAGTCGCGCCCGCCATAAGTCACGCCGTCGCAGGCAATCAGCACCTTGGGCTCGATCTGCCTGAAGCGGTCCAGCACGGCGTTGGTGCCCATGTCGGGCGCGCAGATGCTCCAGACCCCGCCGATGCTGACCACGGCGAGAAAAGCCACCATGGCCTCGGGAATGTTGGGCAGGTAGGCGGCCACGCGGTCGCCCGGCTGCAAGCCCTGCGCCTTCAGGTGCAGCGCCAGCGACGCGACCTGGCGGCGCAGCTCGGGCCAGCTCAGCTCACGCGGCGGCGCGCCGGCAGCCAGGCTTTTTTCGTTGTGGCTGATCAGCGCGGCAAAACCCGCGGCGTCGGCTTTCTGCACATGGCGGAACACCTGCTGCGAATAGTTGAACTGCGCCCCCGGAAACCAGACGGCGCCCGGCATCTGGTCGGCCGCCAGCACCGCACGGTGTGGTGTGGGCGACTGCAGGTCGAAATAATCCCAGATGCTTTGCCAGAAAGCGTTGAGGTCGGTGACCGACCAGCGCCACAAATCCTCATACGAAGCGAAGGACAGGCCACGGGTTTGTTGCAGCCAGTCCTGGTACAGCCTGATCTGCGGAATGAAAGGGGGAGCGGTGCTTGGCATAGGCCACAGGTTAGCGCGGCCGGCACCTGCTGACCGCGATAAATCGTCAGGGTTTGTACGGGTGTGCAAATTTCTTGTACAAGTGTTCAATACCGCCATGGCAAGCAGCGTCAAACCCGTCAAGGCCCTTTCCGCCGCACAACGCGCCCGCCAGGCCCGCGGTGATGCGCCGCGGCCCGACCGCAAGCAGGCGATCCTGCTGGCCGCGGAAAAGCTGTTTGCCCAGCACGGTTATCACGCCGTCACCATCCGCCAGATTGCCGACGAAGCCGCAGTGCCGCTGGCGCTGGTCGGTTACTACTACGGCCAGAAACACGAGCTGTTCCACGCCATCTTTGCGCACTGGAACCGCACCATCGAGGAGCGCCTCGCCGCGCTGCAGTCGGTCTCGCACGACCCGAACGATCCCGAGACGCTGACCCGCATCATCGAGGCCTTCACCGGCCCGGTGCTCAAGCTGCGCGCCAGCTCGGAGGGCGAGTATTACGCGCTGCTGGTGGCGCGCGAGCTGTACCACGCGCTGGAAGAAACCGACCGCGTGCTGCGCGCCTATTTCGACCCGATGGCGCACGCCTTCATCGACGCCCTGCAGGAAGCCCTGCCGCACGCCACGCGCGGCCAGGTCGCCTGGTGTTACCAGTTTGGCCTGGGCGCGCTGCTGCACCACCTGAGCGACAACCGCATCGAACGGCTGTCGCTGGGCGAAAGCCGTCCGGGCGACCCGGCGGCGTCCGCGCTGCTGGTCACCTTTATCGCCGGCGGCATACGCGCTGCGTTGCCGCCCCCTTCCCCACCCAAAACCACCCGGAGACAAAAATGAAACGCCGCACCCTTCTTTCAAGCCTGGCCGCCGCATCGGCCGCTGCCGCCCTGCCCGCCTTTGCCCAGAGCAACAAGATCCTGTTCGGCTACACCGCGGTGACGGACTTCGCCTCGGTGTTTGTTGCAGCCGAAGAGGGCTACTTCAAGAAGCGCAACCTCGACGTGGAACTCAAGTTCATCCCGCTGAATTCGACCATTCCTGCCGCGCTGCAATCGGACTCGCTGCAGATCGGCGGCCCCACGCCTTCGGTGTTCCTGCAGTCGGTGGACGGCGGGCTGGACCATGTGCTGGTGGCCGGCGGCGGCGTCACGTCCAAAACCATCACCGGCTTCGGCCTGGTGGCGCGCGCCGGCTCGGGCATCAAGACGGCGCAGGACTGCATCGGCAAGAAGATCGGCGTGCCCGGCCTGGGCGCTTTCCTGCACGTGACCTTCCGCGGCTGGCTCAAGCAAAGCGGCGTGGACTACAAGAAAGTCAACTTCGTCGAGGCCTCGTTTCCGCAACACAGCGACCTGCTGCGCGGCGGCTCCGTCGATGCCGTGGTGACGGCCGACCCCTTCATGAGCCGCATCACCGAAAGCGGTTCCGGTTATGTCGCGTCCTACTACTCGACCTTCCTCGAAGAAGGCAACCCGACCATCGTGCATGCCGCCAAACGCGAGTGGGTGCAGAAAAATCCGGCCGCGGCCAGGGGCTTTCGCGAAGCCGTGCAGGAGGGCGCGGCTTTCATGCAGAACCCGAAAAACAACGACAAGGTGCGCGCCGCCATTGGCAAGTACATCAAGCTGCCGCCCGAGGTGATCGCCAAGATGCAGATCTCTCCGCCCGGCCCTGTGGTGACCGAGAAACAGCTCAACTACTGGGTCAAGCTCATGAAAGACCAGGACATGCTCAGGACCGAGCCCAAGGTCGCGCAGTTGATCGTCAAGTGAGCGTGAGCGCGCCTTTTCTCGAATTCGACGGCGTGGCCATCCGCCTGGGCGGCCGCGAGATCCTCTCGCCAACCTCCTTGTCGGTGTCGCGTGGCGAGTTCGTCTGCATCGTCGGACCCAGCGGCTGCGGCAAGACCACCTTGCTGCGCGCGGCCACCGGCCTGCTGGCAGCCAGCGCCGGCGAAGTGCGCCGCAACGGCGTGCCGGTGCTCAAACCCTCGCGCGAGGTGGCTTTTGTGTTCCAGGACTATGGCCGCGCGCTGCTGCCCTGGCGCACCGTGTTTGGCAACGTCAGCCTGGCCCTGGAGGCGGCCGGCGTCCCCGCCGACGCGCGTGATGCGCGTATCCGCGAGGTGCTGGGCAAGGTCGGGCTGGCGCGGCATGCCGACAAGTTTCCGGCGCAGCTCTCGGGCGGCATGCAGCAGCGCGCGCAGATTGCGCGTTGCCTGGCGCAGCAGCCCGAGCTGCTGATGATGGACGAGCCCTTCGGCGCCCTGGATGCGCTGACGCGGCAAAGCCTGCAGGACGAGCTGGCGCGGCTGGTGCGCGAGGACGGGCTGACCGTGCTGTTTGTCACGCACGACCTGGAAGAAGCGATTTACCTCGGCGACCGGGTGGTGGCCCTGCAGGCCAACCCCGGCCCGGGCCGGCCCAGCCTGGCACGCATGATCGACGTGAAGATCGACCGGCCGCGTGACCAGCTCACGACGAAAGAGCATCCGGAGTTCCTGCGGCTGCGCCGCGAGCTGTTTGCCTTCATTGAGCAAAGCCATGACTGACTTGCTGTGCCGCGTCGGCCTTCGTTTGCGGCCCTGGTGTTTTCCGCTGGCCCTGCTGGCCATCTTCGAAATGTATGCGCGCAAGGCCAGCCAGGGCAGCGACGCGCTGGCACCGCCCAGCGCTGCCGCGCTCGCGTTGTTCAATGCGCTCAAGGATGGCTCGCTGCTGCAGGCGACCGCGTTCACACTCGGCACGGCGGCGCTGGGTTTGCTGCTGGGCTCCCTGCTGGGTGTGATGCTGGGCATCGCCCTGGGCCTGTCGCGCCGTGCGGCGCAGATGGGTTTCCTGTCCATCGAGGTGCTGCGGCCCGTGCCTTCGGTGGCGCTGATCCCGCTGGCCATGCTGGTGTTTGGTTTCGGGGTGCGCATGGAGTTCAGCATCGTCGCCTTCGCCTCGTTCTGGCCCATGCTGGTCCTCACGCAGGCGGCAGTGCAGCAGGTCGAGCCGCGCCTGCTCGAAGTCAGCCATGTGCTGGGCCTGAGCCCGGCCCAGCGCGCCTTCAAGATCATCCTGCCGGCCATCGTGCCGCGGCTGTTCGTGGCGCTGCGGCTGGGTGTAGCGGTGGCGCTGGTGGTCGCGGTGACCGTCGAAATTGCCGCCAACCCCAACGGCATGGGTTACGCCATGATGATTGCGCAGCAAAGCTTGGACCCGGCGCTGATGCTGGCCTGGCTGTTCTGGATCGGCATCGTCGGTTACGTCATCAACGCCGCCGCCCTGAAGCTGCAGCTGCAGGTGGCGCGCCGCATGGGCGTGCAGCCATGACGCGCCGCAGTGAGCGTTTTACCGGCTGGCTGGCCTCCGGCGCCGTGCTCGCGGCGCTGCTGGGCCTGTGGTGGCTGGCCAGCAGCGCGGGCTGGATCAGCCGCGTCTTTTTGCCCACGCCGGGCGCCACGCTGGCCAGCCTGGGTGAAGGGTTGAACCTGAGCGGCGCGGGCAACGGCGAACTGCTGGCCTTCACCGGCGCCACGGTGACGCGCATGTTGCAGGGCTGGCTGCTGGCCTCGCTGGTGGGTGTGGCGCTGGGCGCGCTGATCGGCACCTCGGCGGCCGCGCGTGCCTGGCTGCAGCCGACGCTGGAGTTTGTGCGCCCGCTGCCGGCCTCGGCACTGCTGCCGCTGGCGATTTCGATTTTCGGCCTCAGCCCGTCGATGGTGCTGTCGGTGGTGGCCTTCGGCGCGATGTGGCCGGTGCTGCTGGCCACGGTGCACGGCTTTGCGGCGGTCGAGCCGCGGCTGAAAGAAGTGGCCGCCTGCCTGCAACTCTCGCGCGGCGCTTTCGTCTGGAAGGTCGGCCTGCCCAATGCCCTGCCGGACATCCTGGCCGGCATGCGCCTGTCGATGACGGTGTCGCTGATTGTGGCCGTGGTGGGCGAAATGATTGCGTCGCAATCCGGCCTGGGCCAGGCCATCTTGCTGGCCGCGCGATCATTTCGCGCCAGCGAGCTGTTCGCAGGCATCGTGCTGCTGGGCCTGATTGGTTTTGCCAGCAATGCGTTGCTGGCGCTCGCCGAGAAAAAATTATTGAAGTGGCAAACGCCTTAAGGAGAACCCCGATGAC
>CAMLDT010000050.1 GCA_946479075.1 uncultured Polaromonas sp.
CGCCCTGCGGGCTGCGGTGCGAGCTTGCTTGGGAACGGCCCGGCGCGGCGCTCATTGGAGTACCTTCGCCCTGCGGGCTGCGGTGCGAGCTTGCTTGGGAACGGCCCGGCGCGGCGCTCATGCCGTTTGCTCCTGTTGACCCGCCATCCAGGCGCCAATGCGTTCCCGCTCGGACCTGTCGGCCCGGCAGATGCCCATGATGCGGCCCCGGTACAGCACCACCACGCGATGCGCCACCGAAAGCAGTTCATCGAGTTCGGACGAGATCAGCAACACGCCCACGCCACGCGCTGCCACCGCGCGGATGTGGTTGTAGATGGCTTCGACCGCCCCCACGTCCAGGCCGCGCGTGGGCTGTGCGGCCAGCAGGAAACGCAGGCCATCGAGCGTGAGCTCACGTGCCAGCACCGCCTTCTGCTGGTTGCCGCCGGAGAGTCCCCCGAAGGCCACGTCGGGGCTGGCGGCGCGCACGTCGAAGCGGGCCATCAACTCCTGCGCCGCTCGGCGCAGTGCCGCTCGGTCCAGCAGGCCGAAGCGGCGAAAGCGGTTGAGCCGGTCCAGCATCATGTTTTCGGCGACGCTCATGCCGGTCACGCAAGCCAGCGCATGGCGGTCTTCCGGCACCACGCCGCACCCGGCTTGCGTGAGCACGCGCGGCGGCTGCCCGGTCATTCCGGCACCGTTCAGGAAGAAACGTCCTTCGGTGGGCGTGCGCATGCCCGACAGCACGGCGCCCAGTTCACTCTGTCCATTGCCTTCCACGCCGGCCACCGCCACGATTTCACCGGGCGCCACCATCAGCGTGAACTGGTCAAGCCGCAACACACCGTCGGCGTCGCGCACGGTCAGGCCATCGGCCATCAGCGCCGGTTCACGCTCCGGCGAGCCCGGCCTGGTGGAGGAAACAGGCGCGCTGACGAGCGGCGCTTCGGACATGTCCGCGAGGTCGCGCTGGATCATGGCGCGCACCAGCAAGTCGATGTCACGCGTGGGCGCATCGGACCGCGCGGCCACGCGCCCACCGCGCAGCACGGTGGCACGCCGGGCCACCTGGCGGATCTCGGCCAGCTTGTGCGTGACCAGTGCCACGCCGCAGCCCTGCGCGGCCACACGCTCGCACACGGCCAGCAGCGCCGCGATCTCGGCCGGCAGCAGCACCGCCGTGGGTTCATCCAGCACCAGCAGGCGCGGCTCGCGGATCAGGCACTTCACGATCTCGACGCGCTGGCGTTCGCCGACCGACAGGTCCTGCACCAGCGCCCAGGGGTCAAGCGCGAGGCCGTAGCGTTCCCGCATGGTGTCGAGCTTGGCAGCCCAGGCCTTGCGGTCGAGCACGCCGCTGGCCTGGCCAAGCAGCAGGTTATCGACCACGCTGAGATCAGGCACCAGGCTGAAATGCTGGTGCACCATGGCGATGCCGCGCGAGAGCGCCTCGGCCGGCGAGCGCGGATGCCAGGGCTGGCCGTTCAGGTGCATGCTGCCGGCATCGGGCGCATGCACGCCGAACACCAGATTGCACAGGGTGGACTTGCCCGCGCCGTTCTCGCCCAGCAGGCAGTGCACCTCGCCGGGCCAGAGATCGAGCGACACGTCCTGCAGCGCCTGCAGCGAGCCAAAGCGCTTGGACAGGCCTTCGATGCGCAGCAGCGGCCCGGTCGCCGGCACCACCGCAGCACCCGCCGTGCCCACTTCCGTGTCTGGCTTCGCACGCATGGGGATCAGCCCTCCAGCACCTTGATCTTGCCGCTGAGGATGTCCTTCTTGATGTCTTCCAGCTTTTTCTTCACGTCCGGCGTCGCGCCGCACACCACCATGTCCGATGCCCTGGCGCCCATGGCCAGGCCAAAGGGCTTGTAGCCCGCCTTCCAGGTGCCCTTCACGGCCTCGTCAATGGCGTACTGCACCTGGTAGCCCACACCGGTGATGCTGTAGGCGGGGTACAGGGGATCGGTGCCGCAACGGTCGGTGTAGCTGCCCACCACCTTGGTGCCTTTTTCCTTTGCCGCCTGCTCCATGCCGCGCAAGCCGAGGTTGAGGATGTGGTAGTGCACGTCGGCGCCCTGGGCAATGGCCGCCAGCGTGGCTTCCTTGGCCTTCGCGACGTTGTCGAAGTCGCCGGTGTAGTTTTCGAAGTACTTGATCTTCGGATTGACGAACTTCGCACCGTTGCCGAACTCCTTGCCGGCGTTCACGATGGACGGAATCTCCATGCCGCCGACATAACTCACGGCGCCATTCTTCGACAGCATCGCCGCCGCCGCGCCGGCCACGAAGGCAATCTCGGCCTGCTTCACGTCATAACCCGCGACATTGGGCATGTCTTCGGCCTTGTTTCCGCCGACGATTGAAAAGCGGGTGTTGGGAAAGCGCTTGGCCACCTTCATCACCGCCGCCTGCGTCTGGCCGCCCACACCGATCACCAGCTTGTTCTTGCTGGCAAGGTTGGTCAGCGCCTGCTCCATGTCGGCGTAGTTGATGTTCTCGATCATCTGCACCTTGACCTTGTCGCCATGCGCCTTCTGCGCCGCCACCAGGCCGTCGTAACCCGACTCCATCCAGCCCTTGTCGGACTTGGAGCCCGGGATCAGGATGCCGACGGCCAGCGGGTCGGCCGCCTGGGCCAACGGCGTCAGCGCACCGCCCGACACCAGCAGTGCGGCTGCGGCGGTGCCGAGCGCCAACGCGCGGCGCGAAGAAGAAATGGAGGACAGGGGTTTCATGGCATGCCTTTCGCTTGGGTGGAAGAGGAAAGTAAATAATTGATTACTTACTACGATGTCACGCAATAACGGTGCCAGCGTTCAGGCCGGATTTTTGCCCCAGATGGGTGCGCCCAAATCGATGGGCGCACCAGTCTGTGGCGAAGTCTCTCCCGCGCCTCAACCGACCGCTGCACCCAACCGGAGCCTTTATGAAACGCCATCCCTACCTGCCCGATGCCCGCACTGCAGGCGCCCTTGGCCTCGGCCATCACTACCACTGGACAGCGACGCGCGATGAAGTGGACATGGCGATGGCGCCGCCCGCGCCCGTGCGTGCGCGTGTCGAGGCCGCGCCACAGAACGTGGTGCTCGATTTGCGGCGCACCGCCATCGTGGTGATCGACCTGCAGAATGACTTTTGCACGAAAGAAGGCTGGGTCGATTCGCTCGGCTTCGACTGCAGTGCCGATCGCGCGCCGATTGAGCCCCTGCAGAAACTGCTGCCTGCGCTGCGCACGGCCGGCGTCCCGGTGATCTGGGTGAACTGGAGCAACCGGCCCGACCTGGCCAACATGCCGCCCAACCAGCTTCACCTCTACGACAACGGCGGCCAGGGCGTGGGCCTCGGTTACCCGTTGCCCAGCGGCAAAGGCAATGTCCTGGAGAAGGATTCCTGGGCCGCGGCCATCGTCGACGAGCTCGCACCCGTGCCGGGCGACATTCTCGTGGACAAGTACCGCATCAGCGGCTTTTGGGACACACCGCTGGACAGCATCCTCAAAAACCTCGGCATCAAGAGCATCCTGTTTGCCGGCTGCAACACCGACCAGTGTGTGCTGCACACCCTGACCGATGCGAATTTCCTCGGTTATGGCTGCGTGATGCTGGAAGACTGCTGTGCCACCAGCTCGCCGGCCTTCTGCACCGAAGCCACGGTGTGGAATGTGAAGAAATGCTTCGGCTTCGTCACCAGCTCGCAGCAGGTGCTTGACGCGCTGCCCGTCCGATGATGGATTCATGGGCGTCCCGGGGCTTGGTACCCGGTGTGAGCTGCAGGCGTGAAGCCACGGGCTCGGGCGTGCTCGATGGCCTTCGGCTCGCGGTGAAGGACCTCATCGACGTGGCCGGCGTACCCACCGGCGCGGGCAACCCCGACTGGGCCTCCAGCCATGCTGCGCCCGAGGCGGATGCCTTCTGTGTGGCCCGCCTGCGTGCGGCGGGCGCGCGCGTGGTCGGCAAGGCGATCACCGACGAACTCGCCTTCAGCCTCGAAGGCGAGAACGCCTTCCACGGCACGCCGCGCCATCCCCTGGATGAAGACCGCCTGCCCGGCGGCTCTTCGAGCGGATCGGCCGCTGCCGTGGCCTGGGGCGATGCCGACATCGCACTGGGCACCGACACCGGCGGCTCGGTGCGTGTACCGGCGTCGTTCTGCGGCGTGGCGGCCATGCGCCCCACCCACGGCCGCATTTCGCTGGCGGGTGTCGTGCCCTTCGCACCGAGCTTCGACACCGTGGGCTGGTTCGCGCGCGACGTGGACGTGCTGTGCGCTGCGGGCCATGTCCTGCTCGGTAGCGCACCCGGCACCCCGCGCCGCCCGCTGCGGCCCTGTGTGGCGCTGGACGCGCTTGCGCTCGCCGATGCCGAGGTTCGCGAAGCGCTGCTCGCTTGGTCTGCGCCGTACGGCATCAGCGCACCGCGCGAGGCCTTTGCCGGTGACTGGCGGCCATGGGGTGCGGCGTACACCGCCTTGCAAGGCCATGAAATTGCGCAACAGCTCGGCCCCTGGATCCGCAAACAGCGACCGACCTTCGGCGCCAACATCGGGCCGCGGTTTGAAGAGGCATTGGCGCTCGACCCGAAGCAGCAACCGCACTGGCGGGACTGGCGTGATCGGGCGGCACAGGCCCTGGTGGCAAGCATCGGTCCGGACGAAGCCTGGCTGGTTCCGGCGGCCCCCTGCGTTGCCTTGCATCGCGCGGCCGATGGCAATGAGCGATCCCGCTTCTACCTGCACGCACTTGCACTTGGCGCCCTCGCCGGCCACGCCGGCTTGCCCCAGGTCGTGCTGCCGCTCGCCTGCACCCAGGGCCTGCCCGTGGGCGTATCCTTCATTGCGGCACCGGGCCAGGACGAGCGCCTGCTCGACCTGGCCCGCGCCTTCTGGATTCCTCCCGGGAGTACCCATTGACATTCGAATCACCTGCCCGCCGAAACGTACCCGACGACGACGCGCCCGGCCCCGCGCGCCGCGACCCGGCCCGCACGCGCGCGCGCTTGCTCGGGGCGGCGGTCACCGAGTTCGGCGACCACGGTTTCAGCGGCGCGCGCACTGACCGCATCGCGCGCCACGCGGGCACGAACATCCGCATGCTCTACCACTACTTCGGCAGCAAGGACGAGCTTTACGTCGCCGTGCTCGAAGCGGTGCTGGCCGACCTGCGCCACGACGAACTGCAGCTTGATGCCGACACCATGGACCCGCTCGAAGGCTTGATCTGCATCTTCGATTTCGTGGAAAACCACTTTGCTGCGCACCCGCACCTGCGCAAGCTGCTCGCGTTCGAGAACCTCAACGAAGCGCGCCACCTGGCGATTTCCACACGCATCCCCGAAATGGCCACACCGGTGCTCAGCCGCATCCGCAAACTGCTGGTACGCGGCGCCGCCAGCGGCACGCTGCGCGCCGGTGTGGACGCACTGCACCTTTATGTCGCGATGGTCAGCCTGTCCTACTATGGCCGCGCCCATGCCTTCACCCTCTCCCGCATCTTTCACAAGGACCTGCACAAGCCTTCCTGGCAGAAAACGCACTTGAAGATGGTCCGCCAGATGCTGACGGCCTTCCTAGCCCCCGAGCCCGAGTAGGCAGCACCCGCATCACCGCCGCACTTCGCGCTGGAAGATTTCCAGGCTCAGCTTCTTGGTGCTGATAAAACCCGGCTCCGACAGTGTTTCCACCGTGCGCGGCCGGGCATCGTTGTAGGGCAGGATTTCGGCGACACGGGTTGGCCGCTTGGTCAGCAGCAGCACCTGGTCAGCCAGGTACACCGCCTCTTCCAGGTCGTGCGAGACCAGCAGCATGGTGGTGCCGGTCTGCATGAACACCTCCTGCAGTTTTTCGCGGATGAACAGCGTCATCTCGAAGTCGAGGGCTGAAAACGGCTCATCCAGAAACAGCACCTCGGGATTGTTGGCCAGCGCCCGCATGATGGACGCGGTCTGCTGCTGGCCCCCAGAGAGTTCGTAGGGGTAACGGTTCAGGTCGAACTTCACGTCGAAGGACGCGACCAGCTCGGCCATGCGGCGGTCCACCTCGGCCTTGGATTTGCCTTCGAGCTTGAGCGGGTAGGCAATGTTGTCGATGGTGCGCATCCATGGGAACATCGCTTCGCGGTAGTTCTGGAACACGTAGCCGATCTTGGTGTCCTTGAGCGACTTGCCGTCGAACAGGATCTCACCGGCGTCGATGGGCACCAGCCCGGCGATCATGTTGATCAGCGTGGACTTGCCGCAGCCGTTGGGACCGAACACCGAAACAATCTTGTGCTTGGGGATGTCGAGGTGGAAGTCCTCGTACAGCGGCCAACCGGCGAAATACTTGGTCAGGCCGCGGATGGTGATGTGCGTGCCGGCCGGGCCGGGCCTGAATTCAGGCACCGGCACATCGGCGTCGTACACGGGGGCGTTCACAGCGCTGTTCATCTTCCGCTCCAGTGGACAATTTTTCGTTCAATGACCAAAAAGAAAATGTTCAGCGCATAACCCAGCGCACCCGCGGCCAGGATGGACGCGTACATGTCCTTCACGTTCATCACCTGCTGCGAGTTGATGATGCGGTTGCCCAGGCCGCTGTCGGCACCGATGAACATCTCGGCAACAATCACGATCACCAGCGCCATCGAGACCGCCGAGCGCAGGCCGACAAAACTCGGCTGCAGGCTTTCCCAGACCAGCACATCCTTGAACACCTGCCAGCGCGAGGCGCCCATGACCCTGGCCGCCATCACGCGCTGCTTGCGTGCGTTGATCACACCGTAGGCACTGTTGAAAATCACAATCAGCAAGGCGCCGAAAGCCGCAATCGCCACCTTGTTGATGTCAGACACACCAAAGATCATCAGGAACAGCGGGATCAACGCAGAGGACGGCGTCGAGCGGAAGAAGTCGATCAGGAACTCGACGCTGCGGTAGGCTTTTTCGTTGCTGCCCAGCAGCACGCCGAGCGGCATGCCAACGGCCGCTGCGATCAGGAAGGCCTGCACGGTGCGCCACACCGTGACCGCAAAGTCCTTGAGCAGCGGGCCGCCGGCCAGGCCGTGGATCAGCGCGCCCAGCGCGTCCAGCGGCGGCGGCAGCAGGATGGCCTTGATGAAGCCGAGCCGCACTGCCAGATCCCAGAGGATGAACAGCACCACCGGGCCGATGAAGGGCAGCGCCCGGTCCAGCGCCGGCGTGCGCTGCACTACGGCTGCCGGCGCACCGGCCG
Source organism: uncultured Polaromonas sp. (assembly GCA_946479075.1). The sequence goes on from CAMLDT010000050.1 coordinate 7,192, forward strand.
GCGGCGCCCAGGGCTTGGCGGGTGCGGGCGGCACCGCCGCCGGAGGGGAGGTGGTGTTCATCCTGTTCAGCCCTTGTAGAGCATCGAGTCCACCATCAGGCGCGAGGAGAAAATGCCTTTTTCGGAGAACAGGTCGAAGAACTTCTGGAAATGCGCCACGTCGGCCGGCTTGAACTCGTTGTACATGGTGTAGGCCGCCAGCGGCACCTCGGCCGTCAGCGCACCTTCGATGGGCGTGTAACCCTTGAGGTACTGGCGCGCCTCGACCGACTTGCTGCGCACATAAGCCACGCCTTTGCCGTAAGCGGCGACAAATTTTTTGGCCGCGTCCGGATTTTTCTTGATGAAGTCCGACGACAGCGAGGCCGAGCCGCCGAACCAAGGTGCCATCGGGTCGCCCAGCACGTAGCGCGCGATCACGCCGGCTTCCAGCACGCGCGTGGTGCCGTTCATGCGGCCGATGGTGCCGGTCGGCTCCAGCGTGTAGGCTGCATCGATCTGGCCAGCGGCCAGTGCGGCCACATGCTGGCCGATGGGCAGTTCCACCACCGTCGCGCCGGTCGCGCCGCCGCGTTCCAGGATGGTTTTGGCCAGGGTCACGTTCTGGATGCCGGGGCCAGACCCGACGCGTTTGCCTTTGAGGTCAGCCATCACCTTGGCGGGACTGGCCACCGGGACGATGACTTCATCCAGCACGTTTTTCACATTGCTGGGGTTGGAACAGAAGATCTTGAAGGTGCCGGGCTGGGCGAGTTCACCAATCGCGATGTTGGCCGAGCCGGTGCCGTTGGCGGTGCCGTCGGAACGGCCCGACAGCACGGCTTCCATCACCTGCTGGGCACCGGCGAATTTGAGGGGTTCCACGTCCAGCCCGGCTTCCTTGAAGTAGCCCAGCTCGATGGCCGCATAGAAAGGCAGGCCGGCAGCGATGGGCCAGTAACCGATGCGGACCTTGGGCGCGGCCTGCGCACGCACGATGGCGGGCATGCCGAGTGCGCCCAGCATGGCAACGCCGGTGACCAGGGCTTTCCTGCGGGTGGCGGTGGCAGCGGAAGGTGTGCCGGGTGTGGTCATGAGAACTCCTTGGTGAGGTGGTTGAAAAAGAAATACATGCAAGGCGTCAGGACGCCGCAGCTTGAAGTGAACGGATGTAGGCACGCCAGCCGCCGAAATGCGAAATGTCCTGCGCACCGTTCTGCAGGGCCTGGGCCTCGCACACAAAGCCCTGCACACTGCTGCCGTCGGCCAGTTGCAGCGTGCCTATGCCCAGTGGCTCGGGAATCAGGGCGACAAAGGAGCCGTATTCGGCCACCGGCATGTCCCAGATTTCCAGGGCGATGCGCGCGCCCTGGCCATCGGCCACGCGCAGCAGGCCGGGCTTGGGAGGGGCGGTGCCCGGCAGCGCATACAGCCTGTAATGCGGCGCGGTCTCGGCGCTGGCGACCAGGCTGGCGCCGCGCTGCGTCAGTTGCCCGTTGAGCGGCATGCCCGACAGGTGGGCGCCCACCACCGCCACACGCACCGTGGCCTGGGGGCGCAGTGACTGGAGCGGCACCATGGCCGGCAGCGCTTCGCCGGTCGCACCCTGCGTCAGCCCCGTGCGGTGGTGATAGCGCTGGCCCAGCTCGGCCAGTTGCCAGTCGCTGCCGCACGGTGCAATCAGAGTGATGCCAAACGGCAGGCCGTCCGGGCGCATCGCGCTGGGTACCGACAACGCGGCGTAGTCGAGCAGGTTCACGAAGTTGGTGTAGGTGCCGAGCTTGCGGTTCAGCGCCACCGGGTCCTGCTGCATCTGCGCAATCGTGTAGTGCGTTGGCGCAGTCGGCACCAGCAGTAAATCAATGCTTCCCCACATCGCATCGACCTGCTGGCCCAGCAGCCTGACGCGGGTTTGCACTTCATACAGGTCGGCCGCGCTGTAGCTGCGGCCGGCGGCGATGATGCTGCGCACCGGCTCCATCACCTCAGCCTCATGCGTATCGAAAAATCCGCGGATGGCGGTGTAACGCTCGGCCACCAGCGCGCTTTCATAAAGCAGTGCGGCCACTTCGGCCAGCGGTGCGAAATCAACCGTCACGGCAGTGCCCCCCATGGCCTCCAGGCGTGCGATTGCCTCCTGGAAGGCCGCTTCGGCGATGCTGTCGCCGTCAAAGTCGAGCACCGACGGCACGCCAAAACGAAAGCCGGCCGGGAAAGGCTGGCCGGCCATCGCCAGCTTGCGCGAATAGGCATCCAGCGGGTCGTGCCCCATCGCGCTCTCCAGCACGCGTACCGCGGTGGCCACGGTGCGCGCGAAGATGGACACGCAGTCCACGCTCTGTGCGGCCGGCACCACGCCGCGCGCGCTGATCAGCCCCCGCGAGGGCTTCAGGCCAACGATGTTGTTGAGGCCAGCCGGCACCCGGCCGGAGCCGGCGGTATCGGTGCCCAGCGCGAAATCCACCTGGCCGGTCGCCACCACATAGGCGGAACCGGAACTGGAGCCACCGGAGACATACAGCGGATTGAACGCGTTGGGCACGGCGCCCCAAGGGGAACGCGTGCCGTTGAGCCCGCAGGCAAACTGATCCAGGTTGGTTTTTCCCGCCAGCTGCGCACCGGCATCGATCAGTTTTTGCACAACCGTGGCGTGGGCCGCGGGCGTGTAGGCAAAAGCCGGGCAGGCGGCCGTGGTGGGCAGGCCGGCTGCATCGATGTTGTCCTTCACCGCAAAACGCAAGCCGGCGAGTGGGCCGGCAAGCGTCGCGGCAACGGGCGACGGCAAGGACGCGGCCGGCTTGTGGATCCAGGCCTGGTCCGCCCAGGCTGGGGCCGGGTCGGTCACGGCAGAAGGAATGAAAACTTGCACCAATTTAAAGCATCCATACTTGTGTACAAGATGAGATGCAAGGTGCGTGCCAGGGTGCGGCAACAGGTTTCCGTGGGCGCCTCAAACCCACAGGCGCCCCAGACGCACTACAAAATTAATAGCTGGCGACGCTTTACTGGCGGGGGCTACAGCCCATTTTGATGCTTGACCGGCGGAAGCAGGTCAAATTTTCTGCTGGAGGCCGCAGGTCCACCCCCTCATGGCCGCAGCCTGCGAAAGGCGTCGCACGCGCTGGCACATCCCGGTTTTGATGCCGGCCCCGAATAGGACATACAGAGCGCCAGGCAGGCAAGGTGTTGAAAGCCGCCGATCAAGTCCGGTCAAGCCCGGCCAGGGCGCGCATGCAGGACGCGTCAGCCCTCGACCACACTCCGCGAAACCACCGGCGGCGTCTCCGGCAAATGAAAGGCGAGCTTGCGGTCGCGCAAGGCCACATCCCCGGCAGTGACGCGGTCAAAGCGCCGCAGGTGTTCGGTCCAGGACTCGTCGGTGATCTGCTCGATGTAGCGGCCCGGGTCCGAGATGTCGCGCAGCAGCTCCCAGGCGAGCGCCCCCTGGCGCAAGCGGCTTCGCCGGCTCTCCTGCATGAGGGCGCGAAACTCGACCGCCTTGGCCGGGTCGATCTGGTATTCGATGGTGACGCGGACGTGGCCGGTCAGCGGCGGCGCTTCGGCGCTGGGCGCCTTGAATTCGCGCGAGGGGGTCATGTCCTCCTCGATGCTGCGGTCCTCAAAAAACCAGTGCGTGGCGAAATTGGCCAGTGCACCGGTCAGCGCCGACACCAGCATGGCGGTGGGCACGCTGCCCACCGTGGCCACCTGGCCCCACACCGCTGCCCCTGCCGCGCTGGCGCCCATGATGGCCATCTGGAAAATCGACATGCCGCGCGCCCGCACCCAGTCCGGCAGCGCCACCTGGGCCGACACGCTCAGGGTGTTGGCAGTGGTCAGCCAAGCCGCGCCTGCCAGCGCCATGGCCGGCGCCGCCACATAAATATTGGGCGCCACCGCCACCAGGGCCGTCGCCACCGACTGCAGCATCACGCCGCCCAGCACCAGCGCATCGCGCGCGAGCTTGTGGCGCAGCCGCGGCAGCACAAACACCACTGCGATTGCGCCCACGCCCATGGACGCCAGCAGCAAGGTGAAGGTGCCCGCGCCGCCACCCAGGCCGCGCGCCACCAGCGGCAACAGCGCCAGCAGCGCCGTGCAATGAAAAAAGAACAGGGCCACGCGCAGCAGCACGGCGCGCAGGCGCGCCGACTGGCTGACGAACTGCACACCGACGCGCATGGCGCTGATCAGCCGCTCCCGGCCCAGCGGGCTGGGCACGTGTTCGCGGCGCCAGCGCATGATGACAAAACCGGAGAGCAGCGACAGCACCGCGTTGAGTACAAACACATATTCGCTGCCGGCCCCGGCGATCAGGGCGCCGGCCACCAGCGGACCGATGATGCGCGAGGCGTTCATGGCCACGCCGTTGAGGGCCAGTGCGGCGGGCAGCTGCGGGCGCGGCACCAGTTCGGGCACGATGGCGGCAAACACCGGCCAGCGCATCGCCAGGCCCACGCCGTTGGCAAAGGTCAGTGCCAGCAGCAGCGGCGCGGTCATGGCGCCCATCACAATGGTGATACACAGCAGCACCGCCACGGCAGCGACCCAGAACTGCGTGATGATGAAGTAGCGCCTGCGGTCCAGGATGTCGGCCAGCGCGCCACTGGGCAGGCCCAGCAGGAACACCGGCAGCGTGGAGGCGGACTGCACCAGTGCCACCCAGATCGGTGAGGTGGTCAGCGAGGTCATGAGCCACGCTGCCGCCACGTCGTTCATCCACATGCAGATGTTGGCGGCCAGCCAGGTGCACCACAACATCCGGAACACCGGTGAGCCCAGGGGCGCCCACGCCGACAGCGGCGCGGAAGCAGTTGCAGAAGGCGAAAGCGTGTCGCCGGTGGGACTGGGATCGGGCATGGGCCTATTGTCCCCAAACTTTTGCGCAAGGTCCGGACTGGACGGCCCGCGCCGGGCTCAAGCGCCGCGGGCCGCCCAGATGCGCGCGATCTGGGCCGACAGTTCCATGGGATCGAAGGGTTTGTGGATCACGTCGATGGCGCCCAGCGCCCGGTACTGCGCCACCTCGGTGGCCTGCACTTTGGCGGTCATGAAAATCACCGGCGTATGCGCCGTGGCCGGCAGCTCACGCAAGGCCTTCAGGGTGCTGGGGCCGTCCATGCCCGGCATCATCACGTCGAGCAGCAACAGGTCGGCGGCGGCGGCCGGCGCGGCGGCCAGCGCCTCGCTGCCGGAAGCGCAGGCGATGACGATCAGGCCGCCAACGGCTTCCAGGGCCATCTGGGCCACCATGCGGATATCGGGCTCATCTTCCACATACAGGATGCGGGCAAGGGGTTGGGGCATTGGGATGTCCTTGTCTGTAGCGGCAACCAGTCTACTTGCTCAGGCAAGGGGCAGGCTGGCCTGCAGCGTGGCCAAGGCCTGGGCGATGTCCGCGCATTGCGCCGGGTCCAGCGGCGTGTCACGCCCGGCGGCCTCGCTCAGCAGCACTTCGAGCGATTTGGCGGCCCCCCCTGTTTCGCGAAAACCCATGGTTCCGGCCGTCCCGGCCAGGGTGTGCGCCAGGCGTTCCAGTTCGCCCAGCGCAGCCGTACCGGTGCCGGCATCCACCTCCGCCCACAGGGCCTGCAAGCGGGCAAGCTTGTCGGGCAGCGTTCGCCGGTATTCATCCCGTTGCTGCGCAAGGAATGCCTGGAACTGCTCCTGCGGTGTGTTCATGCAACGGGCCCGGCAACCGTGGCAGGCGGCTCAAACAGCGCCGCCACCATGTCAGACTGGGTGATGATGCCGACCAGCCGGCCTTCGTCGCCGATGATGGGCAGGTGGTGGTGGCCGGAGCTGCCGAACAGCGGCACCAAGTCCACCAGGTAGCGGTGCATGCCGGCAACGCGCACCTGCCGCGTCATGATCTGCCCGACCACCGGCGGCTTGCCCGTGGGGCCGAGGGCTCCCAGCAACTTGCGCAGCCGGGCGTCCATGCCCTGGTAACCCTGGCCCTGCAACTCCGCCGCACGCATGAAGTCGGCCAGCGTGACGATGCCCACGATGCGGAAATCCGCGTCCACCACCGGCAGCGACTTGATGCGGCGCTCGCGCAGCAGCGACCACGCGTCCTCCAGCGAGGTGCTGTGGGTGACCGTGACCAGGTCGCGCGACATGATGTCCGCACAACGCACACCGGCCAGCTTGCGCTGGTAGGCCTGCCACTTCATCTGCTCCATGAGGGTCTGCAGGTCATCGCGGCTGACGTCCAGCACCTGGTTGTAGCGCGCCAGCACCGCATCGAGATCGGCTTCCGCATCACGCACCTGCGGTGGCTTGCCCGTGTCGGTGGGCGCCGCCCGCTGCGGGTGCGGATAAGGGCGCCTCGTGGCGTGGTTGTAAGCCATGCCGGCGCAGGCCAGCAGCAGCGAATTGATCAGCACGGGAAACACGGCAAACCACGGGTTGGTAATGCCGCCGAGCACCATCATCAGTGCTGAGGCACCCCCGGGTGGATGCAGGCAGCGCATGGCCAGCATCAGGCCGATGGCCGTACCGACCGCAACCCCGGCAGCCAGCTCCGGCGGCCCCAGCCACCTCGCACAGGCAATGCCGACCAGCGCGGACAGGGTGTTGCCCCCGACCACCGACCACGGCTGGGCCAGCGGGCTGGAGGGCACAGCGAACACCAGCACCGCGCTGGCCCCGAGCGGAGCCGCCATCCACGGCCACCCGACGCCCATCAGCCCGCCGGCCAGATGACTCACGAGCGCAACGAAGAAAATACCCACCAACCCGCCTGTGACGGCGCGCAAGCGCTCCTTGGTGTTGATGCGCGTCCTGGCTGGCAGGAAAGCGCGCCACCAGGCGGTGTGGGAAGTCATTGGCTCTGAAGGGGTCGGCATGTTGCTGGAATTGTCGGGCCGTAAAGAAGAGGTCATGTTCGGCGCTGCCAGCCGGCAGGAAGCCCAAAACGTGAAGATGGTTTGATTGTCTATCAGCGCACTGGAGACAGGAACCCCTACAGTTTTGCCTGTCCCTTTGGCAAGTGCGGGTCGCGGCGCCTGAGCAGGTCAAGCGGCGAATGACTGAAGGTTTTTTCCTGCTGCTGCTCTTCATCAAACAGGGCCAGGGACGGCTTGATCAAGTCGCTGCGGCTGACGATGCCCACGAGCCGGCGCGACCGGGCATCCGTGACCACCGCAAGCCGCTCCAGCCCGTGCACGGCCATGCGGGTCGCCACGGCCCGGCAGGTTTCACCAGGGAGCGCCATGGCTGGCACGTTGGCGCCAAACAGATCGCCAACCTTTTGCGCAGCGGCGTTATGTTGCCCCTCCAGCAGGGTCGGCAGATCAAGCATCCCGACATAAGCGCCGTCCTTCACCACAGGAAAGGCCCGATGAACCTGCTGTTCGCCAAAATGGCTGGCCAGCGCAGCCGGGATATCCATCTGTGCGTCGATGGACTTCACCTCACGCGCCATGACCTCGCCGACGGCGTGACGTTCCAGCGGATCGATGCCGTATTCGCGGTAAACGTGGTAACCGCGCCGGGCCAGCTTTTCGGTCAGGATGGAACGCGGCATCATCAGCACGGTAAAGCCGTACGCCACGGCGCATGCGGTGAGCAGCGGCAGCAAGGCGTTGACATCCTGCGTCAGTTCAAAAGCAAACATGGTCGCCATGATCGGTGCTCGCATCATCCCGCCCAGGGTGGCGGCCATGAAAATCAGGGGCCACAATGCCGGGTGGCCACCGGGCAACAACGGTCCCAGCACGGCCCCAAGACCGGCACCCATGATCAAAAGAGGTGCCAGAACCCCGCCGGATGTGCCTGAGCCGAGGGCAATCACCCACATCAGGGCCTTGCAAAGCACCAGAGCCAGGACCGCACTCACCGCAAGATTGTTTTGCAACAGGTCGCCGATGACGTCATACCCGACGCCCAGTGCCCGCGGCTGCAGATAACCGCCGATTCCCACGGCCAGGCCGCCGAGCGCCGGCCACCACATCCAGTGGACCGGTAATTTTTCGAAGAGGTCCTCGACCTTGTAAAGCGCGCCGGATAGCGCCCAGGACATCACCCCGGTGGCCAGTCCGGCAATGACACAGGACAGCAATCCCAGAGGACCCACCGCAGAGGTCTGCAGGGCAAACAGCGGGGCGGGGTCCAGCAGGAGCGGCCGCGTGAACCCGGCGACGGCACAGGCGACGGCCACGGGCAGCAGGCTGCGCGGACGCAGCTCGAACAGCAACAGCTCCACGGCCATCAGAACGGCGGCAATGGGTGTGCCGAACACGGCTGTCATGCCGGCCACCGCGCCGGCCACCAGCAAGGCTTTCCTCTCAGCGCCGGTGATGTGAAAGTATTGTCCCAGCAGGGAACCGACCGCGCCGCCTGTCATGATGATCGGGCCCTCCGCTCCGAACGGGCCCCCGCTGCCGATCGCTATCCCCGACGACAGCGGCTTGAGCACGGCAATTTTGGGAGACATCTTGCTCCTGCCGAACAGGATCGCCTGGATCGCTTCGGGGATCCCGTGACCGCGGATCTGTTCGGACCCGAAGCGGGCGATCAGGCCGATCACCAGCCCACCCACGACGGGTACAACAATCACCCAGGCACCCAGGGTGTTGGCCGCCGGCGAATGGAATTGGGTCGACAGTGTCTGGAAGAAAAACAGGTTGGTGAAAAAGCGGATGAGATAAAGCAGCAGCCACGCGGTAAGTGTGCTGAGCACGCCCACCACGGCTGCGATGGCCGTGATGCGAAGGAGCCGCGTGCCGCCCGCAAAATCCCTTCGGGAATCGTCTTGCTGCATGTTCAATTTCAAAGCCTTGTTGATGGACCGATAACGGGGACGGTAAAAGCCCCGTCGAGCGACAGGAGTTCGGCACGGTGCTGGCCGGCCAGGACGTTCAGCACCCGCTCACCTTCTTCCAGTAAATGAACCTCGACTTGCCGCCGGTCCTGGCGGCCGGGGCGCCGCTGCACCAGGCCCCTCGCCTCACAGCGCGACACCAGGGCGACCACGCCGTGCTGTTTGGCCTGCAGCCGTTGCGCCAATTCACCCACGGTCGCAAAGTCCCGGCCGGGATAGCCTTTGACATGCAGCAGCAACAGGTATTGCAGGGGAGTGATGCCCTGTGCCTGGACTGCGGTTTCGGAGAAGCGCTCAAAGCGGCGCATCTGGTAGCGAAATTCCGACAGGACCTCAAAGTCAGACTTGGCAAGGGGCGAGGGAAGCTGCATGGGGCGCGCAAAGGAAAAGCGTCAGACAGATGCTGACAGGACAAGAACGCAGGATCTCCAGAGCCAACGAATATATCACAACGTGATGTATTAATGGGTTTCGAAGAAGCGGCTCCAGCCGGCTTTCCCAGTCAGGACGACCCGTGGCACGAGGGGCAGCGCGATGGCGTGCGCAAAAAACAATCCCCCTGCCCTGGCGGGAGGATCGCGGAAAAACGCGTGCGTGGGTCGGCAAGGGCTGCGCAGCGGCGCCCAAGACCAAGACCAAGGCGCGGACAGATGCAAGTGCCACTGACCAGCCGCGGCAGGCAAGCATGCCCATGGGCCAGCCCGGGCAGGGCGGCCGGGCGCTGCAGCCTCAGCCCTTGCGCGCCCTGTCGTACAGCGGCACCACACGCGGCAGGTTGCGTTCCATGTCTGCAATGCGCGTGGCATCGGCCGGATGGGTGCTCAGCCACTGGGGCGGCGCGCCCTTGTTGGCGGCGCCCATTTTTTGCCACAGCGTGATGCCTGCGCGCGGATCGAAGCCCGCGCGTGCACCCAGCTCCATGCCGACCAGGTCGGCTTCGGACTCGTCCTCGCGGCCGAATCGCAGGTTCAGCAATTGCACGCCGTAGCTGGCCACCGTCTGCCCCAGATCGCCCAGGCCGAACAACTGGGACAGCACACTCGCGCCTATGCTGGTGGCGGCAGACTTGCCCATGCGTTCACGGGCGTGTTCGCGCAGGGCGTGTGCCATTTCGTGACCCATGATCATGGCCACCTCGTCGTCGGTGAGCTGCAACTGCTCAAGAATGCCGGTGTAGAAAGCGATCTTGCCGCCCGGCATGCAAAACGCGTTGATCTGCTTGCTGCCGATCAGGTTGACCTCCCACTGCCAGTCCTTGGCCCGCGGGTTCCAGGCCGTGGCCTGCGGGATGATGCGCTGGGCGATGCGACGCAGGCGCTGCAACTGTGCATTGCCCGGGGGCGCCAGCGCTTTTTGCGCGGCCGCTTCCTGCAGCATCTTGGCGTACTGCTGCTTGGACGCCTGTTCGATGTCCTCGGCCGGGACCAGTTTGGTAAAGCCGGAATTGCCGCCGACCTGCACACCCTCGTTCTGGGCCATGGCCGCCGGCGGACCACCCAGCCACAAGGAACCCGCAAGCAGGCCCAAACCCAGCGTCAATGAAAACTTCATGGCTTCTCCCGGAAAAAACGGCGTCATTGCGCCCGAGGTCACAGCGTATTATTCCCGCATGAGCGATACCGTATCCGAGAACCCGCAGCCCGTGCGTCAGCCGGCGCCGCATCCCGCCGTCGCTCTTCCCCCCGAACCCGTCATCGCCGGCAAGCCGGGTTGGGGCGAGACGCTGCGGGTTTATCTGGAAGCGCCCACGCTGCGCATGCTGCTGTTGGGATTTTCTGCAGGCCTGCCGCTGTTGCTGGTTTTTGGAACACTGAGCTTCTGGCTGCGTGAAGCCGGCATCGACCGCACCACCATCGGCTACCTGAGCTGGGTCGGGCTGGCTTACGGTTTCAAGTGGGTCTGGGCGCCGCTGGTGGACCGCCTTCCCATCCCCGTGCTGACGCGCCTGCTCGGCCGGCGGCGCAGCTGGCTGCTGTTGTCGCAGGCGGTGATCATGGCCGCGCTGGTCAACATGGCGCTGACCGACCCGCGGGTCGCGTTGATGCCGGTGGTCTGGTGCGCGCTGGCTGTGGCTTTTGCCTCGGCCACGCAGGACATCGCGCTGGATGCCTTTCGGATCGAGTCGGCCGACACGCGGCGGCAGGCCGCGCTGGCGGCCACCTACCAGACCGGTTACCGCATCGCGATGATCTGGGCCGGTGCCGGCGTGTTGTGGATTGCAGCACGCGCCGAAGTGGCCGGCGCCGGCACCTACCAGCATGCCGCCTGGCAGACGGCTTACCTCGCCATGGCGGCTTCCATGTTGCTGGGCATGGTGACGGTGCTGTTTTCACCGGAACCCGCAGCGCGCGCCCTGCCGCCAGCGCGCAACGCCGCCGAATGGCTCCAAAGCGCGCTGGTCGCGCCCTTTGCCGACTTCCTGCGCCGGTACGGCAAACATGCGCTGCTGATCCTGGCCCTGATTGCCATGTACCGCATCAGCGACGTGGTCATGGGCATCATGGCCAATCCCTTTTATGTGGACATGGGCTACACCAAGGACGAGGTGGCCACCGTCACCAAGATCTACGGCGTGCTGATGACCCTGGCCGGGGCCTTTGCCGGCGGCGCGCTGGCCATGCGTTTCGGCGTGATGAAGGTGCTGATGCTGGGCGCCGTGCTGAGCGCCGCCAGCAACCTGCTGTTCG
>CAMLDT010000051.1 GCA_946479075.1 uncultured Polaromonas sp.
GTGGCTGTCGCCGCCGGTGCCGACGGTGTCGGGCAGCAGCATGCGGTTGAGCCAGCTGTGGATGATGCCGTCGCCCGGGCGCAGCGGGATGCCGCCACGGTCGCTCATGAACTCGGGCAACTCATGGTGCATCTTGACGTCCACCGGCTTGGGGTAGGCGGCGGTGTGGCAGAAGGATTGCATCACGAGATCGGCCGAGAAGCCCAGGCAGGCCAGGTCTTTCAGTTCGTCGCGGGTCATGGGGCCTGTGGTGTCCTGTGAGCCCACCGAGGTCATCTTCGGCTCGCAGTAGGTGCCGGGGCGCACGCCCTGGCCTTCAGGCAAACCGACGGCCCGGCCGACCATCTTCTGGGCCAGCGTGAAGCCGCGGCCGTTGTCTTCGGGGCTGACCGGCAGGCGGAACTGCGTGGACAGCGGCAGGCCCAGCGCAAAACGCGCCTTGGCCGTCAGGCCGCGGCCGACGATCAGCGGAATGCGGCCGCCGGCACGCACTTCGTCAAACAACACCTCGCTCTTGAGCTTGAACTCGGCAATCACCTTGCCGTCTTTCAGCGCCTTGCCTTCGTAGGGGCGCAGCTCGATTTCGTCACCCATGGCCATCTGGCTCACATCAAGTTCGATCGGCAGCGCGCCCGAGTCTTCCATGGTGTTGTAGAAAATCGGCGCAATCTTGCCGCCCAGGCAGACACCGCCGAAACGCTTGTTGGGCACATAGGGAATGTCTTCGCCGGTGAACCACAGCACCGAGTTGGTGGCCGACTTGCGGGAAGAACCGGTGCCCACCACGTCGCCCACATAGGCCACCAGGTTGCCTTTGGCCCTGAGCTCCTCGATGAACTTCACCGGGCCGCGTTTGCCGTCTTCTTCCGGCGTCACGCCGGGGCGGGCGTTCTTGTGCATGGCCAGCGCGTGCAGCGGAATGTCGGGGCGGCTCCAGGCGTCAGGCGCGGGCGAGAGGTCATCGGTGTTGATCTCGCCGGCCACCTTGAACACGGTCAGCTTGATGGACTCAGGCACTTCCGGACGGCTGGTGAACCACTCGGCATCGGCCCAGCTTTGCAGCACGGCCTTGGCGTATTTGTTGCCCTTGCCGGCCTTTTCCTGAACGTCATGGAACTGGTCGAACATCAGCAAGGTGTTCTTCAGGCCGCTGGCAGCCTGCGTGGCGACACTTTCTTCGGCGTCGTCGAGCAGCTCGATCATCGGGCTGATGTTGTAGCCGCCCAGCATGGTGCCCAGCAGTTGTGTGGCTTTTTCGCGCGAGATCAGCGCGCATTTTTCGGTGCCGTGCGCCACGGCAGCCAGGTAGCTGGCCTTGACCTTGGCGGCGGCATCCACGCCGGCCGGCACGCGGTGCGTGATCAGCTCGACCAGAAAACCTTCTTCGCCGGCGGGCGGGTTTTTCAGCAGCTCGATCACCTCGCCGGTTTGCTGGGCCGTCAGTGGCAGCGGCGGAATGCCCAGCGCAGCGCGTTCGGCAACGTGGGCACGGTATTTGGAAATGAACTCGGACATCATGGCTCTTTTTCTCCTGTACTCAAAAATGGGGTCTGTGGGCCGCGCGGCTCAGCGCGGCGCGGATGCTGCCGCGGCAGGCGGAGCAGAAGCCGTGCCAGCGCCGGCGGCGGCAGGCGGCAAGGCATCCAGAATGCTGGGGCGCGGATTGCGCTTGAGGTCTTCGGCAAAGGTGACCTGGGCGGGGCTCATGCATTCGTCGGCCAGGCGTTGTCCCAGCTTCTGGCTCATCAGCATGGACTTGTTGCCCAGTTGCAGCCACATGGCGCCGGCGCGCGCATCTTCAAGGCGGATGGCGCCGGTGCGGCTTTCCACCGGGTGCATGAGAAAGCGCATTTTTCCGGTGTGCACCAGGAACAAGCCAGGACGCTTGTTGCTGGGCGTGATGGTCACAGACGCGCCAAGTTCACAGGGGATGTCGCCGACATACACACGTTTGGCAATCTCCAGGTCCTGCTCGGTCAGCTTGATGTTGGGATCGTCATCGATGGGCGTGACTTCCTCGACCGCCTTGAGAGCTGCACGGCGGGCAGGCACCGGCTTTTTGGCGCCTGCCGGCTTGGCAGCAGGTTTGGCTGCAGCCTTGGCGGCGGGTTTGGGCGCCGGCGCCGTCTGGGCCAAAGCCAGAGCGGGGGCAAGCAGCATGAGGGCAGCGGTGAGGACAATTTTCATGGAGTTCCTTGGAAACAATGGACCGGACAGATCAAATTCATCCATCAATGCGACGCGGCCGCGAAATAAGCCTGCGCCTCTGACGGCAACACACGGCCGGTCTGGTGCGCACGCGCCAGCACCTGCCAGAAGTAGCGGTAGCTGGCGCGATCATGCAATCGGCCTTCAAAACTGATGGGCGCCCAATCAGCGCGGGCGGCAGCAGCTATTATTTTTGTAGCATCCTCGATCTCGCGCTCATCCGGGGCAAAGGCCTCCAGAATGGGCCGGATCTGCGCCGGATGGATGCTCCACATGCGCGTGTAGCCCAGCTCGCTCGCGGCCTTCGCCGCCGCAGCCTTCATCGCCGCCGTGTCGCTGAACTCGGTGACCACACAGTGCGAGGGAACCTTGCCCCAGGCATGGCACGCCGAAGCGATGTCCAGCTTGGCGCGCAGCACCAGCGGATGCGTGAACTGGCCCTGGCTGCTCATGCCGTGGGCCGGAATGGCGCCCCCATGGCTGGAGACAAAATCCATCAGGCCGAAACTGAGCGACTGCACACGCGGATGCGCGGCAATCTCGAAAGCGCGATGCACGGCGGCAGGCGACTCCAGCAAGACCTGCAGCGGCAAGGCTGGCGCACCCGCCGCATCCAGCGCGGCGGCAATGCGCTCGACCTGCTGCACCGACTCCACTTTGGGCACCATCAGGTGGCACAGCCGCTGGCCGGCCTGGCCGGCGATGGTGGCGATGTCGGCCTCAAAGGCCGGGTGGTCTTCAGGGTGCACCCGAACAGCCACGCGTGCCGCATCGGCAGCCTGCAAAGCCAGCGCCACCACCAGGTCGGCGTGGTCGGCCTCGCCACCCACCGGCGCGCCATCCTCGCAGTCCAGGGTCACGTCGAACACGCAGGTGCCGAACTCGTCGGTCATCTCGGCCTGCAGTTGCAGGCTTTTGCGCATCCGGGCCTCGACACCGCTGTAATGGTCACAGACCGGCAAAAAACCGGCGGCCGCCTGGGCGCCAAGGAGGATGTCGCGAGGATGGGTCATTGAAGAAATGCGATTTCTCGGGCCGTAGCGAGCGGCTCGCGGGCTAGGCGCGGGTGGCAGGCAACCGGAGTGCACTTAAGGTGCATGAGGATTGCCTGACGGGTCCTGCAACAACGCCCCCGAGTCGCGCAGTAGGCCATTACAGGAGGTGCTTGACGCCGTCCTGCTCGCCTTTGAGCTCATCCAGGGTCTTGTTGATGCGTTCCTGGCTGAAAGCGTCGATCTCCAGGCCTTCGACCAGTTTGTATTCGCCGTTTTCGCAGGTGACGGGGAAACCGAACATGATGTCCTTGGGGATGCCGTACTGGCCATCCGACGGGATGCCCATGGTGACCCACTTACCGTTGGTGCCCAGGGCCCAGTCGCGCATGTGGTCGATGGCCGCGTTGGCAGCCGAAGCCGCCGAGGAGGAACCACGCGCTTCGATGATGGCCGCACCGCGCTTGCCGACGGTCGGCAGGAAGGTGTTGGCGTTCCATTCCTGGTCGTTGATCATCTTGGCCACGCTTTCGCCATTGATGGTGGCGAAGCGGTAGTCGGCATACATCGTGGGCGAATGGTTGCCCCACACGGTGAGTTTTTCGATGTCGGCCACCGCCTTGCCGGTCTTGGCGGCGAGCTGGCTGGCGGCGCGGTTGTGGTCCAGGCGCAGCATCGCGGTGAAGTTCTTGCGTGGCAGGTCCGGTGCGCTTTTCATCGCGATGTAGGCATTGGTATTGGCGGGGTTGCCGACCACCAGCACCTTGACGTTGCGGCTGGCGACGGCGTTGAGCGCCTTGCCCTGGGCGGTAAAGATGGCGCCGTTGACGGCCAGCAGTTCGGCCCGCTCCATGCCGGGGCCGCGCGGACGCGAACCGACGAGCAGGGCGTAGTCGGCATCCTTGAAGGCCTTCATCGGATCGTCATACGCCTGCATGCCCACCAGCAGCGGGAAGGCGCAGTCGTCGAGTTCCATCATCACGCCCTTGAGCGCCTTTTGCGGACCCTCGACCGGGACTTCCAGCAGTTGCAGGATCACGGGCTGATCCTTGCCCAGCATTTCGCCGGAGGCAATACGAAACAGCAGCGCATAGCCAATCTGGCCGGCGGCCCCTGTAACGGCAACGCGGACGGGTTTTTTGCTCATGGTGGGAACTCCAGGAAGGTTGTGAATCGTTGGATGAGATCGGTGAGGTCTGTTGCGCCGCTGAAAGCCCCGGAACAGCATGTGAACTGCCTGTGAATTACGTCACAAAGGGACCGGCGTTGCGTCGGCTCAGCCAAAGATTTTACGCTGGAAAACCCGCTGGCGTCAATTTGTCTTATGTCTTATATAAGATATGATTACACCTGCCCACCCACCTACACCCATGGCCGCCCTCCCCTCTTTGCCCGCTGACGATTTTGCAGTTGCCACCCCGGCCTTCAGTCCGCTGTACCAGCAGATCAAGGGTCTGATTTTGCAGAGCCTGCAATCCGGCGAATGGAAGCCCGGCGAAGCCATTCCCTCGGAGATGGATCTGGCCGCGCGTTACCGCGTGAGCCAGGGCACCGTGCGCAAGGCGATTGATGAACTGGCGGCCGACAACCTGGTGGTGCGCCGCCAGGGCAAGGGCACGTTTGTCGCGACCCATGCGGAGCAGCATGTGCAGTTCCGCTTTCTCAAGCTGGTGCCCGACAGCGGCACGCCGGGCAGTGAAGGCCCGGCCCAGCGCGACATCATCGATTGCCGGCGCGTGCGTGCCAGCGCCGAGATCGCGCGCACCCTGGCGCTGCGCACCGGCGACGCCGTGCTGCATGCGCGGCGCGTGCTGAGCTTTGCCGGCACCCCGACCATCCTCGAAGACATCTGGCTGCCCGCCGCCCCCTTCAAGGGCCTGACGGCTGAACGCCTGGCCGACCACCACGGGCCGATGTACGCACTGTTTGAAACCGAATTCAACGTGCGCATGGTTCGCGCTGACGAGAAAATACGTGCCGAGCCCGCGTCGGACGGTCGTGAACTGCTCCTGAAAGTAGAGCAAGGCACACCCCTGCTGAGTGTCGAGCGGATTGCCTACACCTACAACGACGTGCCCATGGAACTGCGCCGCGGCTACTACCGCACCGACACGCACCACTACCACAACACGCTGAGCTGAGGGACGTCCGTGGCGAGCTTCAAGGGCAACAAGGCCAGCCTGCCCTGCAAACCCTGCGCCGCCTGTGGGCGCGACATGGTGTGGCGCAAGCGCTGGGCAAAAACCTGGGAGGCCGTCAAATATTGCTCGGAGGCATGCCGCTCCGGCACATACAACGCCGCGAAACCGGCGCCGCCACAGCCACGCTGAAGACCGCATGCGGGACGCGGCCAAGAACGGCCAGCTGCAATACTCATCGGTCAAAAATTAGAATGACGGGTATGCAGTCCAGACCATGCCGTCACATCGTGTTGATCCTCGGCGACCAGCTCGATGAAGCTTCTGCCGCCTTTGAGGGCTTCGATCCTGAACGGGACGTGGTGGTGATGATCGAAGCCCACGAGGAATCCACCCACGTCTGGTCGCACAAGGCCCGCACCGTGCTGTTTCTTGCAGCCATGCGCCATTTCGCGCAGGCCCTGGCACAACGCGGCTGGCCGCTTGGTTACCGGGCACTGGGAGCCGAGGGGGACGCCACGCTGGCCGACGGTCTGCGCGCAGCCATTGCGCAGTATCGTCCCCAGAAAGTCATTGGCGTGGAACCGGGTGACCTGCGGGTGCGCCGGAGCCTCGATGCGGCGCTTGAAACCCTGGAAAGCCAGCCCGGCTCCCCGGTCCGGCAGATCGAATGGCGCGAGGACCGGCATTTTCTCTGCAGCGCCGCGCGTTTTCGCCATTGGGCCGGGCAGTCCCCCAGCCTGCGCATGGAATTTTTCTACCGAACCATGCGCCGGCAGTACAAGGTGCTGATGAAGAACGGCCAGCCCGAAGGCGGCCAGTGGAACTACGACGCCGAGAACCGCAAGGGTTTTGGCCGCGCCGGGCCACAAAACGTGCCCCGGCTCCCGATGTTTGCGCAGGACGACATCACCCGCGAGGTGATCGCGCTGGTGGAGCGGCAGTTTGCCGGCCATCCCGGCGATTTGCATCGCTTCAACTGGCCGGTCACCCGCGCGCAAGCGCTGGCGGCGCTGGACGATTTTATGGAACACCGCCTGCCGAACTTCGGTACCCACCAGGACGCGATGTGGACCCATCTCGACTTCGGCTGGCATGCGCTGCTGTCCAGCTCACTGAACCTCAAGCTGCTGCATCCGCTGGAGGTGATCCATGCGGCCGAACGCGCCTGGCGCGAGCGCGGCCTGGACCTGGCCAGCGTCGAGGGCTTCATCCGCCAGGTGCTGGGTTGGCGGGAATTCATGCGGGGCGTGTATTTCCTGGACATGCCAGGCCTCAAGACAGACAACCACTTCAATCATCACCAGCCCTTGCCCGCCTGGTACTGGACCGGCGAAACACGTATGAACTGCATGCGCCAGTGCATCAGCCAGACACTGAGCAACGGCTACTCGCACCACATCCAGCGGCTGATGGTCACCGGCATGTTCGGCATCACCGCCCAGATCCAGCCGCAGCAACTGTGCGACTGGTACCTCGCGGTGTATGTGGATGCCGTCGAATGGGTGGAATTGCCCAACACCGCAGGCATGGCGCTGTTTGCCAACGGCGGGCGCTTCACCTCCAAGCCTTATGTGGCCAGTGGCGCCTATATCAAACGCATGAGCAACTATTGCAGCGGCTGCAGTTACGAGCCGGAAACACGGTCCGGGCCGCGGGCTTGCCCCATGACCACCTTGTACTGGAATTTTCTGGACTGCCATGAACCGGCCTTTGCCAGCAACCCGCGCACCGCGCTGATGGTCAAAAACCTGCAACGCATGAGTCCCGAGGACAGGCTTGCCGTCAAGGCCCAGGCTGCGCAAATGCTGGCCGACCTGAACCAGCTGTAAACATCGTGTCAGCTTCGTACTTCATTGCACCGCAACAGCCCATATTGAACAGTGAAAGCCGGTTTTTTCCGACAAAATGTTCCGGGCATCCGGTGCAGCCGCCGGGATCGATGCTGCGTTGCAATAGAATCCGCATGTTTTTACTTGTAATTGCAACGCAGTTACCAAGTGGTTACCAGATCGTTACCAGACCTCCCACGAAAGCCAAACAATGACAGAGCTGGCATCCAAACAGCGTCCCAAGCGGCCTGAGTTCCGCAACATCAACGCCTTCACGGACCTGACCACCTACCGCATGACGCCGGCGGCCTGGGTGTCCATCCTGCACCGCGTCAGCGGTGCCATCATGTTTGTGCTGATGCCCTTCATCATCTGGATGTTCGACACCTCGGTCTCTTCCGAAATCTCTTTCGAGAAGTTCAAGGCGGTCTTCAACGTCGGCATGCTGGGCCTGCCGGGCTTCATCTGGAAGCTGGTCGCCCTGGCGCTGATCTGGGCGTATTTGCACCACTTCATCGCCGGCCTGCGCCATCTCTACATGGACGTCACCCACACCCTGAGCAACGAGTTTGGCAAAAGCACCGCCCTCGTCACCCTGGCCCTGAGCATCCTGCTGACGCTGGTGCTGGGCGCCAAGCTGTTCGGCCTGTATTGAGAACAAGGAGCAAAGACATGTCTGTGAATTACGGCTCCAAGCGCCTCGTTGTCGGTGCCCATTACGGCCTGCGCGACTGGCTCAGCCAGCGCATCACCGCCGCCCTGATGGCGCTGTTTACCTTCCTGCTGCTGGCGCAGGTCATCTTCAGCAAGGGACCCATCGGCTACGACAAATGGGCCGGCATTTTCTCGGCCCAATGGATGAAGGTGCTGACTTTCTCCGTCATCCTCGCCCTGCTTTACCACGTGTGGGTGGGCATGCGCGACATCTGGATGGACTACATCAAGCCGGTCTGGCTGCGCCTGTCGCTGGAAGTTTTCACCATCGTCTGGCTGCTGGCCTGTGCCGGCTGGGGCATCCAGGTGCTGTGGCGCCTGTAACCCCCCGTCTTCAAGCCCATTCCGGCTGCACCCGATCACCGAGACTGCATAACCATCATGACCGCTACTTCCCAGCTCCCCAAACGAAAATTTGACGTGGTGATCGTCGGCGCCGGCGGCTCCGGCATGCGCGCCTCGCTGCAACTGGCGCGCGCCGGCCTGAACGTCGCCGTGCTCTCCAAGGTGTTTCCGACCCGCTCGCACACCGTGGCGGCTCAGGGCGGCATCGGCGCCTCGCTCGGCAATATGTCCGAGGACAACTGGCACTATCACTTCTATGACACCGTCAAGGGCTCCGACTGGCTCGGCGACCAGGACGCCATCGAGTTCATGTGCCGCGAAGCGCCCAAGGTCGTGTATGACCTGGAGCACATGGGCATGCCGTTTGACCGCAACCCCGACGGCACGATTTACCAGCGCCCTTTCGGCGGCCACACCGCCAACTACGGTGAAAAGCCGGTGCAACGTGCCTGCGCTGCGGCGGACCGGACCGGCCACGCCATGCTGCACACGCTGTACCAGCAAAACGTCAAGGAAAAAACCAGCTTCTTCGTCGAATGGATGGCGCTGGACCTGATCCGCGACGAAGCCGGCGATGTGGTCGGCGTGACCGCCATTGAAATGGAAACCGGCGACGTCCACATTTTTGAAGCCAAGACCACCTTGCTGGCCACCGGCGGCGCCGGCCGCATTTTTGCCGCATCCACCAACGCCTTCATCAACACCGGCGATGGCCTGGGCATGGCCGCACGTGCCGGCATCCCGCTGGAAGACATGGAGTTCTGGCAGTTCCACCCGACCGGCGTGGCCGGCGCCGGCGTCCTGCTGACCGAAGGCTGCCGCGGTGAAGGTGCCATCCTGCGCAACAGCGACGGCGAGCGCTTCATGGAGCGTTATGCCCCGACGCTGAAAGACCTGGCGCCACGCGACTTTGTCTCGCGCTCCATGGACCAGGAAATCAAGGAAGGCCGCGGCTGCGGCCCGAACAAGGACTACATCCTGCTGGACATGACGCATCTGGGCGTGGACGCCATCATGAAGCGCCTGCCCTCGGTGTTCGAGATCGGCCACAACTTCGCCAATGTGGACATCACCAAGGAACCGATTCCCGTAGTGCCCACCATCCACTACCAGATGGGCGGCATCCCGACCAACATCCACGGCCAGGTGGTTACGCAGGATGCCAACAACCAGAGCCAGATCGTCAACGGTCTTTACGCCGTCGGCGAATGCTCCTGCGTCAGCGTGCATGGCGCCAACCGCCTGGGCACCAACTCGCTGCTCGACCTGCTGGTCTTCGGCAAGGCGGCCGGCAACCACATCGTTGAATTCGCCAAGAAGACCGCCCACAAACCGCTGCCGGCCGACGCCGCCGACAAGACCCTGGCCCGCATTGCGCGCCTGGACAACGCCACCGGCGGCGAATACGCGCAGGACGTCGCCAACGACCTGCGCGCTGCGATGCAGCAACACGCCGGCGTGTTCCGCACCCAGGCCATCCTCGACGAAGGCGTGAGCAAGATCGCCGCCATGCGTGAACGCGTCGCCAACATCGGCCTGAAAGACAAGTCGAAAATTTTCAACACCGCCCGCATCGAGGCGCTGGAAGTCGAGAACCTGATCGAGGCCGCGCAGGCCACCATCGTCTCGGCCGCCGCCCGCAAGGAAAGCCGCGGCGCGCATTCGGTGGACGACTATGGCGACACGCCGGAACACCCGAATGGCCGCAACGACACCGACTGGCACAAACACACGCTGTGGTACAGCGAAGGCAACCGGCTGGCCTACAAGCCGGTGCAGATGAAGCCGCTGACGGTCGAGTCCGTGCCGCTCAAAACACGCACGTTCTGAAAAACACACGCACGACGGCCTGCGACCCACAAGAAGCGAGAACCCCATGACCAAACGCACTTTCCAGATCTACCGCTACGACCCGGACACCGATGCCAAGCCCTACATGCAGACCATCGAGGTCGAGCTGGACGGCCACGAGCGCATGCTGCTGGACGCGTTGATGAAACTCAAGGCGCAGGACCCGAGCATCAGCTTCCGCCGCTCCTGCCGCGAAGGCGTGTGCGGTTCGGACGCGATGAACATCAACGGCAAGAACGGCCTGGCGTGCCTGACCAACATGAACACGCTCAAGGGCACCATCGTGCTCAAGCCGCTGCCCGGCCTGCCGGTGGTGCGCGACCTGATCGTGGACATGACCGACTTCTTCAAGCAGTACAACTCGATCAAGCCCTACCTGATCAACGACAACGTGCCGCCCGAAAAGGAACGCCTGCAGAGCCCCGAAGAGCGCGATGAGCTCAACGGCCTGTACGAGTGCATCCTGTGCGCGAGCTGCTCAACCAGCTGCCCCAGCTTCTGGTGGAACCCGGACAAGTTTGTCGGCCCGGCCGGCCTGCTGCAGGCTTACCGCTTCATCGCCGACTCCAGGGACGAAGCCACCGCCGAGCGCCTGGACAACCTGGAAGACCCTTACCGCCTGTTCCGCTGCCACACCATCATGAACTGCGTTGACGTCTGCCCCAAGGGCCTGAACCCCAGCAAGGCCATCGGCAAGATCAAGGAAATGATGGTGCTGCGTACGGTCTGACCATGCACACCAACGAAGAACTTCTCGGCGAACGCGCCCTCAGCAAGCTCAAGTGGCGCTGCCGCCGCGGCCTGCTTGAGAACGACCTGTTCGTGGAAAAGTTCTTCGGCAAGTACGAGGCCAGCCTCACCGTCAGGCAGGCCAAAGGTCTCGATGATTTAATGGACCTGTCCGACAACGACCTGCTTGATTTGCTGCTAAAACGTAAAGAGCCTGACCAGCTGTCCGCCATCAGTGCATCGACCGCCGAAGCCAGGGAAGTGCTGGCCCTCATGCGCACCCCACCCCGCGCGCCCTGAAGCCTTATTGACGTAGAAAGAAAGTAGAAATGAAACTCGCTGACAACAAAGCCACCCTCTCCTTCAGCAACGGCAGCCCCAGTGTCGAGCTTCCGGTCTACCAGGGCACGGTCGGCCCGGATGTCGTCGATATCCGCAAGCTGTACGCACAGACCGGCATGTTCACTTACGACCCGGGTTTTTTGTCCACGGCGTCCTGCCAGTCGGCCATCACCTACATCGACGGCGACAAGGGTGAACTGCTGTACCGCGGCTACCCCATCGAGCAGCTGGCCACCAACTGCGACTACATGGAAACCTGCCACCTGCTGCTGTACGGAGAGCTGCCGAACGCCGACCAGAAGAAGGATTTCGCCGCCCGCGTGACCAACCACACCATGGTCAACGAGCAGATGCAGTTTTTCCTGCGCGGCTTCCGCCGTGATGCGCACCCCATGGCCATCATGACCGGCCTGGTCGGCGCGCTGTCGGCCTTCTACCATGACAGCACCGACATCACGAATCCCGAGCACCGTGACATCTCGGCCATCCGCCTGATTGCCAAGATGCCAACCCTGGTCGCCATGGCCTACAAGTACACCGTGGGCCAGCCCTACATGTACCCCAAGAACGACCTGAGCTACGCCGGCAACTTCCTGCACATGATGTTCGCCACGCCCTGCGAGGAGTACAAGGTCAACCCGGTGCTCGAACGCGCGCTGGACCGCATCTTCATGCTGCACGCCGACCATGAGCAGAATGCATCTACATCGACCGTGCGCCTGTGCGGCTCGTCCGGCACCAATCCGTTTGCAGCGATTGCTGCCGGCGTGGCCTGCCTCTGGGGCCCGGCCCACGGCGGCGCCAACGAAGCGGCACTCAACATGCTGGGCGACATCCAGAAAAACGGTGGCATCGAGAAAATCGGTGACTTCATCAAGCAGGTCAAGGACAAGAGCTCCGGCGTCAAGCTGATGGGTTTCGGCCACCGCGTGTACAAGAACTACGACCCGCGCGCCAAGCTGATGCAGGAAACCTGCAAGGAAGTGCTGGCAGAGATGGGCCTGGAAAACGACCCGCTGTTCAAGCTGGCGATGGCCCTGGAAAAGATCGCGCTGGAAGACGACTACTTCGTCTCGCGCAAGCTCTACCCCAACGTCGACTTCTACTCCGGCATCGTGCAGCGCGCCATCGGCATCCCGGTGCCGCTGTTCACCGCCGTGTTTGCGCTGGCCCGCACGGTCGGCTGGATTGCCCAGCTCAACGAAATGATCGGCGACCCCGAGTACAAGATCGGCCGCCCACGCCAGCTGTTCGACGGTTCGCCGACCCGCAGCGTCAAGCCGATCAAGTCGCGCTGATCCGCCGGTCTGCATGACTGACCGCAGCCCGCCCGTGGCAACACTGGCGGGCTTTTTTCCGCCCATCCCTGTCCCCCCTTCCGGAGCAGACTGTTGAAATTCATCAAGACCACTGACGAGTTGCGCGCCGCCATCAGCCTTGCCGACGCCCCGCGGCCCTGCAGTTGCGCCATCGGCGCCTGCACCGGCTGGGAAAGCCTGGCCGAATACCGCTGGGAGCCCGCGCAGATGGCCCAGGTTGCCACACTGCGCGACCCGGCCGTCGAGGAACCGACCCTGGAAGAATGTCACCCGGAAGGCACGCGTTACGACTCGCCTGAGGCCCCCGTGGCGCTGGCGTTTTTCCCTTACAACCGCTGCGACGTCTGGCATTGCGGGCGCTGCGACCGGCACTTGCTGCGCTACACCGAATTCGGCGGCTACAACGTCGATCCGCGGGTTCGCGAGCTGGACCCGCGCAAGATCGTGGCGTGACGGTTTGCTATTGAATCCATAGCTGGCAGCGCCCGCTGGATAAGGGCTGGAGGCCTGAAACACCCCTAAACCCGGGCGAAACCCCGTTGGACGTGACCAGCCCGGCAAGTCACCCATCGCATATCGCGATGACGAAAGCCGGACCAAGCAGTCAAAATATCAAATTCATCGTGAACCGCGATGACTTTGAGTCCTTTTGATGCCCAGCTCTGAACGTAACTTTGCCCGCCGTATCGACCTGACCTCGCTGCAACTGTTTGTGGCGGTGTGTGAGCTCGGCAGCATCGGCAAGGCGGCAGAGCGCGAATTCATCGCCGCCTCAGCCGTCAGCAAGCGCCTGTCGGACCTGGAAGCCGCGCTGGACACGCCACTGCTCTACCGCCACACGCGCGGCGTGGACCTGACACCGGCCGGGCAAAGCCTGTTGCACCATGCGCGTTCGGTGCTGTTCAGCCTGGAAAAAATGCAGGGTGAACTCAGCGAATACGCCGCCGGCGTGCGCGGCCATGTGCGGGTGCACGCCAGCATCTCGGCCATCGTGCAGTTTTTGCCGGAAGACCTGGGCGCTTTCACCGGGGGCCATCCCGAGGTCAAGATCGACCTCGAAGAACACCTGAGCACGGAGGTGGTGCGCGCGGTGCAGGAAGGCGCGGCCGACCTCGGGGTGTGCAACACCGCCGACGGCATCGGCGGCCTGCAGGCCCTGCCCTACCGGCAGGACCGGCTGGTGCTGATCGTGCCGCGCGGCCACCCGCTGGGCGAGCAGGACGCGGTCGCCTTTGAAGACACGCTGGACTTCGATCACGTCGGCCTGCATTCGAACAGCTCGATCTACCTGGCGATGCGTGATGCTGCCGCGCTGGCGGGCCGCACCATCAAGCTGCGCATCCACGTCACGGGCCTGGACGCGATGTGCCGCATGATCCACAACCGGCTGGGCGTGGGCATCATGCCGCAACGCGCGTTCGAGCTGATGCATGGCGTCGGCGACCTCGAAGCCGTGGCCCTGACCAACGGCTGGGCCACGCGCCAGATCGAACTGGTGGCGCGCGACTTTTCCAGCCTGCCGGTCACGGCCCGGCTGCTGGTCGATCACCTCACTGCACATGCAAGCCTCCCCGCAGCAGCGGCAAGTTAACAAATTAAAATCAGCCAACCACGAAGGAAAAACACCATGGGACGCACCCTTTACGACAAGATCTGGGACGAACACGTCGTCCACACCGAGGAAGACGGCACCGCCATCCTCTACATCGACCGGCACCTGGTGCACGAGGTCACCAGCCCGCAAGCGTTTGAAGGCCTGCGCGAGGCCGGCCGCAAGGTCTGGCGCATCAGCTCCATCGTCGCCACCGCCGACCACAACACGCCGACCACCGGCTGGGAACTCGGCTACGACGGCATCACCGACCTGGTGAGCAAGGAACAGATCACCACGCTGGACAGCAACATCGCCGAGTTCGGCGCGGCCGCCTACTTCCCCTTCCTGTCCAAACGCCAGGGCATCGTGCACGTCATCGGCCCCGAAAGCGGCGCGACCCTGCCCGGCATGACCGTGGTCTGCGGCGACTCCCACACCTCGACCCACGGCGCCTTTGGTGCACTCGCCCACGGCATCGGCACCAGCGAGGTTGAACACGTCATGGCCACGCAAACCCTGCTGGCCAAAAAAGCCAAAAACATGCTGGTCTATGTGGAGGGCAAACTTGCGCCGGGCCTCACCGGCAAGGACATCATGCTGGCCATCATCGGAAAAATCGGCACCGCCGGCGGCACCGGCTACACCATCGAGTTCGGCGGCCCGGCCATCCGCGCGCTCAGCATGGAAGGCCGCATGACGGTCTGCAACATGGCGATCGAAGCCGGCGCCCGTGCCGGCCTGGTGGCCGTCGATGAGAAAACCATCGCCTACGTCAAGGGCCGCCCGCTGGCGCCCACCGGCGTCGAATGGGACCAGGCCGTGACCTACTGGAAGACGCTGCAGTCTGACCCGGATGCGAAGTTCGACACCGTGGTCAAACTGGATGCCGCGCAGATCCGGCCGCAAGTCACTTGGGGCACCTCGCCCGAAATGGTCTTGTCCATCGACGAGCGCGTGCCCGACCCGGACAAGGAAAAAGACGCCAACAAACGCGACGCCATCGAGCGTGCACTGACTTACATGGGCCTGCAGCCCGGCAAGGCCATCAACGACATCCTGGTGGACAAGGTCTTCATCGGCTCCTGCACCAACAGCCGCATCGAGGACATGCGTGAAGCCGCGGCCATGGTGCAGAAGATCGGCCAGAAGGTCGCTGGCAACGTGAAGCTGGCCATGGTGGTGCCTGGCTCCGGCCTGGTCAAGGAACAGGCCGAGCGCGAAGGCCTGGACAAGATTTTTGTCGCCGCCGGTTTCGAGTGGCGTGAGCCCGGCTGCTCCATGTGTCTGGCCATGAACGCCGACCGGCTCGAACCGGGCGAGCGCTGCGCCTCGACGTCCAACCGTAACTTCGAAGGCCGGCAGGGCGCCGGTGGCCGTACGCACCTGGTCAGCCCGGCCATGGCCGCGGCCGCAGCCGTGCACGGCCATTTTGTCGATATTCGTAAATTTTCCTGAAGGGCCGCACCATGAAAAAATTCACCGTACACAAAGGCCTGGTCGCGCCCATGGACCGCGAGAACGTCGATACCGACGCCATCATCCCCAAGCAGTTCCTCAAATCCATCCGCAAGACCGGCTTTGGCCCCAACCTGTTCGATGAGTGGCGCTACCTGGACGCCGGTTTTCCGGGCCAGGACCCGGCCAGCCGCCGGCCCAACCCCGACTTCGTGCTGAACCAGCCGCGCTACCAGGGCGCTTCCATCCTGCTGGCGCGCAAGAACTTCGGCTGCGGCTCCTCGCGGGAACACGCGCCCTGGGCGCTGGACCAGTACGGCTTTCGCGCCATCATCGCGCCGAGTTATGCCGACATCTTTTTCAACAACAGCTTCAAGAACGGCCTGCTGCCCATCGTGCTGAGCGAAGCCCAGGTCGGCCAGTTGTTCGACGAGGCGCTGGCCTTCCCGGGTTACCAACTGACCATAGACCTCGAGCGCCAGGTCATCGTCAAGCCGCAGGGCGAAGAAATTCCTTTCGAGGTGCAGGCCTTCAAGAAATTCTGCCTGCTGGGCGGCTACGACGACATCGGCCTGACCCTGCGTCAGAGCGACAAGATCAAGGCTTTCGAAGCCGAACGGCTGGCGACCAAACCCTGGCTGGCGAACCGCCTTGCTGCCTGAAATTTAAGCCAAATCGGCCAGCCCTTATCTGGCGTGCGCAAGCAGCTATCAAAATCATAGTAAATCGAGAGAACACTAAAAATGAAAATCGCAATCCTGCCAGGTGACGGCATTGGCACCGAAATCGTCGCCGAGGCCGTCAAGGTCCTGCACGCGCTCGACCTGAAGTTTGAAACCGAGACCGCACTGGTCGGCGGCGCCGCCTACGACAACCACGGCCATCCCTTGCCCGACGCCACCCTGAAACTCGCGAAAGAGTCTGACGCCATTCTGTTCGGCGCCGTCGGCGACTGGAAATACGACACGCTGGACCGGCCGCTGCGCCCGGAGCAAGCCATCCTGGGCCTGCGCAAGAACCTGGGCCTGTTCGCCAACTTCCGCCCGGCCATTTGCTACCCGCAGCTGGTCGATGCCTCCAGCCTGAAACGCGAGCTGGTCTCCGGCCTGGACATCCTGATCATCCGTGAGCTGACCGGCGACATCTACTTCGGCCAGCCGCGCGGCCGCCGTGTGTCGCCCGACGGCCACTTTCCCGGCGCCGAGGAAGCCTTCGACACCATGCGTTATTCGCGCCCCGAGATCGAACGCATCGCGCATGTCGCTTTCCAGGCCGCCCGCAAGCGCAGCAGCCGCGTCACCAGTGTCGACAAGGCCAATGTGCTCGAAACCTTCCAGCTCTGGAAAGACGTGCTCACCGAGGTCGGCAAGGAATATCCTGACGTCGCGCTGGACCACATGTATGTGGACAACGCTGCGATGCAGCTGGTCAAGGCGCCCAAGAAGTTCGACGTGGTGGTCACCGGCAATATGTTCGGCGACATCCTGTCCGACGCCGCCGCCATGCTGACCGGCTCCATCGGCATGTTGCCCTCGGCCAGCCTGAACACGAAAAACCAGGGCCTGTACGAACCCAGCCACGGCAGCGCCCCCGACATCGCCGGCAAGGGTGTGGCCAATCCGCTGGCCACGATTTTGAGCGCGGCGATGATGCTGCGTTTCAGCCTGAACCAGCCGGAAGCGGCCGTGCGCATCGAAAAAGCCGTGGACGCGGTGCTGAGCCAAGGCCTGCGCACACCGGACATCTACAGTGAAGGCACAACCAAAGTCGGAACCACCCAGATGGGCGAAGCCGTCGTCAAAGCCCTCGGGCAGTCCTGAAGCCACGCTGGCCAGCGCCGCGGCGTTGGCTGGCAGCCACAAGCCAGGCCGGCAAATAGCGCCGGCGCAGTGCCGCGCCCACCGCGGTGATTACAATAGGTCCATGCGCCAAAACCCCGCTTCCATCCGCTTCGTCGCCGCATCGCGCGCGATCAGCGCTGCGCCGGTTTTTGCCCACACCACCAAAACGACCACCATTAAAGGCTGACAAGCCCGGTTCGTCGTGCCCTGCCGGCTCGATGAGCCGGGCCCAAAAGCCATATTTTGACTTTTCAAAGGGCGACATCATGAAACTCAAGGGCAATCTCACGGGACTCGTCGGCTGGCGTGGCATGGTCGGCTCGGTACTGATCGACCGCATGCAGGCCGAGAACGACTTCGACCTGATCGAGCCGGTCTTCTTTTCGACCTCCAACGCCGGCGGCAAGGCCCCGGCGCAGGCGAAAAACGAAACCACGCTGAAAGACGCCTACGACATCGAGGCCCTGAAGAAGTGTGACGTGATCCTGACCGCCCAGGGCGGCGACTACACCACCGAGGTGTATCCCAAACTGCGCGCCGCCGGCTGGACCGGCCACTGGATCGACGCCGCATCGACCCTGCGCATGAATGACGACGCCATCATCGTGCTCGACCCGGTCAACCTGCCGGTCATCCAGAACGCGCTGGCCAAAGGCGGCAAGAACTGGATCGGCGGCAACTGCACCGTCAGTTGCATGCTGATGGGTGTGGGCGCGCTCTACAAGGCCGGCCTGGTCGAGTGGATGACGTCCATGACCTACCAGGCGGCGTCAGGCGGCGGTGCCCAGCACATGCGCGAGTTGCTGACGCAGTACGGCACGCTCAATGCCGAAGTCCGCGCCCTGCTGGACGACCCCAAATCAGCCATCCTCGAAATCGACCGCAAGGTGCTGGCGAAACAGCAATCGCTGTCGTCTGCCGAAATGACCAACTTCGGCGTGCCGCTGGGCGGCTCGCTGATCCCCTGGATCGACAAGGACCTGGG
>CAMLDT010000052.1 GCA_946479075.1 uncultured Polaromonas sp.
GGCGCTCCATCAGGCGGTGATAGGTTTGCCAGAAGTCACGGTAGCGCAGATCATGCTCAACGTTGACCACGTCGTAGTCGAGCTCTTCCTTCAGACGCAGGCCAAACTTCTCGATGCGCTGGGCGATGATGGCCGGCCGCCCGATCAGTGTAGGTCGCGCCAGGCCCTCGTCCACGACGATCTGGCAGGCGCGCAACACCCGCTCTTCTTCACCTTCTGCATAAGCCACGCGTTTTTTGCTGGCCTTCTTGGCCGCGGCAAAAATGGGTTTCATGGTGGTGCCTGACGCGTAGACAAAGCTCTGAAGCTTCTCGCGATATGCGTCCATGTCCGTGATCGGTCGCAGCGCCACGCCGCTGTCAGCCGCAGCCCGCGCAACCGCAGGCGCGATCATGATCATGAGCCGCGGGTCGAAGGGCTTGGGAATCAGGTATTCCGGACCGAAAGCCAGCTTTTCCCCGGTGTAGGCGGCAGCCACCACTTCACTTTGTTCCGCCTGTGCCAGTTCGGCAATGGCATGGACGGCGGCAATTTCCATTTCAACGGTGATGGTCGATGCGCCCGCGTCGAGTGCGCCCCTGAAGATGTAGGGAAAGCACAGGACGTTGTTGACCTGGTTGGGGTAGTCCGTCCGTCCGGTGGCCATGATGGCGTCATCACGCACGGTCTTGACGTCTTCCGGCGTGATTTCTGGGTTCGGATTGGCGAGCGCGAAAATGATGGGTTTGGGCGCCATGCGCGCCACCATGTCTTTCTTCAGGACACCCCCGGCCGACAGGCCCAGGAACAGGTCTGCGCCTTCAATGACTTCGGACAGCGTGCGTGCCGTGGTTTTCTGGGCGTACTGGATCTTGTCCTCATCCATCAGCTCAGTCCGGCCCTCGTACACCACCCCTGCAAGATCGGTCACAAAGACGTTCTCACGCTTGATGCCGAGCTTGAGCAGCAGATTCAGGCAGGCAAGCGCGGCGGCGCCTGCGCCCGAGGTCACCAGCTTGACCTGGCCGGGTGCCTTGCCTACCACTTTCAGGGCATTGAGAACAGCCGCGCCAACGGTGATGGCGGTACCGTGCTGGTCGTCATGAAAGACCGGGATCTTCATGCGTTTGCGCAGTTCCCGCTCAATGTAAAAGCAGTCCGGCGCCTTGATGTCTTCCAGATTCACGGCGCCAAAAGTCGGCTCAAGAGAGGCAATGATGTCAACCAGCCTGGCTGGATCGGTCTCATCAATCTCGATGTCGAAAACGTCGATGCCGGCAAACTTCTTGAACAACACGCCCTTGCCTTCCATCACGGGCTTGGCGGCGAGCGGACCAATGTTGCCCAGTCCCAGCACGGCCGTGCCGTTGGTGATGACTGCAACCAGGTTGCCGCGGCTGGTGTACCGGAATGCGGCATTCGGATCCTTGACGATTTCCTCGCAGGGGGCGGCGACACCCGGGGAATAGGCCAGGGCCAGATCGCGTTGGTTGGTCAACTGCTTGGTTGCCGCGATGGAAATCTTTCCGGCGCTGGGAAACTCGTGGTACTCAAGGGCTGCGCGGCGCAACTCGTCTCGTTTTTCCTGGTTGTGATCGGGTGTTGCAGGCACGGCTACGGACATCGGATTTGTCTCCTGAGTGGCGGCCCTGCGGCTGCCATTTTTTGTAAGGGGTCTGCGATTGTAGGCCGTTGCATGGGAAAACCCTAGTACGTGGATTTACGCAAACAGGTGCAGCCGCTTTGACTTTTTGGCAAAAGCGAACGCCTCAAAGGAGGCTTTTCGGCAGCCGCAAGCGCAGAAACAACCGCTGGCGGTCGCGCCTATCCCGCCATCAAGGCCTCAATCTCATCAGTCTTCACCGGCACGCCGCGCGTGAGCAACTCGCAGCCCTTGGTCGTGACCAGTGCGTCGTCCTCGATGCGGATGCCGATGTTCCAGAACTCCTTGGGCACGCCTTTGGCCGGGCGCACATAGATCCCCGGCTCGATGGTGGTCACCATGCCGGGCCGCAGGATGCGGGACGGTTTGCGCATCACGCTCTGGCCCAATGCGTCTTTTTCCTCACGCGGCTTGCTGCCGGGTTCGGTGTAGTCGCCGCAGTCGTGCACGTCCATGCCCATCCAGTGGCCGGTGCGGTGCATGTAGAACTGCCGGTAAGCGCCGGAGTCGATCACATCGTCCACCTTGCCGTGTTTCTTTTTGTCGAGCAGGCCGGTGTCCAGCATGCCTTGCGCCAGCACGCGGGTGGCGGCGTCGTGCGGGTCCATGAAACGTTTGCCGGGCCGGGTGACCTGGATGGCGGCGTCCTGCGCGGCGAGAACGATGTCGTACAGGGTGCGTTGCGCCGGTGTGAACCTGCCGCTGGCCGGGAAGGTGCGTGTGATGTCGCTGGCGTAACCGTCGAGTTCGCAGCCAGCGTCGATCAGGCACAGGTCGCCGTCTTTCAGCTCGGCATCGCCGGCGCGGTAGTGCAGCACACAGGCGTTGGCGCCGGCGGCGACGATGCTGGTGTAGGCCGGCCACTGCGAGCCGTGGCGGCGGAACTCGTGCAGCAGTTCCGCTTCAAGGTGGTACTCGCGCAGCCCGCCCTTGACCGGGCTGCGCAGCATGGCGGCCGAGGTCTGCATGGCGCGCACGTGGGCGCCGGCCGAGATTTTTCCGGCGCGCCTGAGGATGGCGATCTCATGCGCGTCCTTGAACAAACGCATTTCATCGAGCACACCGCACAGGTCGTGCTGGCTTTGCGGACATTCGGCGCCAAAGCGGATACGCGCGCGCACCTTGCCCAACCAGCCATCGACCTGGGTTTCCAGCCCGGCATGGGTGGCGAACGGGTACCAGACGGCTTTCTGGTTCTGCAGCAGCAGCGCCATTTTTTCTTCCAGCGTGTCGATGCTGAAGGCGGCGTCCACACCGAGCGCCCCCGGGGCGGCCTTGGGGCCAAGGCGAATGCCGTCCCAGATTTCGCGCTCCAGGTCTTTGGGCCGGCAGAACAACGTGCTGCGGCCGCTGGCATCAATCACCAGCCAGGCCCCCGGCTCGCTAAAACCGGTGAGGTAATAGAAATAGCTGTCGTGCCGGTAGGCAAAGTCGCTGTCGCGGTTGCGCGCCAGCTCGGGCGCCGTCGGCAGCAGGGCGATGCCGCCACCGGCGGCTTTCAGGGCGCGCGCCACAGCGGTGCGCCGTTTGTCGTAAATGGTCATGAGGGGTGTTTCAGCGAGGGGTGTTCAATTCGGCCAGCCGCTCGGGCGTGCCCACGTCGGTCCATGGACCTGAATATAGCGCCGCCGTCACCTGGCCGTCCTGCATGGCCTGACGCAGCAGCGGTGCCAGCGCGGCTTTCTGCCCGGCGGGCGTGTCCCTGAACAGCGCCGGGTGATACAGGCCTGCGGTGCTGTAGGTGAACTGCTGCGCAGCGCGCGAGAGCGCCAGACCGTCAGGGTGGATGCCGAAATCCCCCTGCGGGTTGTGCGGCGGATTCGGCACCAGATAGATATGCGCCAGCGCGCTGGACGCTGCAAACCGGTGCGCGTCCGACCCCGGAAAGCTGAATTCCGGCATGAAAACATCGCCCGCGACCAGCCAGAACGGCGCATCCTGCAGCAGCGGCAAGGCCGTGGCGATGCCGCCGGCAGTTTCGAGTGCCCCGCCGAACTGCGCGCCTTCGTGCGAGTAACGGATGCGCAGACCGAAGGCGCTGCCATTGCCCAGCGCAGCCGGAAACTGCGCTTCCAGCCAGGCCGTGTTGATGACCACGTCGGTCACGCCCGCGGCGGCGAGTTTTTCCAGGTGCCAGACGATCAGCGGCTTGCCCTGCACCTGCAGCAGCGGTTTGGGGGTGGTGTCGGTCAGCGGGCGCATGCGTTCGCCGCGGCCAGCGGCCAGGATCAGGGCTTGGGTGCTCATGGTGGGTGGATTATCACCTTTTATGCATCAAATTGGCCTCCAGCCCTTATCTGACGGTCGCAAGCAGCTATTGAATTCATAGCGAATGAGAAGCGCCCGTCCAGCACCGGCGGCCTGGCCGCCCCGCCGGGGCGCATCCCGTAAAATATGGGGTTTTCCCGTGTCCGCCAGCGCGCTTCAAGGCCCGCCGGCGACGGGCAATGTCCCACACGCCTCATCACCACCTGGATTCCACGCAATGGCAGACACCTCTTCTTCCCTCATGGCCAACTCGATCCGGGCGCTGGCCATGGACGCCGTGCAGCAGGCCAACTCCGGCCATCCGGGCGCGCCCATGGGCATGGCCGACATGGCGGTGGCGTTGTGGGGCCGGCATCTCAAGCACAGCCCGCACAACCCGGGCTGGTTCGACCGCGACCGCTTCGTGCTGTCCAACGGCCACGGCTCCATGCTGATTTATGCGCTGCTGCACCTGACCGGCTATGACCTGCCGATGAAGGAGCTGAAGAACTTCCGCCAGCTGCACAGCAAAACCCCCGGCCACCCCGAATACGGCTACACCGCCGGCGTCGAAACCACCACCGGCCCGTTGGGTCAGGGCATCAGCAATGCGGTCGGCATGGCGCTGGCTGAGAAGCTGATGGCGGCTGAGTTCAACCAGCCTGGCCACAACATTGTTGACCACCACACCTATGTCTTCATGGGGGACGGCTGCCTGATGGAAGGCATCAGCCATGAAGCCTGCGCGCTGGCCGGCGCCTGGAAACTCAACAAGCTGATCGCGCTGTACGACGACAACGGTATCTCCATCGACGGCCAGGTCAGCCCCTGGTTCATCGACAACACCGCTGTGCGTTTTGCCGCCTACGGCTGGAACGTCATCGGTCCGATCGACGGCCACGACGCCGGCGCGGTGGACCGCGCAATTGCCGACGCCAAAAACAGCGCCGACAAACCGACGCTGATCGTCTGCAAGACCCACATCGGCAAGGGCTCGCCGAACCGTGCCAACACGGCCAAGGCCCACGGCGAGCCGCTGGGCGCCGAAGAAATCAAGCTCACGCGCGAAGCGCTGGGCTGGAACCATGCTCCTTTCGAGTTGCCCAGGGAATCCTACGAAGCGTGGGACGCCAAGGCCAAAGGCCTGGCGCTGGAAGCCGCCTGGGACGCTAAATTCACCGCCTACAAGGTGGCGCACCCCGAGCTGGCGGCAGAGTTCACGCGCCGCATGAGGGGCGAGTTGCCGCGCGCGTTCTCGCAGACCGCGGTGGACACCGTTGTCGGCGCTCATACAAAAGCCGAGACCGTGGCCTCGCGCAAGGCTTCGCAGCTGGCGCTGGAATCCTTCACCGCCGCCCTGCCGGAAATGCTGGGTGGCTCGGCCGACCTGACCGGCTCCAACCTGACCAACACCAAAAGCACGCCGGCCCTGCGTTTCGACCTGGCCGGTGATGTGGTCATGAACGAGACGCCGGAAGGCGGCAAGGTCATCGGCCGCCACATCAACTACGGCGTGCGCGAGTTCGGCATGGCCGCCATCATGAACGGCATCGCGCTGCACGGCGGCTACATTCCCTACGGCGGCACCTTCCTGACCTTCAGTGACTACAGCCGCAACGCCATCCGCATGGCCGCGCTGATGAAAATCCGCGTGGTGCATGTGTTCACGCACGACTCCATCGGCCTCGGCGAAGACGGCCCGACCCACCAGTCCATCGAACACGCGGCCAGCCTGCGCCTGATCCCCAACCTCGACGTCTGGCGTCCGGGCGACACGGCCGAAACCGCCGTCGCCTGGGCCGTGGCGCTGCAGAACAAGAACAAGCCGACCGCGCTGCTGCTGAGCCGCCAGAACCTGCCTTACGCACCGAAAAACGACCTTGGCGAAATCAGCCGCGGCGCCTACGTGTTGTCCGAGCCGGCAGAAGTCGGCCTCAACAAAAAGGCCCAGGCGGTGATCATCGCCACCGGCTCTGAAGTGCAGCTGGCGCTCAAGGCGCAGGAGCTGCTGGCCAGCCACAAGATCGCCGTGCGTGTGGTTTCCATGCCCAGCAACACGACCTTTGACAAACAGACCACGGCCTACAAGTCGCAAGTGCTGCCCGAAGGCATTCCGCGCATCGCGGTCGAGATGGGCGTGACCGATGGCTGGTGGAAATACGGTTGCGCGGCGGTGGTCGGCATCGACAGCTACGGCGAGTCGGCGCCTGCGCCTGTGCTGTTCAAACACTTCGGCTTCACGCCCGAGAACGTGGCCGACACCGTGCGCAAGGTGCTGAAGAAATAAGACGTTGTTGCGGAGCAGTTCGCAGCGGCATCCCCGAGTTAACTTTTCAGGAGCAATAGCAGATGACGATCAAACTGGGTATCAACGGCTTCGGCCGCATCGGGCGCAATGTCTTGCGCGCCGCCGTTCAGAATTTCAGCGACATCGAGATCGTCGGCATCAACGACCTGCTCGAACCCGACTACCTCAAGTACATGCTGCAGTACGACTCGGTGCACGGCCGCTTCAAGGGCGAGGTCTCGGTCGAGGGCAACACCCTGATCGTCAACGGCAAGAAGATCCGTCTGACGCAGGAGCGCGATCCCGCTGCGCTGAAGTGGAACGAGATCGGCGCCGACATCGTGCTCGAAGCCACCGGCCTGTTTCTCGACAAAGCCTCGGGTGAAAAGCACCTCGCTGCTGGCGCCAAAAAAGTCATCTTCTCGGCCCCGTCCAAGGACGACACACCGATGTTTGTCTACGGCGTCAACGACAAGACCTATGCCGGCCAGGCCATCATCTCCAACGCGAGCTGCACCACCAACTGCCTGGCGCCCGTGGCCAAGGTGCTCAACGACAAATGGGGCATCAAGCGCGGCCTGATGACCACCGTGCACGCAGCAACCGCAACCCAGAAAACCGTGGACGGCCCGAGCAACAAGGACTGGCGCGGCGGCCGCGGCATCCTGGAAAACATCATCCCTTCCAGCACCGGCGCCGCCAAGGCCGTCGGCGTGGTGATTCCCGAGCTGAACAAAAAGCTGACCGGCATGTCCTTCCGCGTGCCGACCTCTGACGTGTCGGTGGTGGACCTGACCTGTGAACTGAGCAAGGAAGCCACGCTCAAGGAAATCTGCGCCGAGATGAAGGCGCAAAGCGAAGGCGCGCTCAAGGGCATCCTGGGCTATACCGAAGACAAGGTGGTTGCCACCGACTTCCGCGGCGAGACCTGCACCAGCGTGTTCGATGCCGACGCCAGCATCGCGCTGGACGGCACCTTCATCAAGGTCGTGGCCTGGTATGACAACGAGTGGGGCTACTCCAACAAGTGCCTGGAGATGGTGCGCGTTGTAGCCAAATAAGCGGCAGACGACGCCCCGGGAAAAAGCGCCTTCGGGCGCTTTTTTGTTTTCCACCGAAATTTCACGGCGACTCCTGCGCACAACAGGCAAACCATCGCTGTATTGACGTGTTCGGGCCGCCCACGTATGGTGGCCCGATGCCGCGCCCATGCAGCGCGGCGCAGGGGGATCGATGGAGGACAAGGCCTTTCGGGCGTGGCTTGCCCAGAAAAGCTGGACGCAGGCGGTGCGCTACAGCCGCACCGTGATCTGGCTCATGCTGCTGGCTGCCCTGGCATTGAACATACCGCTGGTCGCGCAAGGAACCTTGACCAGCGTGCCTGGCTTCTGGCTCGTCGCGTGGCAGGCGGCGGTGGTACTCACCTGCATCGCCATGATGCTCATCGAGAAAATGGCGCCCCGCATTCGGGGCCGCGAAATCCCGCTCTACCTGTTTTGTGGCGTCTTCATGGTGCTCACCACCTGGGCCGGCGTGCGCGCGCAACTGATCGGCGGCGGCGGGCTCATCGTGTATGCGGCCGGCTCGACCTTTATGGCCGCCGTTATCTGCACGCCGATGATGGTGCGCCGTCCGATGTACGCGCTCAGCCTGGTGGCGCTGGCCGTACCCGTGTGGCTGCAGAGCGGCGACATCGAAAAAATGTTTGCATCGCTGGTGCTGCCGTTTTGTGTCGTTGTGCTTTGCATTGAACTCGACCGGTTCACCTATTCCCAGAACCGTGCCCTCTACACCGAGAAAATGCGCGCCGACAGGGTTCTGTACAACGTCCTGCCCGTCCGGATTGCGGACGAGCTGAAGGAAACCGGGCAGCTGAAGGCGGTGAAGCACGAGAACATGGGCGTGTTGTTTGCCGATATCGCCGGCTTCACGAATTTCTCGCGCGCGCTGCCTCCCGATGCACTGGTGCTGGTGCTCAATGACATCTTTTCTTCGTTCGACGCGCTGGTGGACCAACACGCGGTGGAGAAAATCAAGACCATAGGCGACGCCTACATGGCGGTATCCGATGGGCGGGTCGCAAGCCTGGGCCAGCTGGCGCTGGACATGAACGCTGCCCTGCAGCGCTACAACCGCATCAACGGCACCCAGTTGGGCATACGCATCGGGATCCATGCCGGCCCCGCGGTGGCCGGCGTCATCGGCCTCAAACGCTTTGTCTACGATGTGTGGGGCGACACGGTCAACACGGCCAGCCGCATGGAAAGCACGGGCGCTGCCGGTGCCATCCAGGTGACCGAAGCGGTGTACCGGCAGCTGCGCGAACAGTTTGAATTCCGCGCCCGCGAGGCGCCGGCCATGCAGGCCGGCGGCGCACCACGCACCTGGTGGCTGGTCGGGCCGGCGACTGCAGCCGCGCAGCCAGAAAATCCGGAGGCACCGTGATGCGGCTCTACCGTGTTGCCGGTTTGCCGCACATCCAGCTTCTGTTCCAGCGCCCGCACGGCGCTGCCTGGGGTGTGCCCTTGATCGCGTTCAGCGTGCGCTGAACACCGCGCCATCGGCCTGCAGCGCATATGGCGCCACGCGCGCCTTGTAGGCCAGCAGGCTGTCGATCACCTTGCGGGAGTCGGCATCGGCCCTGGCACTTTCGGCCAGTTCGGCGACCGTGGCGGCTTTGAGGGCCTGGACCACAGAGGCAGGCAACTGCTTGAGGGGAATGCCCTTCGCTTCCAGCGCACGCATCGCGACCGCATTGTGGTCCTGCGCGCGCGCCATTGACCGCAGCGCGGCGGCCTGCGCGCACTGCCGCACGATCTGCTGCAGGTCTGCCGGCAAGGCCATGAATTTGCGGCGATCAATAAAGGCATGCAGCACCACGTCCGGCTCATGCCAGGGGGCGTAGTAGTGCGGCGCGTATTGGCCCAGGTTCAGCGTGGCGTCGATGGCCGGGCCAACCACATCGGCCGCGTCAATGCGCCCCTCGGCAAAGGCCGAAACGATCTGGCCCAGCGGCAGGTTGACCGGCACCGCACCGGCGCGCGCCAGCACCCGGCCCGGAAAGCCGGCGATGCGGATGCGCACACCCTTGAGGTCGTCGGGCGTCTTCAGCTCCTTGGCAAACCAGCCGCCCATCTGCACGGCCGTGTTGCCCGCCGCCAGCGGCAGGATGTTGTGCGGCGCCAGGATGGATTCGAACAGCGCCTGGCCACCGCCCTCATTCATCCACGCGTGGTTCTCTATCGCCGTGAGCCCGAAGGGGATGGCGGTGAAAAAATCGATGGCCGGGACGGCGTTGGCGTAGTACTGCGCCGTGGTGTGGCCGATCTCGAATTTGCCCTCCTTCACCGCCTGCAGCAGCCCGGCCGGTGCGCCGTGTTTTGACGGGTCGATGACCTCGATGGCCAGCCGGCCACCGGATGCGGCCTGGACGGACGATGCGAAGTCCAGCGCCGATTCATGCAACAGGGGCAGCGCCGTCGGCCACGAGCTGCCCATGCGCCACTGGATGGGCGCAGTCTGCGCTTTGACGGCGGGTGCCGCCACCAGCGCGGCCACGGGCAGGGACGCGAGCACGCGCCGGCGATTCAGCAAAGTGGCGGTCATGTTTTATTCCGCCACGATCTTCTTGTCAGCCGCCACCCTGGCCCACTTGCTGATCTCGCTCGTCAGGTAGGCCTGCGCCTGTTCAGGCGTGCCACCGGCGATTTCGGTGCTGAGCCCGGCAAGCTTTTCACGGACGTCGGGCGATTGCAGCGCCTTGTTGACGGCGGCGGCCAGCGTGTCGCGCACGTTTTTTGGCAGGCCGGCCGGGCCCATGAGCATGTACCAGGCACTGATCTCATAGTCGGGCACGCCCGCTTCGATCACCGTCGGCACATCGGGGAGCGCGGCGATGCGGTTGCGCGTGGTGACAGCCAGCGCTCGCAGCTTGCCGGCCTTGATGTGCTGCAACACCGTCGGCACGGTGTCAAAGTTGACGTCCACCTGGCCCGAGATCAGGTCGGTGAGTGCCGCGCCGCTGCCCTTGTAGGGCACGTGGGTCATGCTGGTCTGGGTGGCAAGCTGGAACATTTCTGCCGCGAAGTGCTGTTGCGTGCCCTGGCCCGAAGACGCGTAGTTGAGCTTGCCTTTGTCGCTCTTGGCCAGCGCGATGAACTCCTGCAGGGTTTTTGCCGGTGAACTCATGGGCACCACGACCACCTGGGGCACGCTGCCGATCAGGGTGATGGCGGTGAAGTCTTTCACGGCCGAGTACGGCATCTTCGGGGTGATGGCCGGCACCATGGCGTTGGAGCTCACATGGCCCAGCAGCAGGGTGTAGCCGTCGGTTTTGGCCTTGGCCGCCGCGGCCGCAGCAATCGTTCCGCTGGCGCCGGCACGGTTTTCAATCACCACGGGCTGCTTGAGCAGCTCGCCGAGCTTGGGCGCAAGCTGGCGCGCGATCAGGTCGGTGCCACCGCCGGGCGTAAAACCGACCAGCACGGTGATGGGTTTGGATGGGTAAGCGTCCTGCGCGGCAGCGGCCAGGGCCGTGGCAGCCAGAGCGGCGGCGAGCAGGGTTTTGAGTGTTGTCATGGTTGTCTCCTCCAACAGGGTATTCAGCGGGTGTTAATGAAATTCAGTCAGGCTGCCGAAGCCACTGAACTGATCCTTGATGCCCATCTTGCGCAGGGCCGACCAATAAATCACCGGGCCCGAGGCGAACACGGGTTTCTTCAGCCACTTCTCGGCGTCGTTGGCCACGCGGGCGTAAGCCAGGTTGGTGCCCAGTTGCAGGATGGCGTCGGGCTTGGCCGCCTCGCAGCGCATGGTGGCGTCGGCCAGCTGCTCGTAGGTTTGCGAGGCGACGTGGATGATGCTTTTGCACTTCAGCCCCTCGACATGCACGACCTCAAAGCCGCGCGAGGTGAAGTAGCTGATAGCGTTGGTTTCGATCACCGGGTAATAAGGCGTCAACAGGGCAATGCGTTTGGCACCGCACAGCTTGAAGGCCTGCTCGGCCGACTGCGCGCCCATGGTCACTTCCACACCCGAGGTTTTTTCCAGGTGCTCCTTCAGTGCGAAGCTGCCCTTTTCGCCGCCCATGTAGCTCTGGGA
Source organism: uncultured Polaromonas sp. (assembly GCA_946479075.1). Next base: position 11,277 of record CAMLDT010000052.1, read on the forward strand.
CGACATGCCGAGGATCAGGTGGTCGATCAGCGCCTCGTTCAGGCGGCGCACCGAGTCGTCGAGGTTGGCGGTGACGTTGCGCATGATGACGGACCAGTCCTCGTCCTTGGCAATGATCTGGTTGGGCACGTAATAACGGTCGATGGCGTTGATCACGCCCTTGGGCCGCATGTCCATCATTTCGTTCTCGACATTGACGTTGGGGCCGGGCGTCATCACGCCGATGACGCCGCGCGGGCCGAGGGCATTGACGTAACGCTGGCTGTCGTGGGTGGATCCCTCAACTTCCTGGATTCCTTGTTGAAATGCATTCATTATTTGTTTCCTGTCGGTAGATTTCGCGTTGCTAAAGGCTTATTCATTCATGAATGAATGCACTTGACTTTAGGAGCCCCAAAATCACTTGTCAACGGTTTTGCATTCAAAGGGCCTTATATTTACAAAAAACTTGGGCAAATCTGTCGAATATGGCAAAAATGAATTCATAATTGCCCTTATGTCCAAGGAATTTGTCCACACCAACCTGCTCGGGGAGCTGCGCGAAGTGTTTATCCGCGGCGAAGTGCTGCCCGGCCAGAAGGTGCCCGAACGGGAGTTGTGCGAGCGTTTTGGCGTGTCGCGCACGCCGCTGCGCGAAGCGCTCAAGGTGCTGGCCGCCGAGGGCCAGGTCGAGCTGCTGCCGAATCGCGGCGCGATGGTGCCCGAGATGTCACTCGAAGTGGTCGAAGGCCTGTTCGCGGTCGCCGGCGCGCTGGAAGCCCTGGCCGGCGAGCAGGCGTGTGAGCGCATCACGGCCGACGAGCTGGACCACCTGGCCGGCGTGCATGCCCGCATGCGCATGGCGTTTGAGGCGCGGGACATGACGCAGTATTACGACTGCAACCGGCAGATTCACGAAGCCATCGTGCGTGCCGCCCGCAACCCGGTGCTGGCGGCCCAATACGCCATCCTCAATGCCCGCATCCGCCGCATCCGCTTTGCTTCAGCGATGTCTCCGGAAATCTGGCAGCGCGCCATGGCCGAGCATGAAGGCATGATGAACGCCTTGCAGCGCCGCGATGCCGACGCCATGGCCAGCATCCTGAAAACGCACCTCAAGCACAAAAGCCAGGCGATCCTGCAAGTGATGCGCGAGCTGCCGGCACCGGTGGCGGCGGTGCGGCGGCGGCAGGCCAAACCGCCAGCGGATCTGCCGGCTTGAGTTAAACACTCAGCGAAAAACGGCTTCAGCCCAATAACGACGGGCGCAAACAGCTACCAATAAAATAGCAAATCAACCCCGATGCATCAGCGCAGCCGGGCCAGCAGCCTGGCCTTGACCGCCGGCCACTCGTTGTCGAGGATGGAAAAGTAAACCATGTCGCGCCTGCGCCCCGAGGCGGCGATCAGGTGCTGACGGAAGATGCCTTCCTCGGCCGCACCGATGCGCGCCAGCGCCCGGCGCGACGCATCGTTCAGCAGCTCGGTCTTGAACACCACGCGGATCAGCTGCAGGGTTTCAAACGCATGGCTGAGCAGCAGCAGCTTGGCCTCGGTGTTGGCGCCGCTGCGCTGGCTCGCGGGCGACAGCCAGGTCGCGCCAATTTCCAGGCGGCGGTGCGGCAGGGCGATGTCCATGTAGCGGGTGCTGCCGATCACTTCGCCGTCCTGCTGCCGCACGATGGCAAAAGGCAGGCTCAAGCCCCGCTGCTGGTCGCCCAGCGCCGTGGCCACATACGCACGCATGTCGTCTTCGGTGCTGACCGGTGCGGGCTGCAAGCGCCAGAGTTCCGGAAACAGGCCGGCGCGTGCCAGTGCCGGCACGTGGTCTAGCGTCAGGGGTTCCAGCCGGACATGGGCGCCGGACAGCGTGAGGGGGGTGAGCGCCGGGGAAGGCGCCATCAGCGCGACAGCCCCAGTGTGAGCGCAATGACGGCGGCCACCGCCACCAGCACGGTGACGCCGGCCAGCAGCAGCAAGCGCACGCGGTTCACCTCCGCCCGGCGTATCAGTTGCGTGTTCTGTTCGGCCAGGGCCTTGATCAGCTCGGACGATGCCAGCATCTGCTCGTGCAGCTCCTGCGTGGCGCTTTCCAGCGCCAGCACATGCGCCTGCAGTGCGGCGATGGCCTGGCCTTCGGGTGACAGCTGCACGGCGGCGCCGGTGTCTTCAGGGCTTGCCGGCAGCGGTTTCTTGCCCACGGCGTGCCAGAGCTTTTTGGCACCGTCGGCGACCTTGGGCGCGTTCTTGATCACGTCTGACCAGGGGACCATCTGCAATACCGTGAGCCAGCCAACCGCCATAAGCACCTCGCGTGAGTTTTTTGAATTCATGGATTCCGGCGCGCCGGGCCGTCCTTCCTCCGTGCCTGTCCACTCGGGCAAAACCCAGTTTACTTGCCCACGCTGTGCCGGGCAGGCTGCGCCCGGCAAGACCTTCAGGCCGCCGCGGCCGGCTGTCTTTCCAGTGCCGCATCGCGCAGGCGCTGCACGTCGGCCTCGAACAGGCCGGCGTGGACGGCGCGCTCAATCGCGTAGCGCGACAGCTGTGCCGTGGTTTGTTCAAACGCGGGGTGGCCCAGCCGGCTGACGGACGCGAGCGAGCGCTGCAGCGCCAGGCCTACTTCGGCAGCGCTGGCGCCGTAGCGCGCCAGCGGAACGAACACATCGTCGAGCATGCCGGCTTCATCCATGGGCGGTGCGCTCACCCGGTCAAACAAAAGCTCGGCCGTCCCGGCATCGGCGTGCAGGTGATGCACCCAGTGCACCAGCGTCCGCACGGCCGTGGCCATCACATCAAGCGCAGTGCCGGGATCGTTGATACCGGGCGACAGGGCGCGCGTGGCAATCTCGCCGAGCACCACCAGCCCGAAACGTGGGTCGTAGTCAAAGGTTCGCGAAGGGCCGATCAGCACCGCATTGCGCAGCGCCCGGCACCGGGCTTCATCCACAGGCTGGTCACTGCTGACAATCACCACGGACGGCTCCACGAAGGCGCCGGGCAACACGTGGACCTGCAGGGCGTCGTCGCCCTCTTCGGCAAGTTTCTGAAGAATGTCCATGGACACGTGCTGCACAAAGCCGGTTTCCGATGCGCGCACGGTGTAGCGGCCCTGGCTCCCGCGCCGCAGCGGCTTGCCGCCCAGGCAGGGCCGGGCCAGGCGCTGGTCCATGGCACGGGTGGTGGCTTTTTCAACCCGCAACAGGGTCTCGCCCATCCGGCCGAGGACCGAGAGGTAGTCAATCCACCGGAGCAGGACGACCACCACCACCAGCAGGATGGCAATGGTGAAGCCGAACAGCACCAGCCTGCCGCCGCCGCCGTAAATCTGGGCGTTCAGCCCGATCAGCGCGATCACGCTGTAAAGAAAGGCACCGATGAAGGTGGCCAGGGTGTTCTGGATGGTGGTGTCTTCGATCAGCAGTTGCGACGCGCGGGGCGTGGCACTGCTGGCCACCGCCGTAAAGGAAGACACCATGGTGCTGGCCGAAAAAATCGTCACCGTCAGCATGCTGGTGGCAATGATGTTGAGGATGCTGCCAATCGCATCCGAACCCAGCCGGTCCGCCACGTCTTCGGGAATCGATGGGCCCAGCACCATCGACATCGCCACGGCCAGCACGCCGACCAGCGAAAACAGCACACAGCGCACCCAGGTCTTGCGCAGCAGCCGCTGCAGCAAATAGAGCAGTTTTTCCGTCATGGCGACAGTATCGCTGCTGCGCCCGGCGCTGCGCCCGAGGCTGCCGGCGTGAAGCCGCCGGCCTCAGCGGCCGGGGTTCACTGGCGCCGGCTCCGGCCGCTCCTCGCGCCCGCCCGGATGCACCGCAAAACGCGCCGGGTCGCGGCCGTGCACCGGGGTGTCGCTGTCGAAGGACCAGCCGCCAAACTGCGTGCGCCGGTACTCGGCCATGGTCTGCGCAATCTCGGCCTGCGTGTTCATCACAAAAGGGCCGTATTGCGCCACCGGCTCGGCGATGGGTTTGCCCTGCAGCAGCAAAAACTCCGCCTCCACCTCGTCATTGACCAGTTCCACCGGCGTGCCGGCGTGCAGTTCGATGGCCGATGGACCGGTGATGTCCCGGCCGCCGATACGCACCGAACTGCCCTTGAAGAAGTAGAGATTGCGGCGCGTGCCCGCGCCCGCAGCGGCAGGCAAGGTCCAGCGCGCACCGGGCGCCATGCGTATCGTCCAGATCGCCACGTCGGCCTCCGCCTGCGCGGCCCAGGAGTCAGGCGGCGGTGACAGCGGCGTGACGGGTGCCCCGGCACCGGACAGCGTGCCGGCAATCACCGCGATGTTGGTGTCGCGGCCGTCTGCATCGGTGGCGGTGGTGCGCGGAATGTCCTGCGACCAGAACATCGTGAAGTGCGGCTCGCTCATCTTGCTGCGCGCCGGCAGGTTCAGCCAGATCTGGAACAGCTCCAGCGGGTTGTCGTTCTGCTGGTCGAGCAGGGGAAACATCTCGGCATGCACGATGCCCTTGCCGGCCGTCAGCCACTGCACGTCGCCGCCGCCGAAACGCGCAGTCGCACCCAGTGAGTCGGAGTGATCAATCAGGCCCTTGCGGACAATGGTGACCGTTTCAAAGCCGCGGTGCGGGTGGGGCGGAAAGCCCGGCACCTGCTCGCCGTGGTACATGCTCCAGCCGTCCTTGCGGCTGAAGTCCTGGCCGATGGCGCGGCCCGCCAGCGAGGCCGCCGGCCCCATGTCGGCGTTGGCGCGCGGGTACGCGTCATCGTGGTAGGCGCAAAAGAGGAAGGGGTCCATGGTTTCCCACGGAAAGCCGAGGGGCTTGACCTGCAGGATCGGATCGGTCGCGGGGCTGGCAGACATGGGGTGCCTTTCTGGCTGGAACGTTGGGGGACAGTCCCTGGAGATAAGGCCGCAGCCCTGTGTTTTCAAGTTGCGCAGCGCCAGCCCCGCGGCCTGTCCTGATCCTGGGATCACATGCCAAATCGGCCGCCAGCCCTTTGTGGACGGGCGCAAGCAGCTATCAGAACCGTAGCAAACCGGTTTGAAAGCCAGCTCAGGCCTTGAGTTTCCAGCCGGTGCGGAAGATCCACCAGATGGTGCCCAGGCACAGCGTGAGAAAGCCGAGGATGGCCGCCACGCTGATGCCGACGTTGACATCGGCCACGCCGTAAAAACTCCAGCGGAAGCCGCTGATCAGGTAGACCACCGGGTTGAACAGCGCGATCTTCTGCCAGATGGGCGGCAGCATGTTGATCGAATAAAACGCGCCCCCCAGAAAGGTCAACGGCGTCACCACCATCAGCGGCACGATCTGCAGCTTCTGGAAGTTGTCGGCCCACAGGCCGATGATGAAACCGAACAGGCTGAAGGTCACCGCCGTCAGCAGCAAAAAGCACAACATCCAGAACGGGTGCGCGATGCTGTAAGGCACGAAGATGCGCGCCGTCGCCAGGATCAGCAGGCCCAGCATCACCGACTTGCTCGCAGCCGCGCCCACGTAGCCCATCACGACTTCCATGGACGATACCGGCGCCGACAGCAGCTCGTAAATCGTGCCCGACCATTTCGGCATGTAGATGCCGAAGGCCGAGTTGGAGATGCTTTCATTCAGCAGCGACAGCATGATCAGGCCGGGGATGATGAAGGCGCCGTAGCTGATGCCGTCGATGTTGCCCATGCGCGAGCCAATGGCCGCGCCGAACACCACGAAGTACAGCGAAGTCGAGATCACCGGGGAAGCAATCGACTGCGTCAGCGTGCGGAAGGTGCGCGCCATTTCAAAGCGGTAAATCGCGCGGATGCCGTGCCAGTTCATGCGGCCTCCTTGTGCACAGCCGGTGCGGCGGGCGTCGGCGCCGGGGTGTGCACCAGGCTGACGAAAATGTCTTCCAGCGAACTTTCGCTCGAATGCAGGTCCTTGAAGTCGATGCCAAGCCCGGCCAGCCGCTTGAGCAGCTCGCCGATGCCGGTTTCCTCCTGCTGCGTGTCGAAGGTATAGACCAGGGTGTTGCCGCTGTCCGTGAGCTCCAGCGGCAGGCCGGCCAGCTCGGCCGGAACGGCCGGCAGCGGCGCCCGCAGCTGCAGCGTGAGCTGCTTCTTGCCGAGCTTGCGCATCAGCACGTCCTTGTCTTCCACCACAATCAGCTGGCCCTTGCTGATGACGCCGATGCGGTCGGCCATTTCCTCGGCTTCCTCGATGTAATGTGTGGTCAGGATGATGGTGACGCCGCTTTCCTGCAGCTTGCGCACCATCTGCCACATGCCCTGGCGCAGCTCGACGTCCACGCCGGCCGTCGGTTCGTCAAGAAACAGGATCTGCGGCTCGTGCGACAGCGCCTTGGCGATCAGCACCCGGCGCTTCATGCCGCCCGACAGCGTCATGATCTTGTTGTCCTTCTTGTCCCACAGCGACAAATCGCGCAGCACCTTTTCGATATACGCCGGATTCGGTGCCTTGCCGAACAGGCCGCGGCTGAAGCTCACGGTGGACCAGACGGTTTCAAACGCATCGGTCGAGAGCTCCTGCGGCACCAGGCCGATCTTGGCGCGCGCCGCGCGGTAGTCGCGCACGATGTCGTGCCCGTCGGCCAGCACGCGGCCGGAGCTGGGCCTGACGATGCCGCAGACGATGTTGATCAGCGTGGTCTTGCCAGCGCCGTTCGGTCCGAGCAGCGCAAAGATCTCGCCGCGCCGGATGCTCAGGTCCACCGACTTGAGCGCGGCAAAGCCCGAGCCGTACACCTTGCTGAGTTTTTCTATGGAAATAATGTCTGGCAAATCG
>CAMLDT010000053.1 GCA_946479075.1 uncultured Polaromonas sp.
GGCCCGGACGGGCAGGGCGGCATCACGGCCACGCCTTGCGGCGTGTGCCAGGCCTGCACCGACATCGACAGCGGGCGTTTTGTCGATTACACCGAGCTCGACGCGGCGTCCAACCGCGGTGTGGACGAGATTGCGCAGTTGCTGGAGCAGGCGGTTTACAAACCAGTCGTCGGGCGCTTCAAGGTCTTCATGATCGACGAGGTGCACATGCTGACGAACACGGCCTTCAACGCCATGCTCAAGACGCTGGAAGAGCCGCCCGAGTACCTGAAGTTTGTGCTGGCCACAACCGATCCGCAGAAGGTGCCGGCCACGGTGCTGTCGCGCTGCCTGCAGTTCAACCTGCGGCCGATGGCGCCCGAAACCATCCTCGAACACCTGGGCCAGGTGCTGCAGACCGAAAACGTAGCATCCGAACCGCAGGCCCTGCGCCTTCTGGCACGTGCGGCGCGCGGCTCCATGCGCGACGCGCTGTCGCTGACCGACCAGGCGATTGCTTTTGGCTCCGGCCAGTTGCAGGAAGCCAGCGTGCGGCAGATGCTGGGCAGCGTGGACCGCAGTTATGTGTTCCAGCTGCTCGATGCGCTGGCGCGTGGCGACGGCAAGGCGGTGGTCGAGACCTCCGAGGTGTTGCGCATCAACGGCCTGAGCGCGGCATCGACCCTGGAAGAAATGGCCACCGTGCTGCAACGCATGGCGGTGCTGCAGGCGGTGCCCGGCATCGGCTCTGGTGATGACGAGTCCGACCCCGACATCGCTGCGACCGCGCGGCTGGTGCAGGCCATGCCGGCCGACGAGACGCAACTGCTGTACAGCCTGTGCCTGCACGGCCGGGCCGAGCTGGGCCTGGCGCCGGACGAGTATGCGGCGCTGACCATGGTGCTGCTGCGCCTGCTGGCTTTCAAACCCGCCGGCGCCGAAGCCGCCACCTCGGGGAGCGCCGTCGAGCCCCCAAAAAAGCCGCAGCCTGAACCCGCCCGGGCCGCCGCTGCCGCGCCGGTCCACCGTCCGGCCGCAGCACCGGTTCCAGCTCCGGCCCCTGTTCCTGCCGCGGCACCGGCCGCACGCCCCAATTTTGAAACAAATCGGGCTCCAGCCCCCGTCCAGCGGGCGCCAGAAGCTCCTGATTTTGTAGCAAACGGCGCGCCGCAGACGCCGCCCTGGGAAGACGAGTTGCTGGCGTCGCCACCCCCCGCCGCTGAACCGGCGACGCCACCCGCGCCGCCACCTGCGCCGGTGGCTGCTGTGGCTGCGCCCACCGCTGCTGCGCCGACCGACAACCCGCTCGGCGATGCGTGGACCGCGCTGGTCAACCGCATGGTGGCCGCCGAAATGATTGCGGCGCTGGCGCGTGAACTGGCGCTGCAGTCGGAGTTGTGTTCTCAGGCCGACGGCGTCTGGACGCTGCGCGTGGAACGTGAGTCGCTGAACCAGGCGGCCGCACGCGAAAAGCTGCAGGCGGCCCTGCAGGCCGCGCTGCAGGACAGCGGCCAGGCGCCCCGGCTGGCGGTCGAGCTCGGGCCCATCAGCGACTCGCCGGCGCGGCGCAATGCCGCGGCCGCCCTGGAGCGCCAGCGGCAGGCCGAGGAAACCATCCAGAACGACCCGTTTGTGCAGGACATGATGCGTGACTGGGGCGCGAAAATTGTGCCCGGCAGCGTCAAGCCGTGCCCGCCTGCTGCTGGCAAGCCGATATGATCAATACCAAGTTTTAAAGGAAAAAAGCCATGTTCAACAAAGGACAACTTGCCGGCCTCATGAAGCAGGCCCAGGCCATGCAGGACAACCTGAAGAAGGCCCAGGACGAACTCGCTTTCATTGAAGTCACCGCCGAGTCCGGCAACGGCATGGTCAAGGTCACCATGACCTGCAAACATGACGTCAAGCGTGTCGAGATCGACCCCAGCCTGCTCGGCGAGGACAAGGACATGCTCGAAGACCTGGTGGCGGCCGCCTTCAACGCCGCGGTGCGCAAGGCCGAGGACCTGAGCCAGGAAAAAATGGGCAAGCTCACGGCCGGGATGCCGGGTCTTCCCGGCGGCATGAAACTCCCGTTTTGATCATTTCCGTTCGCATTGAGCTTGTCGAAATGCAGGCTTCGACAAGCTCAGCCCGAACGGTGAAATACATCCACCATGGCTGACTCCAACGCGCTTGAAGGCCTGACCCAGGCGCTGCGGCGCCTGCCGGGCGTGGGCGCCAAGTCTGCTGCGCGCATGGCTTTTCATTTGCTGCAGCATGACACGCAAGGTGCCCTGCAGATCGCGCGGGCGCTGGAGCATGCGGTTCACAGCGTCAAACACTGCAGCCTGTGCAACACGCTGACCGAGCTCGACATCTGCAGCACCTGCGCCAACCCCGAGCGCGACCGCAGCAAGCTGTGTGTGGTCGAAACGCCGGCCGACCAGGCCGCGCTGGAGCGCACCCTGGCTTATCGGGGGCTGTACTTTGTGCTGATGGGCAAGCTCAGCCCGCTCGACGGCATCGGCCCGCACGACATCGGCCTGCAGAAACTGTTTGACCGGGTGGTGCCGCGCGGCGCGCAGGGCGAGCCTGCAGCGGCCGATACGCGCGAGGTGCAGGAGGTGATCCTGGCCACTAACTTCACCGGCGAAGGCGAGGCCACGGCGCATGTGATTTCACAGGCCCTCAAAAGCCGCGGCGTGCAGGTGACACGGCTGGCGCGCGGTGTGCCGGTCGGCAGCGAACTCGAATACGTTGACCTGGGCACCATTGCCCATGCGCTGGTGGACCGGCGCTGATTTTCCGTTTTTTATTTTCCCAACCCTCTGCCCGAAAGGCCCTGCCATGACCTACGCACGATTCACGGTTGCCTACTGGTGCCTGCTGGCCTTTGCGCTGCTGCCGATTGCCTGCGCCGGGCTGGCCAAGTGGGGAACCATGGGCACCCCGGCGAAGAAGGGCGGGTTTGACAACAACAACCCGCGTGCCTGGCTGGCGCGGCAGACGGACTGGCGTGCGCGCGCCAACGCGGCGCAGGCCAATACCTTTGAAGCGCTGCCGTTTTTCTTTGCCGCCGTCATCATTGCGCACCAGCTCCAGGCCTCGCAGGTGCGGCTGGACGTGTTTGCGTTTGTGTTTGTGGTGCTGCGCATCGCCTACGTGATGATGTACGTGGCAGACATGGCCAAAAGCCGCAGCGTGATCTGGTTTGCCGCATTGCTGGTCAACGTCGGCATTCTTTTTCTCGGCTACCGGTAACGTCTGGTAACCATCGGACGCCTTTATTTGCGCGTTCTCCTGCGCATTCTTCTGCGCGTTCCGTACAAACCCGCACGGGATGATACCGATGCGTGCCATGCGGCAGCTTGGGTATGCTCCTGTCGAACCTATAAAAGCATTCAGAGAGCCCAGGCATGAACCACTTCAAACTTGATCGCAGAACCTTCGCCAGCGCCGTCGCGCTGGGCGCGGTGTCACTGGCTTTTCCGGCGCTGCGCGCGCAGGGCAAGCTCGAAAAAACAAAAATTGCCATTGCCGTCGGTGGCAAGGCCGCCTTTTATTACCTGCCCCTGACCATCACCGAGCAGCTCGGCTACTTCAAGGCTGAAGGCCTGGATGTGGAGATCAGCGACTTCGCCGGCGGTGCGCGCGCGCTGCAGGCGGTGGTGGGCGGCTCAGCCGATGTGGTGTCCGGTGCTTACGAGCACACCATCAACCTGCAATCCAAAAACCAGGTGTTCCAGGCCTTTGTCCTGCAGGGCAGGGCGCCGCAAATTGCTTTTGGTGTGTCCACCAAAAACATGCCCCACTACAAATCCGTGGCCGATCTGCGGGGCAAGAAAATTGGTGTGTCGGCACCCGGATCGTCCACCAACATGATGGCCAACCTGGTGCTGTCGCGCGCCGGCCTCAAGGCCAGCGACGTCAGTTTCATCGGTGTCGGCACGTCTGCCGGCGCACTGGCTGCCCTGCGCTCCGGCCAGATCGATGCCATGAGCAACACCGATCCGGTCATGACCATGCTGGAGCAAAAAGGCGAGGTCAAGATCATCTCCGACACCCGCACACTCAAGGGCACGATTGATGTGTTTGGCGGCCCGATGCCGGCTGCCTGCCTGTACGCACCCATCGATTTCATCCAGAAAAACCCCAACACCTGCCAGGCCATGGCCAATGCCATCGTCCGCGGCCTGAAATGGCTGCAGACCGCGGGCCCCGGTGACATCATCAAGACGGTCCCCGAGAACTACCTGCTCGGCGACCGCGGGCTGTATCTGGCGTCCTTCAACAAGGTGCGTGACGCGATTGCCCTCGACGGCATCATCCCTGATGACGGCGCAAAAACCGCGCTCAAGGCGCTGGCCAGTTTCGACCCGAGCATCAAGGCCGACAAGATCGACCTGAGCAAGACCTACACCAATGAGTTTGCCCGGCGCGCGAAAGAAAAATTCAAGGCCTAGGAACAGACCCGCCGCCCGCGCTCACAGGTCCCGCGCTCACAGATCCCGTTCGTCCTGGCTTGTCGAAGTGTGCCCTCCGGCGGGTGCTTCCATGGCTGGTATGGAGGTCCATTCGATGGTGCCTGACCTGCGTTTTGGCGGCCCGATTCGCGGCGACAATAGGCACCCATGACAGCCTCCGCCGACAACCTCTCCGCTGATCACGCACTTGAGTTGCTTGAAATCACCTGCACCTTCCGCTCGCGGGAGGATGCGGGGCAGGCTTACACCGCTGTCGGGCCCACCACGCTGCGCATACGCGCCGGTGAATTCGTTTCTGTCGTCGGCCCGACCGGCTGCGGCAAGTCCACCCTGCTCAACATCGGTGCCGGGCTGTTGCCGCCGACCTCGGGGACCGTCAAGGTTTTTGGCCAGCCGCTGAACGGCATCAACACCCGGGCCGGCTACATGTTCCAGACGGAGGCGCTGATGCCCTGGCGCAGCGCCCTTGACAACGTCATGGTTGGCCTGCAATACCGCGGTGTGCCGGATGCCCAGGCGCGTGAGCAGGCCCAGGCCTGGCTGGACCGCGTGGGCCTCGGCGGTTTCGGTGACCGTTATCCGCACCAGTTGTCGGGCGGCATGCGCAAGCGCACCGCGCTGGCCCAGGTGCTGGCGCTGGACCCCGACATCATCCTGATGGACGAACCGTTCTCGGCGCTCGACATCCAGACCCGCCAGCTCATGGAAAACGAAGTCCTTGACTTGTGGGCGGCCAAGAAAAAGGCGGTGCTTTTCATCACGCACGATCTCGACGAAGCGATTGCCATGAGCGACCGGGTGGTGGTGCTGGCGGCCGGGCCGGCCACGCGGCCCATGGGCGAATTTGCGATTGACCTGCCGCGGCCACGCAATGTGGCCGAGGTGCGTACCCAGCCGCGTTTTATCGAGCTGCACACCCAGATATGGGACGTGCTGCGCGACGAAGTGCTCAAGGGTTATGCGCAACAACTCCAGAAGGCATGACCGGCATGTGGCGAACTTTCAAACCTTCCGGCGCCAACCTGCGCTATTGGCAGGTCGGCCTGCTGCTGGTTTTTCTGGCCTTGTGGCAAGTCGCCTCGCGCGACCAGCAACTGGCTTTTTTCCTCGGTGAGCCGGTCAAGGTGGCCGGGCGCGTCTGGTCCTGGTTCATGCCTTTCGGCTTCGGCCCCAGCCTGCTGTTTCCGGATGGCCTGCCGGGCAACGCCGACATCTACCTGCACCTGGGCACCACGCTGCTGGAAACGGTGCTGGCCTTTGGCATCGGCACGGTGCTGGGTCTGGCCTGCGGTTTGTGGCTGGCGCTGGCGCCGCTGGCCAGCGCCATCCTGGACCCCTACATCAAGGCCGCCAACTCCATGCCGCGCGTGATCCTGGCGCCGATCTTTGCCATGTGGTTCGGGCTGGGCATCTGGAGCAAGGTGGCGCTGGCGGTCACGCTGGTGTTTTTCATCGTGTTTTTCAATGTTTATCAGGGCGTGAAAGAGGTCAGTCCCGTGGTGCTGGCCAATGCGCGCATGCTGGGCGCCAACCAGCGACAGTTGCTGCGCACGGTCTATCTCCCGAGCGCAACAAGCTGGGTTTTCTCCAGCCTGCACACCTCCGTCGGCCTGGCGTTTGTCGGCGCGGTGGTCGGCGAATACCTCGGCTCCGCGCGCGGCGTGGGCTATTTGATCCTGCAGGCCGAAGGCACCTTCGATGTGAACACGGTGTTTGCCGGTATTGTGGTGCTGACAGCGTTTGCGCTGGTGCTGGACGGCATTGTCGGCCGCGTCGAAAAACGCCTGATGAAGTGGCAGCCGCGCACTGGAGAGACCGAAAAACTATGAGCCCCGCGGACGGCCTGCAGAAGGCGGCCCCTCGTGTGGCGCTGATTCATGCGACCGCGCTGGCCATGGCGCCCATCCAGTCCGCGTTCGCCCGCCACTGGCCCCAGGCGCGCAGCATGAACCTGCTCGATGACAGCCTGTCGGTGGACCTGGCCGAAGCCGGCGCGCTGGAGCCCGCGATGGTGCAGCGTTTTGTGGATCTCGCGGCTTATGCCAGGGGCACCGGCTGCGGCGCCATCCTGTTCACCTGCTCGGCTTTCGGGCCGGCCATCGAGGCGGCGGGCGCGGCGGTGGGCCTGCCCACGCTCAAACCCAATGAGGCGATGTTCGAGGACGCCCTGCGGCTGTGCCCGGACGGCGGCAGGCTGGGCCTGATCGCCACGTTTGCGGCCTCCCTGCCTTCGATGTCGGCTGAACTCCAGGCCATGGCTGCCGGGCAGGGGCGCCGCATTGATCTGCATACCCGCTTTGTGCCGGGCGCCATGCAGGATCTGGCCGAAGGCCGCGTTGAAGAACATCATCAAAAAATTGCCCAGGCTGCGCAAGGGCTGGATGGTTGCGCTGTGGTGATGCTGGCGCAGTTTTCCATGGCCGCAGCGCAGCCGCTGGCACAGGCCGGCCTGTCCTGCCCGGTCCTCAGCAGCCCGGATTGCGCCGTGTTATCCCTCCAGAAAAGAATGCAACATGCCTGAAACCCGTATTCCGTTTGCCGAACTCCAGCAGTTCATCACCGTGGCGATGAACAAGCTGGGCTTGCCCGAGGCCGATGCCGCTGTCGTGGGCCGCCTGATGGCCGAGGCCGAGCTGCAAGGCTCCGATGGTCACGGGGTGATCCGCCTGCTGCCGTATGCCCGCCGTATCCGCGCGGGCGGGCTCAACTTGCGCCCCAACATCCGGATCGTGCAGGAGCGGCCGGGCATGGCGCTGCTTGACGGCGACAACGGCATGGGCCATCTGGTGATGCAGCGGGCTGCGGAAATCGCCATCGAGAAGGCCCGCACCTGCGGCATCGCCTGGGTCGGTTCGCAGTTCAGCAACCATGCGGGACCGGCTTCGCTGTACGCGCGCATGCCGATGGCCCAGGACATGATCGGCCTGTATTTCGCAGTCGGCAATGCCAACCACCTGCCACCCTGGGGCGGCCTGGACATGCTGCTGTCCACCAACCCGATTGCCGTAGCCGTGCCCGCGGGTGAAGAGGCGCCGGTGGTGCTGGACATGGCCACCACGGTGGCCGCTTATGGCAAGGTCAAAGCCAAGGCGCAGCGCGGCGAGATGATGCCGGCAGGCTGGATGATCGACCGGCTGGGCCAGCCACTGCTGGACCCGAAACGCGCCGAAGAGGGCTTTCTCATGCCGATAGGCGGCTACAAGGGTTATGGACTGTCGCTGATCGTCGGCCTGCTGGCGGGTACCCTCAACGGGGCCGCCATGGGCAGCCAGGTCATCGATTTCAACCACGACGACACCAGCGTCACCAACACCGGCCAGGCCATCATGGCCATCGACCTCAGCGCTTTTGGCGATGTGGCCGGTTTCAAGGCACGGGTGGACCAGCTGGTGCGCGAGATGCGCGGCAGCGCCCGCATGCCGGGTGTGGACCGGATCTGGCTGCCGGGTGAACAAAGCCACGAAAGGCGTGCGGCCAACGAGCGTGAGGGCATTGCCTTGCCGGCCGCGCTGCACAAACAGCTCGATGCTTTTGCCGCTGAGTTGGGGATTCCCGCGCTGCAGCCCAACCCGCAATAGGCCGGGCCATGACACCGTCACGCCCCTTGATGCGCCTGTACTCCGGCCCCTTGAGCATGTTCGGCGCCAAGGTGCAGATTGCCATGCTGGAGAAAAGCCTGGACTTCGACCTGGTGATGGTGCCTTTTGACATGACGCTGCTGTACCAGCCCAGGCATCCCGAGGTGGTCCGCATCAATCCCAAGCAGCAGGTGCCGGTGCTGGTCCATGGTGAACTCGAACTGTTTGATTCAACGCAGATTTTTGAATACCTCGAAGAGCTGCAACCCGCGCCGGCCCTGTGGCCCGCAGCGCTCGCCGACAGGGCGCGTGCGCGCCTGCTCGAACACGGTTCCGACGAGGTTTATTTCCCGCCGGTGATCCGCCTGATGGGCTTGCAGGACCAGTTGCAGGAGGCGCCCGCGGTCCAGGCGTGCGAGGCGTGCCACCGCTATTACCGCGACATGGAAGCCCGGCTGGCCGGGCGGGACTGGCTGGCCGGCCGCTATTCGTTTGCCGACATCGCGTTTTACATGGCCCAGCTGTTCGGGGCCCGCATGGGCGCACCCATGGGCGAAGAGACGCCGCGTCTGCTGGCGTGGCGCGAGCGCATGTCGGCGCGCCCCGCCGTCCGGCAGGTCGCCGGCGCCATGGGGCGTTACCTGCAGTCGCAGGGGCGGCCGCTGCCGGCGTTTCTGGCAGCGCTGGTGGCAGACGCCGGTCTGTAAGCCGGAGAAGGGAGAGCGGGAGGAAAGGGCGCGTGGCGCGCGGCCTGGCCAAGCTGTGTTGTTTGATTCGTCCTACAGACCCGCCCCGGGCCTGCCGCTACAGTCGTGAAAGCCCAGCGGCCTGTGCCGTTGCCTTCTGGCCATCGCAAGGAATCCCCATGAACCTCTCTGTCTCCATCGGCCCCATCGTCTCGCTGATCGCCGGCATCCTGATCCTGATCATTCCGCGCCTGCTCAATTACATCGTGGCGATTTACCTCATCGTCATCGGCTTGATCGGACTGTTCGGCACGGGCTCGTTGCGCCTGTAGCGCGCGCCAGGTGATTTCAGCGCTTGCCCCGTGCAAGCGCGAGCAGGGCCTGTTGCTGCGCCGCGGTCCGGGTGGCGATCAGCGCGAGCAATCCCGTGCGATCCAGCGCGTTGATGCCGTTGTATTTGGCAAACTTTCGGGCGTTGTCCGTGAAGGTGGAGGCCGTGGCGTAGGTGGCCCGCTTGAGTTGACGCGCGGTCATCATGGCCAGCAAGGGGTGAATCTGCCGCACCGCCAGCGGCTGGCCCGGCCACAGCCTGCATACCGCCACAGAGACCGGGCTGTCCCTGTCCAGTTTGGCATGGCGCGAGTACAGCCAGAGGGTCACGCCGCCGCCCGCGCCATGCGACTGGACGCGGGTTTCCAGGCCGCTCTGGGAAAACAGCATTTCGCAGACGGCGTCAAATTGTTGTGGCGACATGCGGTCAAACAGTTCCGGCGTCCAGGTATCTGGATTTGACGGCGCCGGGATGGGCGCTGGCGGCCTGTCCGGAGCGACCATCCGGCGGGGCCGCGCGGCGGGCGGAAAATCAATCAGCTTTTCCATGGTGACCGGGGTGCTGGCTGGCGCCGCCAGTTTCCCGGGCGCTGGCAGTCGCGGCGGGCCTTCGCCCCGGCCCAGCTTGGCCCATGGCGGTTCGTAGGCCAGCGGATCGGCATACATGCCGGAAAAAAGCCGGCTGGTGAGGTAGCTGCCTGTCATGATCACGCCGAGCAGCAGGCAGACCGCGCCGGGCAGGCGAAACTCGCGCTGACTGATCGACATCAACAGCAGCGCCGTGCCGGCAAGCAGGATCAACAGGCCGATCAGGAAAACCGGGAAATACGGCGCCCCGCTGCGGGCGGGTGGAGCATACGGTCTGGCAGCCATAAACAATCTGGTTTGCTACTGTTTTGATAGCTGGTTATGCAGACTGGATAAGGGCTGAGAGCACTTTTCGCTTGAAGCCTGGGGCGGCTAACGCTTTCGGCTCTTGATCACGGTTTTGCCGGGGCTGCGTTTGGTCGCCGTGACCTTGCTGCGTGCCGGCGCCGAATGCCGGACCGCCTTGGGCTTGACCGGCAGGAACACAATCACCTGGTGCCCCATCTTGAAAGCCGCTTTGGGGCTGACATCGTTCCAGTCCGCCACGCTGGCGGCACTCAGGCCATAGCGCCTGGCGATGGTGGCGACGGTTTCGCCCTTGCGGGCCTTGACCACGGTGCGCCGCGTGACGATTTCCGGCGCAAAGGCCATTTGCGCGTTGTCTGCCACGTGGCCGGCGACGTCGCTGTCCGTCTTGGCCGTGCGCGGCACCAGCAGGGTGGAGCCGGCCTTGATCAGCATGCGCGGCGGGATGCTGTTGACGCCGCGCAGGTCGGCCTCGCTCATGCCGACGCGTTTGGCTGCGTCGCTGACGCTGAGTGTGGCGGGCGCGGTCCAGGCGGTCCAGCTCGCGTACTGGCCCTGGGAGTAGGCCTCGAAGTTGCGCTGGAAAATTTTGGCGTTGTCCCAGGGCAGCAGGATTTGCGGCGTGCCGGCCGCGATGATGACAGGGCGGTGGGCGGATGGATTGAGCGCCTTGAAGTCGGCGATGTCCACGTCGGCCAGTTTGGCGGCCAGCGCCACGTCGATGTCGCGCGTGATCAGCACCTGCTGGAAATACGGGTGGTTTTCGATCAGCGGCAGTTCGGCGCCGAAGGCCTGCGGGTTGGCCACGATGTTCTTGACGGCCTGCAGCTTGGGCACATACAGCCGCGTTTCGTCGGGCATGCGCAGGTCCTGGTAGCTGGTGCCGAGCCCGTCCTTTTTGTTCTTGGCGATGGCGCGGGCCACGCTGCCTTCGCCCCAGTTGTAGGCGGCCAGCGCCAGATGCCAGTCGCCGAACATGCCGTAGAGTTTTTGCAAATAGTCGAGCGCTGCGCGCGTGGAGGCCAGCACGTCACGGCGGTCGTCGCGGAAGGCGTTTTGCTTCAGGTCGAAGTATTTGCCGGTGGCCGGCATGAACTGCCACATGCCGGCGGCCTTGGCGCTGGACACCGCCTGCGGATTGAAAGCGCTTTCGATGTAAGGCAGCAGCGCAAGTTCGGTCGGCATGTTGCGGCGTTCCAGTTCCTCGACGATGTGAAACAGGTACTTGCTCGACCGTTCGGTCATGCGCTGGATGTAGTCAGGGCGGCTGGCGTACCACTGCTCACGGTCGGTGACCAGCTCGTTTTGCAGGTCCGGCATGGCAAACCCGCTGCGGATGCGCGCCCACAGATCCGGCGGGGGCTGCAGCGGCGTGACGGTATCCGATGCAGCGCGGGCCCGGTCAAGCGGGGACAGCGGGCCGGCGGGGTAGACCGGCTTTGCACTCGCACCGGTGTTCGTGCTCAGGACCGGGTCACCGGGCATGCCGGGCGGGGAGGTGCTGGCGCAGCCGGCCAGCACCGCCACGGCGACGCCGAGCAGCAGGGTTTTCAGGGAGGTGACGGGGCGGCGGCAAAGGCTGCCGGAGAAGAAAGAAGAGAAAGAAGCGAGAGAAGCGCAAGAAGAGAGGGCGGGGAAACGGGGTGATCGCTGCGGGTCAGTCATTTGAATTGGTTCTTCCACTGCCTGATGGCGGCAAATACGGAGATGTCGTCATCGGCGGCCGGGTCGAAGTGCCTGGCGGCCGCCATGACAGTGGCTTGTCGGGTGCGCAAAAAAGGGTTGATGAGCAACTCCTGCGCCACTGAGGTGGGCAAGGTCGGCTGACCCTGTGCCCTCAAGGCGGTACAGCGCGCATGGTAACCAATAAGTTCGCTATTGTCAGGTTCCAAGGCCAGTGCAAAGCGCAGATTGCTCAGGGTGTATTCGTGGGTGCAGCAGACCCGGGTGCTGCCGGGCAGCGCAGCCAGGCGATCCAGCGAAGCCAGCATCTGCGCCGGCGTGCCCTCGAACAGCCGACCGCAACCGCCCGAAAAAAGCGTGTCGCCGCAGAACAGCAGCGGCCGGCCATCGACGTCGGGGGCGTAAAAAGCAATGTGACCGGCGGTGTGGCCGGGCACATCGATCACCTCAAGGTCAATGCCGAGTGCCCGCACTGTGTCGCCATCGCTGAGCCGCTTGAAGGGTTCGGGAATGGCTTCGCGGGCCGGGCCGTACACCGGCGCGCCGGTGGCCGCGTGCAGCTCGGCCACACCGCCCGTGTGGTCGGGGTGGTGGTGCGTGACTAGAATCGATGCCAATTGAAGCCCGTTTTCCTGCAACACGCGTTGCACCGGTGCGGCGTCACCGGGGTCCACGACCAGTGCCCGCTGACCGTCGTGCAGCAGCCAGAGGTAGTTGTCGCTCAGCGCGGGGATGGGAATGAGGTACATGCGGCGTTCTTGATGGGCTCACAAATTATAGGTTTCACCGACTGGTTCAGGACCCCGCCCGGCGAGTATTTGCTGGCGTGGGAGCGTGAGCGATTCGACCAGGCCGTGGCCGACATGTTCGGCTACCACGCGCTGCAGCTGGGCCTGTCCGAGCTGGATGCCTTGCGCAGCAACCGCATGCCGCACCAGTGGCTGGCGCTGCAGGGGACTGAAGGCGGATTTGCAGCCGGCGTGCATCCGGCGCCCCAACCCCCGGATGCCGCCCCGGGCGACACCGCCAGCGCCCCGCGCGTGGCCCTGCTGACCGATCCGGCCGCCTTGCCTTTTCCCGAGAACAGCCTGGACCTGGTGCTGTTGCCGCACACGCTGGAACTCAGCAGTGATCCGCACACCACCCTGCGAGAGGTCGAACGCGTGCTGGTGCCCGAAGGCCGCCTGGTCATCAGCGGGCTCAACCCGGCCAGCCTGTGGGGCCTGCGGCAGCGCCGCGCGCATTTTTACCGGCGCCTGGGTTATGGCGAGCTGTTTTTGCCGGAAGCCGGCGAGTTCATCGGTTACTGGCGGCTGCGTGACTGGCTGCGGCTGCTGAGCTTCGAGGTCGAATCGGCCCAGTTCGGCTGCTACCGTCCTGCCGTCAGCAGCCGCGCCTCGCTGGAGCGTTTTGCCTGGATGGACAAGGTCGGCGAGCGCTCCTGGCCCATTTTTGGTGCCCTGTATTTTCTGGTGGCGGTCAAGCGGGTGCGCGGCATGCGTCTGCTGGAGCCGGCCTGGAAGGCCCAGAAAGCCACGGCCAGCGCGCCGGTGGCGATTGCCAACCAGGTCCGGCAACCCGACGCCTTTTCGCTTTCAACCAACCAACGAACCCGCCTGGATCCCGACACATGACCGACTCCCCGCCAACCACCCCCCAGCATGTGGTGATTTTCACCGACGGCGCCTGCAAGGGCAATCCCGGCCCCGGCGGCTGGGGCGCGATGCTGACCACCGGTGACAGCGTCAAGGAGCTGTTTGGCGGCGAACTGGCAACCACCAACAACCGCATGGAAATGACGGCGGTGATCGAGGCGCTGTCGGCACTGAAGCGGCCCTGCCGCGTCACCCTGCACGTGGACAGCCAGTACGTGCTCAAGGGCATGACCGAGTGGATCAAGGGCTGGAAAGCCCGCGGCTGGCGCACCGCCGCCAAGGAGCCGGTCAAAAATGTGGACCTGTGGCAAAAGCTGGATGCACTGGTGACCGGCAGCGGCCACAGCATCGAATGGATCTGGGTGCGCGGGCACGACGGCGACCCGGGCAACGAGCGGGCCGACCTGCTGGCCAACCAGGGCGTGGAAGTGGCGATGGGACGCCGCCGCGCACCCTGAACGCGCCCGCGCATGGCGGCGCTGCGCAAGGCCAAGCCAGGCAGCGTCCGCCTCGGCTTCGGCTTTTGCTTTGGTAAAGGCCTTGTAAAGCTGAGCGGCAGCCTGCCTGTGCCGCATGACAAAAAAAGGCGCGCGGTGGTGGCGTCCTGCTACATTGGAAGTTTGTATCTTTTCAATTACAAATTTTCTTTTCCATGGCATCAAAAGCAATCTATGCGGGGGTCGCAGTGGCCGGTATTGCGCTGGCTTCCGGCGCGGCCTGGTGGTACCAGAAGCCCAAAGCCGCTGCGAACGGAGGGCCGGCGGCGCCAGGGCAGGCGGCGGCCGCCGCACCTGCAGGCGCCGGTGCCGGCAAGCCCGTCACGGTGGAAGCCGCCAGGGTGGCGCTGGCCCGCCTGACCGATGATGCGCAGGCCGTGGGCAGCCTGCGTTCTCGCCGCAGTGTGGTGCTCCGTCCCGAGGTCAGCGGCCGCATCACCCAGCTCAACTTCACCGACGGCCAGCGGGTGCGAAAAGGGCAGGTGCTGGTGCAGTTCGACGACCAGTTGCCACTGGCCCAGGTCCAGCAAAGCCAGGCCGAGTTGTCCATCGCCGAGGCCAACCAGAAGCGCAACCAGGAACTGGTGGCGCAGAATTTTGTGAGCCAGCGTTCGCTGGATGAAAGCGCCGCCAACCTGCAGGTGGCCCAGGCCAAACTGTCGCTGGCCAAGGCCACGGCGGCGCGCCTGAAAATTGTGGCGCCCTTTGACGGCATCGCCGGCATCCGCCAGGTCAATGCCGGGGACTACCTCAAGGACGGCGCCGATATCGTGAACATCGAGGACATCGACGCGCTGTTTGTCGATTTCCGCCTGCCCGAGCGTTTCCAGAGCAAGCTGCGGCGCGGGCAGACCGCGCTGGTTGATCTGGATGCGCTGCCCGGCCTGAAATACACCGCACTGGTGCAGGCCATCGATCCGCTGATCGATGCCAACGGCCGCTCGGTGGCGGTGCGGGCCTGCATCGACAACCGGCAGCTCAAGTTGCGCCCCGGCATGTTTGCCCGGGTCAACGCGGTGTTCGGCGAGCGCGAGGATGCCAAGGTCATTCCTGAAGAGGCCTTGCTGCCCGAGGGCGACAAGCAATTCGTGATCAAGCTGATACCGGGTGCGGACAAACAAGGCTGGACCACGCGGCGTGTGCCGGTGGAAGTCGGCGTGCGGCGGCCCGGCCGGGTCGAGATCACAGGCGGCTTGCAGGCCGGCGATACCGTGGTGACGGCCGGCCAGCAGCGTGTGCCGCGCGACGGCACCACCGTGCGGGTGATTGACCTGAGCCAGACGGCCGCGCGCCCTGCAGACGGCGCTCCGGCCCAGCCCAAACCGGCCCCCGTGGTTGCGCCCCAGCCGGCGGGCGGCAACCCCTGCCTGGCCGGCGTGCGCGAGGCCGATGCCCCGCCTGCCGCGCGAGAGCGCAAGCGCGAAAGCGCCGCGCCCGAGGTGGCACCTGCCGGCGCCATGCCCGAAGCACGCGCCCGCACGGCACGCAAGCCTGCCTGAGGCAGCGCCCTTTTCCAGACGGGACCCCCCATGCAACTGGCTGAAGTTTCGATACGCCGCCCGGTGTTTGCCACCGTGCTGTCCCTGCTGATCCTGCTGGTCGGCGCGGTCAGCTTCCAGCGCCTCAGCGTGCGCGAATACCCGAAGATCGACGAACCTGTGGTCACCGTCAGCGTGCGTTACCCCGGCGCCTCGGCCGAGGTGATCGAGTCGCAGGTCACCAAACCGCTGGAGGATTCGATTGCCGGCATTGACGCAGTGGATGTGCTGACCTCGATCAGCCGCGCCGACCAGAGCCAGATCTCGGTGCGTTTCCGGCTTGAAAAGGACGCCGACGCCGCCGCTGCCGAAGTGCGGGACCGGACCTCCCGTGTGCGCAACAAGTTGCCGCAGGCGATCGAGGAGCCGGTGATTGCCAAGGTCGAAGCCGACGCCTTTCCCGTGATCTGGCTGGCCTTCACCAGCGACAGCCTGACGCGGCTGCAGATCAACGACCTCGTCAACCGCATCGTCAAGCCGCGCCTGCAAACCGTGACCGGCGTGGCCGACGTGCGGATTTTCGGCGAACGCAAATACGCCATGCGTGTCTGGCTGGACACCGCCAAGCTGGCGGCCTACCGCCTGACCACGCAGGACGTGGAAGACGCCATCCGGCGCAGCAACCTGGAGGTGCCCGCAGGCCGCATCGAGTCGCAGCAGCGCGAGTTCAGCGTCACTTCGGAAACCGGCTTGATGCGCCCGGCGCAATTCTCGGAAGTGGTGGTCAAGAACGTCAACGGTTTTCCGGTCAAGGTGCGCGATGTGGCGCGTGTGGAAGAGGGTGCGGCGGATGAGCGCAGCGGTGTGCGGCTCAATGGCCGGGCGGCCATCGGCGCCGGCGTGATCCGCCAGGCAACCGCCAACCCGCTGGACCTGTCCAAAGGCGTGCGCGACATGATCCCGCAGCTCAAGGCCGACCTCCCGCCGGAGGTGAACATCGACATTGCCAACGACAACTCGGTCTTCATTGACCGCTCGGTCGCCAATGTGTACAGGACCATTGTCGAGGCGGTGGTGCTGGTGGCGCTGGTGATTTTTGTCTTCCTGCGCACCCTGCGCGCGTCCATCATTCCCATCATCACCATCCCGGTCAGCCTGATCGGTACCTTTGCGCTGATGGCGCTGGCCGGCTTCACCATCAACACACTGACCTTGCTGGCGCTGGTGCTGGCCATTGGCCTGGTGGTCGATGACGCCATCGTCATGCTGGAGAACATCTTCCGGCATATCGAGGAAGGGCTGGACCCGTTTTCCGCCGCCATCAAGGGGGCGCGTGAAATCGGTTTCGCCATCATCACCATGACGGCCACGCTGGTGGCGGTGTATGCGCCGCTGGCGTTCACGCCGGGCCGCACCGGGCGGCTGTTTGTCGAGTTTGCGCTGGCGCTGGCCGGTGCCGTGGTGGTGTCCGGTTTTGTGGCGCTGACCCTGACGCCGATGTTGTGCGCCAAGCTGCTCCGGCACAACCCGAAGCCCAATCTTTTTGACCGCAGCATTGAGCGGTTTCTGACCACCTTGTCCGAGCGTTATGGCCGCTTGCTGCGCTGGGTGCTGAGTGCGCGTTATCGCCCCGTTGCCCCTGGCCGGTCCGGCGCCAGGGGGCTGCTGCTGCAGGCGCGCTGGATCGTGGTCGGTGTCATGCTCGCCAGCGCGCTGGCCATCCTGCTGATTTTCCCGACCATGAAGCAGGAGCTGTCGCCGCTGGAAGACCGGGGCACGATTCTGGCCACGGTCAACGCGCCGGACGGGGCCACGCTGGACTACACCAACCGTTATGCCGAGGCGCTGGAAAAAATGGGCCAGCCCTACAAGGAGTTCGACCGGATTTTTGCCAGCACGGGCAACCCGACGGTGTCCCAGGCCAGCGTGATCTACCGCACCGTCGATTGGGAAAACCGCAAACGCAGCACCCTGGACATGGCGCGCGAACTGCAGCCCAAATTCGCCAGCCTGCCCGGCGTGACGGCCTTTCCCATCACGCCGCCTTCGCTGGGCCAGGGCTTTCGCGAACGCCCGCTCAATTTTGTGATCCAGACGTCCGACAGTTATGAAAACCTCAATCTCGTGGTGGAGCAGATGCTGGCCGAGATTGCCAAAAACCCCGGCATCCAGTCGCCGATATCTGACCTGCGCCTGAACAAGCCCGAGCTGCGCATCGACGTCAACCGCGAAAAGGCCGCCGACCTCGGCGTCAGTGTGGAGGTGGTGGCCAGGGCCATCGAGACCATGCTGGGCGGACGCAATGTCACGCGTTACAAGCGCGATGCCGAGCAATACGATGTGATCGTGCAGACCGATGCCAGTGGCCGCAGCACGCCGGAAGACATCGAGGGCATTTATGTGCGCGGACGCAGCGACGCCATGATCCCGCTGTCCAGCCTGGTCAGCGTGCGTGAGGCCGTTTCACCGCGCGAGCTCAACCACTTCGGCCAGCGCCGCGCCGCTGCCATCACGGCCAATCTCTCGCCGGACTATTCGCTGGGCCAGGCGCTGACCTTCATGAACCAGACTGCAGCCAAGGTGCTCAAGCCGGGCTACAGCACCGACCTCAACGGCACCTCGCGCGAGTTC
>CAMLDT010000054.1 GCA_946479075.1 uncultured Polaromonas sp.
CTGCGGTCAGCGTGGTCTTGCCATGGTCAACGTGCCCAATCGTGCCGACGTTGACATGCGGTTTGGTCCGCTCAAATTTGCCTTTTGCCATTTCAAATCTCCAGTAAAGAACGTGCCCGTGTGAGGTTTAACGTCTGCACTGTGTTGCTGGTTCCATCGCCACGGGCAGCGGGGGGCACACAATCGCAGACAAAAAAAGTGGTGCCGGCCCTTGCGGACCGGCACCGGTTTACTTACTTGGCACGGGCGGCCATGATGGCTTCCGACACATTGCGCGGTGCTTCAGAGTAGTGCTTGAACTCCATGGAGTACGTGGCACGACCCTGCGACATCGAGCGCAGAGTGGTCGAGTAGCCGAACATCTCGGACAGCGGCACCTCGGCCTTGATGGCCTTGCCGCCGCCGACCATGTCTTCCATGCCTTGCACCATGCCGCGGCGTGAGGACAGATCGCCCATCACGTTGCCGGCGTAGTCTTCAGGCGTCTCGACTTCCACAGCCATCATGGGCTCCAGAATCACGGGGCCAGCTTTCTTGCAGCCTTCCTTGAAGCCAAAGATTGCAGCCATCTTGAAGGCCAGTTCGTTCGAGTCCACGTCGTGGTACGAACCGAAGTGCAGGGTGACTTTCACGTCCACCACCGGATAACCAGCCAGAACGCCCGAGGTCACGGCTTCGTTGATACCCTTCTCGACCGCAGGAATGAACTCGCGCGGAACCACGCCACCCTTGATGGCGTCCACAAACTCGATGCCCTTGCCGGCTTCGTTGGGCTCAATCTTGAGCACCACGTGGCCGTACTGGCCCTTGCCGCCGGACTGGCGCACGAACTTGCCTTCGGCCTCTTCAACGGTCTTGCGGATGGTTTCACGGTAAGCCACCTGCGGCTTGCCGACATTGGCCTCCACGCCGAATTCGCGCTTCATGCGATCCACAATGATCTCGAGGTGCAACTCGCCCATGCCGCCGATGATGGTCTGGCCGGATTCCTCGTCCGTGTTGACGCGGAAGGAAGGATCTTCGTTGGCCAGGCGCGACAGCGCGATGCCCATCTTTTCCTGGTCGGCCTTGGTCTTGGGTTCCACGGCCTGGCGGATCACCGGCTCAGGGAACACCATGCGCTCAAGCAGCACGATCGAATCCGGATCGCACAGGGTTTCACCCGTGGTCACGTCTTTCAGGCCCACGCAGGCAGCGATGTCACCGGCGCGGATTTCGCTGACTTCCTCGCGGTTGTTGGCATGCATCTGCACGATACGGCCGATACGCTCTTTCTTGCCGCGAATCGGGTTGTAAACGGTGTCGCCCTTTTTCAGGACGCCGGAATACACACGCACAAAGGTCAGCTGGCCCACAAACGGGTCGGTCATCAGCTTGAATGCGAGTGCAGAGAACTTCTCGGCATCGTCAGCCTTGCGGGTGACAGGCGTTTCGTCCTCGGCCATACCCTTGACCGGCGGAATGTCCACGGGCGAAGGCATGAACTCGATCACGGCGTCCAGCATGCGCTGCACACCCTTGTTCTTGAAGGCCGAGCCGCAATACATCGGCTGGATCTCGCTGGCGATGGTGCGCGTGCGGATGCCCAGCTTGATTTCTTCTTCGGTCAGCTCGCCCTCTTCGAGGTACTTGTTCATCAGCTCTTCGGAAGCTTCTGCAGCAGCCTCGACCATCTTTTCGCGCCACTCCTTGGCGGTTTCGACGAGCTCGGCCGGAATGTCGCGGTAGTCGAACTTCATGCCCTGCGACGCCTCATCCCAGATGATGGCTTTCATCTTGATCAGGTCCACCACACCGGTGAAGTTTTCCTCGGCACCAATGGGGATCACCATGGGGACCGGGCTGGCCTTGAGGCGCAGCTTCATCTGCTCGACCACCTTGAAGAAGTTGGCACCGGTACGGTCCATCTTGTTCACGAAGGCCAGGCGGGGCACCTTGTATTTGTTGGCCTGGCGCCACACGGTTTCCGACTGGGGCTGAACGCCGCCGACGGCACAGTACACCATGCAGGCGCCGTCGAGCACGCGCATGGACCGCTCCACCTCGATGGTGAAGTCCACGTGGCCAGGGGTATCGATGATGTTGATGCGGTGCTCAGGCAGGGACGTGTCCATGCCCTTCCAGAAGCAGGTGGTTGCAGCGGAAGTAATCGTGATGCCACGCTCCTGCTCCTGCTCCATCCAGTCCATGGTGGCCGCGCCGTCGTGAACTTCACCAATCTTGTGGTTCACGCCGGTGTAGAAAAGGATCCGCTCGGTGGTGGTGGTTTTGCCGGCGTCAATGTGCGCGGAAATACCAATGTTGCGGTAGTTTTGAATGGGGGTAGCGCGGGACATAAATTACTTTCAGTTCGGGATCGAACAAAGACTCGTTGCTAAAACACTTTTCATGTTTTCTCTACGCGTCTGCCAGCTGCGCGTTTTGCACGCAGCTGGCAGAAAATTGGGCTGAACCGGCAGGAATCAAGGCGGCTGCGCACCTTGAAACCCCGCCAGCAACGCGTCAAACCCGCGCAGCAAACATGGCAACCGCTCTTAGAAGCGGAAGTGGCTGAAAGCCTTGTTGGCTTCGGCCATGCGATGCACTTCATCGCGCTTTTTCATGGCACCGCCACGGCCTTCCGTGGCTTCCATCAGCTCATTGGCCAGACGCAAGGACATGGACTTTTCACCGCGCTTCTTGGCGGCTTCTTTCAGCCAGCGCATGGCCAGGGCCATGCGGCGGACCGGGCGCACTTCAACCGGCACCTGGTAGTTGGCACCGCCCACGCGGCGGGACTTCACTTCAACCATGGGCTTGATGTTGCCGATGGCCATGTGGAAGGCCTCCAGCGGATCTTTGCCCGGGTTCTTTTTCTCGATGAAGTCGAGCGCACCGTAAATGATGCGCTCTGCGACGGCCTTCTTGCCGCCTTGCATGATCACGTTCATGAATTTGGCAAGGTCAACATTGCCGTATTTCGGATCAGGAAGAATTTCACGTTTAGGGACTTCGCGACGACGTGGCATTTTTTCACCTCTTTGCTTCAGTTGGCAGAGCCGTTTCGGGCCATGCCGCGAGGGTTATCAAAACCCTCACTTACTCGACCGGTGCAAGGATTTGCACTTGGGTCACTTCGTTTCAACCACCTGCCAGGACGATTGAAACACCTTGTTTTGAAGACGTTGTGACAACTTCTTCTGGCTCGAACCGCAAGGCTCGGGCCGGTGGGGCTTATTTGGCCTTGGGCTTTTTCGCACCGTACTTGGAGCGCGACTGCTTGCGATCTTTCACGCCTTGCAGATCGAGCGAACCACGCACGATGTGGTAACGCACACCGGGCAGATCCTTGACACGACCGCCGCGAACCAGCACGACGCTGTGCTCCTGCAAGTTGTGGCCTTCGCCGCCGATGTAGGAAATGATTTCAAAACCGTTGGTCAGGCGCACCTTGGCGACCTTACGCAGAGCGGAGTTGGGCTTCTTGGGCGTCGTGGTGTACACACGGGTGCACACACCGCGGCGCTGCGGAGAGTTTTCCATCGCAGGGCTTTTGGACTTGATCTTTTCGACCTCGCGCCCCTGACGGACTAGCTGATTAATGGTTGGCATGTAAAAACGTCCCTAAACGTCTGATTTCTGACTCGACTCGATACCTGAAACTCAATACGTGAATATTGACCTGAAAACGAAAATCTCCCCGGAAATTCCGGAAAAGCCTTCGAGTGTAGCAGTTTGGGGCGCTCGCCGCAATCGGGCTGGCGCCGGGCCGGCCTCCGGTCCTTGTGGGGCTGAGGCCTCGCAGCCCGCCGGGAAAACCAAAAAGTCCCGAAAAAGCCGAAAAAACCAGGAAGCGGCGCTTATTTGATCCAGAGGCGGATCGAATCCCAGGCGCGGCCCAGGATGCCGGCCTCTTCGACCGTCTCCAGCGCCACCAGCGGAATGTCGGCCACGGGCTGGCCGGCGCCGGTGGTGACCTTGAGGGTTCCGAGGGCCTGGCCCTTGATATAAGGCGCGACCAGCGGGTCGGGCCGGGCCACCTGGGTCTGGACTTTGGCCGAGCTGCTGGCGGGGATGGCGATCACGATGGCCCGGGGCTGGCCCAGCTTGACCGTATTCGACGTGCCTTTCCACACACTGGGCGAGGCGACCGGCTGGCCGGCGTCGAACAGCTTGACGGCCTCAAAGGCGGTGTAGCCCCAGTTCAGCAGCTTTTGTGACTCGTTGGCCCGGTCGCTGTCGCTGTTTGTGCCCAGCACAATGGCCAGCAGGCGCCGGCTGCCGGGGGCGCCGGCGGTGCCGAGGTTCGGGAAGTCGCGTTTGGCCGTGGCAATCATGCAGTAGCCGGCCGCATTGGTGTGGCCGGTTTTCAGGCCATCCACCGACGGATCGCGAAACAGCAGGGTGTTGCGGTTGGTGTCGTTGGCCGCTGGCGTGCCCGGGTAGCGGTATTTCTTGATCGCCGAAAAACCCATGTAATCCGGGAAGTCCTGCATCAGCCGGGTGGACAGGATGCTCAGGTCGCGGGCGGTGGTGGTGTGGCCCACCTCGGTCAGGCCTTCGGGGTTTTTGTAGCTGGTCGAGTTCATGCCCATCGCCTTGGCTTGCTGGTTCATCAACATGACAAAGTTCTCGGCGGTGCCGCCCACGCCCTCGGCCAGCGCCATGGTGGCGTCGTTGCCCGACTGGACGATCATGCCCTTGATGAGGTCTTCCACCGGCACCTGCATCTTGGGATCAATGAACATGCGGGAGCCGGGCATCTTCCAGGCGCGTTCGCTGACCGGGAAGGTTTGCTTGAGGTCGATTTTTTTGGACTTGAGGGCGTCGAAGACCAGGTACTCGGTCATGAGCTTGGTCAGCGAGGCCGGCTCCACCGGCGAGTCGATGTTCTTGGCGGCCAGGATCTGGTTCGCCGTGACGTCCAGCAGCAAATAGGAGCGGGCAGCCACTTCCGGCGGCTGCGGCATCTGGGCCTGCGCAGCCGGCAGGAAAAACGCAGAACACACAACACCCAGGGAAACGGCCAGGCCGCGAAAAGCTGTCAAAAAACGCATGGGGGGATCAACCTGAAGATGAAAGACGGGAAAAAAGACAAGACGGAGACGTAAACGGGGGAAGGAAAACGCTCAACGCAGATGGCGCGCGACCAGACTTTTCAGAAGCGGCAATTGTCCATGAAAGAAGTGCCCGCCTCCGGGAACAACCGTAACAGGCAGTAGCTGCGGCCGGGCCCAGTCCATCACGGCCTCCAGCGGCACCGTGTCGTCCTGTTCGCCGTGGATCACCAGGGTCTGCTCATGCGCGTCCGCGGGAATCTGCGCCACCGTGAAACGGCTGGCGGCCGGGGCCACCAGCACCAGCCGCTCCACCGGACGCGCAGGCTGCAGCCGGGCAAACACCTGGGAGCACACAAAACCGCCGAAGGAAAAGCCGGCCAGCGCCAGCGCGCCATCTGGTGCGGCCTCCTGCACCACGGCCAGCATGTCGTCAACCTCGCCGCGGCCCTCGTCATACGCCCCTTCACTCGCGCCCACACCCCTGAAGTTGAAGCGCACCGCAGTCCAGCCGCTTTGGGTGAAGGCACGCGCCACGGTCTGCACCACCTTGTTGTCCATGGTGCCGCCGAACAGCGGATGCGGGTGGGCAATGACGGCAACGCCGCGCGACGCACCGGACGGCGCGTCCAGGGCCATTTCAAGCACGCCGGTCGGTCCGGGAAAACTGGTTTTCTGGGTGTGGGCGTTCAAGGGGCAACTTTCTGGGGAATAAATGTATTGAATTTGCTATTGAATCAATAGCTGCTTGTGCCCGCCCGTCGGGGGCTGGCGGCACAAATCATCCCTATTTTCCGTGGCCAGCCTCAGCGCCCGAGATGCGCCGGTGTCAGCAGCCTTTCGACCACCTGGCCGCGCTGAAGATGCGACTCGACGATTTCATCGATGTCGTGGGCATCGACATAGGTGTACCAGACCGCCTCGGGATAGACCACGGCCACCGGCCCGCCGGCGCAGCGGTCCAGGCAACCTGCCTTGTTGACGCGGACCTTGCCGGGGCCGGCCAGGCCGGCGGCCTTGACCTGCGCCTTGCAGCGCTCAAAACCCTGTTGCGCACGGTGGTTGGCGCAGCTGTCTTCACCGTTTTCGCGCTGGTTCAGGCAAAAGAAAATGTGCCGTTCGTAATAGGAATCCGTGGGTGCGGCGGCCGGGGCCGCGCCTGTCGCGCTGGAAGGAGTCATGCGCCGATTTTACTTTCGCCGGCTTCTCCTGCCTTGCGTACGGACAAACGCACCAGCACATAGACCAGCGCCGCAAACGGCCAGAGCCAGCCCAGCCATTGCGCCAGGCCATTGAAGCGCACAAAACGCCCCTGCTCCCAGATCTGCAGGGTTTCGGCAAAGTAAGGGCCGGCCGGCGCCTGGTTCAGCAGCGACAGGTGCACACACAGCGCCACCAGCAGCAGCGCGGCACTGGCGCGGCTCGGCACCGGCAACAGCAGCAGCGCCAGCACGCCGCCCATGACCAGACCGACCTGCACCGGCAGGTCCAGCCAGGCCCAGGCATGGTCCGGGCCGTAGCTGAGTGCCGCTGACAACGCCGTGAGCGCCACACCGGCGCCCAGCAAGCCCACCAGCAGAGCCGCGCGCTGCGGCCAGGTACGCACGATGCCAAACGCCAGCAGGCAGGGAATCAGCGCGCCCAGCGCCACACAAATCACCTCGGCACCGGGCACCAGCGGCTGCAGCTCGATGTCGCGCACCGGCAACCATTCCAGGAACGGGGTGTCGGCCAGCATCTCGGCCAGCGAGTATTCCAGCCGCTCGATCACCTGGCCCAGACCCAGCGGCACCGAGGCCGGGAACAGCAAGGCCACGGGCCACAGCGCCAACAGTACCAGGGCGCCGCGCGCGTCACGCACAAACCAGCGCGCACGCACGCGGCTCCAGCGCGCGATGGCGCCGGCCTTTTCGAGCAGCCAGGCGCTGCAGGCGCCCAGCCAGGCGCCGGCGGTGTTGAGCGCGAAATCCACGTTCGAGGGCACGCGTGACGGCAGGTAACTTTGCAGGGTTTCCATAGCCAGCGACAGGACTGCCGAAGCCAGCACCGCCACACTCACGGCCCAGCGCACGCGGCGGCTGCGCAGCGCGGCCAGCGCCAGCAAAAAACCAAGGGGGGCGTAACCGGCGAGATTGACGCCGACATCAAAGCCGGTCCAATAACGCGGCAGGGACGCCGTCAGGAATTTCAGCGGCGAGATCCCCTGATTGCGCCACTCGGCAAACGGATAGAGGCTGGCGTAAACAATCAGGCAGATGGTGGCGAGCGCAAGCGGCCAGGAGGCGGTGGGTTCACCGGAGG
This sequence comes from uncultured Polaromonas sp., assembly GCA_946479075.1. The sequence goes on from CAMLDT010000054.1 coordinate 7,338, forward strand.
AGCGCTCACCCCTATCGTTCTCACTGCGCTTCGCTCCGTGTAGTTCCTTTTCCCCTTCCAGGGGACGACGCATTGCGCCCGGCAAAGCCGGATCGCTGGCGTCTGCTGGTGAATTCGGGGAGGGCACGCGGGTTGCCTGCTGTTGCTAGAACGGCTTGACGACCACCAGCACGACGGCGGCGAGCAGCAGCAGCACTGGCACCTCGTTGAAAAAGCGGTACCAGCGGTGGCTGTGCGTGTTGCGCTGCGCGATGAATTTGGCAAGGATGCGGCCGCAGGCATGGTGGTAACCAATCACCAGAACCACCACCGCCAGTTTGGCGTGCATCCAGCCATTGCCGGGACCACGGCCGATGCCGTAACCCAGCCACAACCACAAGCCAAAGGCCAGCGCGGGCACGGCCAGCAGGGTGGTGAAACGAAACAGCTTGCGCGCCATCAGGATGAGGCGCTCGCGCTCGGCTTCGCTCCCGGGCGGCACCATGGCGAGGTTGACAAAAATGCGCGGCAGGTAAAAAAGGCCTGCAAACCAGCTGGCGACAAAAACAATGTGAAGTGATTTGACCCAGAGCATGGGCCGAAGTGTAGCCCGCAGCCCCGCCCCACCCTGTGTGCGGGGCGATTTCCGCTCAGCCCTTGTCATGTGCCGCTCATCGGACTAAGATTGATGTGTGTTGTTACCTTTTGGTGACAGCGCCCCGCTTTTCCTCCCTGAGCGGGTGCCTTTGACGTGTCACAGCAAAAAGGCTTCCAGGCCCGGTTGACCCAGTGTCATCCGGGCATTTTTTTGGCGCACCCTGTGGCCGGGGGCGCGCGAAATTAATCAGGGCCTCCCGGCAAAGCTTTGGCAAAATTGGGCGATGACAGTCCACGCCCCTTACCCCGCCGGCCGGCCGCGCCGCCTGCGCCGCGACAGCTTCACACGCAACCTGGTGCGTGAGAACGCCCTCAGCGCCCACGACCTGATCTACCCGGTGTTTGTCACCGACGGCAAGAACCGCCGGGAAGCCGTGGCCTCCATGCCCGGTGTCGAGCGCCTGAGCCTGGACCTGCTGCTGCCGGTGGCCGAGGAATGTGTGCGACTCGGCATCCCGGTGCTGGCGCTGTTCCCGGTGATCGACGCCTCGCTCAAGACCTACGACGGCAAGGAAGCGCTGAACCCCGACGGCCTGGTGCCGCGTGTGGTGCGCGAACTGAAAAAACGTTTCCCCGAACTCGGCGTGATGACCGACGTGGCACTGGACCCCTTCACCAGCCACGGCCAGGACGGCCTGCCCGACAAGGAAACGGGCTACATCCTCAACGACGAAACGATTGAACTGCTGGTCGGCCAGGCGCTGGCCCAGGCCGAAGCCGGCGTGGACATCGTCGCGCCCAGCGACATGATGGACGGCAGGATCGGCGCGATCCGCAACGCGCTCGAATCGCGCAAGCTGATCCACACCCGCATCATGGCCTACAGCGCCAAATACGCCAGTGCGTTTTACGGCCCCTTCCGCGATGCGGTGGGCTCGGCCGGCAACCTCGGCAAGGCCGACAAAAAGGTCTACCAGATGGACCCGGGCAACAGCAACGAGGCCCTGCGCGAAGTCGCCATGGACATCGCCGAAGGCGCCGACATGGTGATGGTCAAGCCCGGCATGCCTTACCTGGACGTGGTGCGCCGCGTCAAGGACGAGTTCGGCGTGCCGACCTTTGCCTACCAGGTCAGCGGCGAATACGCGATGCTCAAGGCCGCCGCGCAAAACGGCTGGCTGGACCACGACGCGGTGATGATGGAAAGCCTGCTGGCCTTCAAGCGTGCCGGGGCCGATGGTGTGCTCACTTACTTCGCCATTGCTGCGGCACGATTGCTACAAAATAAATAGCTGACAGCGCCCGTCCTATAAGGGCTAGAGGCCGATTTGACTCCTTATTGGCAATCCACCGGACAGACACCGTGCAAATTGTTGAATTCACCGCCGACAGCCTGCGCTTTTCAGACACCCTGCCTGAGAAAGCCCCCGCCGACGGGTTCGTCTGGGTGTTTGTGGATCGCGACGAGTTTGACACCCACCAGCCGCTGTTGCAGCAGGCGGCGCAGCAACTGGGCGGCTCCGCCCTGCTGGACCTGCACCGCCAGGACCTGGGCAATGCGGTTCATCCTTCGCACTACGACTTCACCTCGATCTACGACCTGATCATCTTTCGCCGGCTGGCCACGCCCGCCGAAACCCGCGCGGAAGCGGAACACGAGGCGGCCATCGAGGCCTATCACGGCCAGGGCGGCCAGCCGCGGATCAAGCCGCACGGCGGCATGGCGGCCTTCAACCGCATCAGTTCGCGCGCGGTGGCTTTTGTGGTGTTTGACCGGCTGCTGATCAGCGTGCACCCGCGCGGTTGTTACACCGCCAAAAGTTTCATCGAGCGCTCCCTCACCGACGCCAAGTTCAGCGTGGACGCCGTCTCGGCGCGCAGCCGCATTCCGTCAAGCCCGGCCGACCTGGTGCTGCGCATGGTCAACGCCATGGTGGACAGCTACCTGGACGTGCGCAAGGAGCTGACCACCCAGCTGGAACACTGGCAGGCCGAGCTGCTCAAGCCCAACTCGCGCTTCATCAACTGGGGCTCGCTGATGGGCGCGCGCAGCCAGCTGCACGTGCTCGAAGACCTGTGCGACGAACAGCACGACGCCATGCAGGAGTGGCTGGACTCGCTGCGCGAGCAGCCGATGTCATCGTTTGCCGCCGATGCGCAACTGGCGCAAACCCGCCGCGACCAGATGGTGGCGCGCGCGCGCGACGTGATCGAGCACATCCAGCGCGTGGTGCACCATGCACGCCGGCTCGAACAATCGGCCGAAACCGTGGTGCAGATCCACTTCAGCGCGCAAAGCAACCGCACCAACGACATCATGCGCACGCTGACGGCACTGACGGCCATCTTCCTGCCGCTGAACCTGATCGCCGGCATCTTCGGCATGAACTTCGAGTTCATTCCGCTGCTGCACCAGTCCAGCGGGTTCTGGTGGATCATGGCCTGGATGGTGCTGGTGGCCGCCGGCCTGGGGGTGGTGTTCTGGCGCAAGGACTACCTGGCGCGCACACGGCGCTAACCGGCAACGAACCGGCGCTGGACGCAGATTGATGGCCCGGCCTGCCTCACCTGTGTTTATCGCCTGCGCCGGCTGGAGCCTGCCGCGCGACAGCTGGCCGCAGTTTCCCGCAGAAGGCTCGCACCTGGCGCGGTATGCCCGCGTGCTCACGGCCGTTGAAATCAACTCCTCGTTTTACCGGCCGCACCAGCCGGCCACTTACGCCCGCTGGGCCGGCAGCGTGCCGCCCGGCTTCCGGTTTTCAGTCAAGCTGCCCAAAGCCGTCACGCATGAAAAGCGCCTGCGTGATTGTGACGAACAGGTCGCCGGTTTCCTGGAACAGGCCCGGGCGCTCGGCGGCAAGCTTGGCTGCCTGCTGGTGCAGCTGCCGCCCAGCCTGGCGTTTGACGAATCTACGGCGACGGCCTTTTTCGGGCACCTGCGCAAGCAGCATGAGGGTGCGGTCGCACTGGAGCCGCGCCACGCCAGCTGGTTCACGCCGGCGGTCGATGCGGCCCTGAAGACCTGGCGGATCGCCCGCGTACTGGCCGACCCGGTGTTGCACGCTGCGGGGCGCACCCCCGGCGGCTGGCCCGGCCTGGTCTATCTGCGGCTGCATGGCTCGCCACGCATGTATCACTCGCCGTATGACACCGCGACGCTGCAGGCCCTGGCGCTGAAACTGCGGGAAAGCGCCGACGGCGGCGCCGAGGTCTGGTGCATCTTCGACAACACCGCCTCCGGTGCGGCGGTCAGCAATGCGCTGGCGCTGCTAGACAAAGGGCGCGGCCAGCCCTTCCGCTGACAACACACGCTGCACCGCAGGGCGCTCCAGCATGCGCTGCAAATACGGCCCGAGCTGCGGGCGGGTACGGGCGGCAGGCGTGGCAAAGTTGCGCGTCCAGCGGCACAGGGTGAACACATAGGCGTCCAGCATGCTGTAGCCCGGGCCGGCAAACCACGGGCCGCCGTGGCGCGACAGTTCGGCATCCAGCTGGTCCAGCATGGCTGCGATCCTGAGCTCGGCCTGCGCCTTGACCTCGGCTGCGCCGGCGGCATTGCCCGGCGCCACCGAACGCTCGGGATAGAAGTAGGTGATCAGCGTGGCCTGCAGCGTGTTGGTCAGCCACATCAGCCATTTGTAGAAATGCGCGCGTTCCGTGCTGCCCAGCGGCGGCGCCAGGCCGCTCTCGGGGTGGGTGTCGCACACATGCAGGCAGATGGCGGCGGTTTCATACAGCACCAGCTCGCCGTCGGTGAGCGTGGGGACCAGCCCGTTGGGGTTGAGCTGGCGGTAGGCCTCGGTGCGGTGCGCGCCGGTGGCTGTGTCCACCAGCACTTTCTCGAACGGCACACCCAGCTCTTCGAGCAGGATGTGCGGCACCATGGCCGCGGTGCTGGGCGAGTAATAGAGCTGGATCATGATGCCGCGGGCTTGACCGGCGCCAGGAGATTGGCGTCGCGCGCCAGCAGCCAGCGGCCCTGCTGACGGTGGAACACGGTCAGCGTGTGGCCGGCGCGCTCGACCGCCGCGCCGCCGGGCGGCGTGACGGTCACGCGCAGGTGCGCCCAGGCAAAGGCCCAGTCGCCGCTGACCTGAATTTCCTGCACCTCGCTGTGGCCCTCCAACTGCGGCGCGCCGTTGGCAGATTGCGCTTTCGAGGCTGCCGCAAATTCCGCCTTGCGCATGGGCGGGCGGCCCGGCAGCAGGAATACGGCATCGTCGGCCATCAGGCCCAGCACCGCGTCCACGTCGCCCACTTTCGTCGCCTGCATCCATTCGGCCATCAGGGCCCGAATCTGCGCTTCGTCATTTGCCATGCTGTGTCTCCGTTCCAGGGAAATCAAGGTTCAGGGAAGGTTCAGGGCGCCGGGGTGGCCACGCCAAACAGGCCCGCCGCATTGCCCCAGCCAATGCCGCGCGCCACATCGGGCGGCAGGTCGCCGAGCCAGACGCGGTAGCCCTTCATGAGTTCGTCGTAAGACTGCCAGCGCTGGTTGACCCAGGTGTCCGAGCCGATCATGAAACGGGCCGGGTATTTGAGCAGCAGCGTGCGCCATTCCTCGCAAAGCTTTCCAGCCCCGCAGGTCAGGCCCGGCCGGTAGGACAGCTCGCCCATCAACGTCGGGTAACGCGCCAGCAGCGCGTCCACGCGCGCGGCCGGTGCACCGCCGATGCCGGTGTGGGCCCAGATCAGCCGCGCTCCGGGCGCATGCGCCATCAGCAGGTCAATCGCCACATCGTCCACATGCGCCAGCACGGCCAGCTTGTTCTTTTCCGCGAACTGCATCAGCTTTTTCGCGACCGGTCCGTTGGCATTGGCGCTGTTGTAGAGGTGGAATTCCCCGATGCCCTTGTACGGCCCGGCCTGCGCGCCGGTGACGCCGCGTGCAAACTCGGTCTGCACCATCTCGTCAATCGTTTCGTCGCGAAACCAGTTGTCGTAATCGGCACGGTTGCGGTAGAGGCGGATGAAGGGCACCACGGTGACGCCGGCCTGCTTCGTTTCAGGCAGGGACGCCAGCGCCCGGGTGCCGTCGTTGGGCCGGGAGTTGGCGACGATGGCACGCACGCCGTTGCGTTTCATGCGCGCCAGCACATCGGCCGGCCCGTGCGGCCCCGCACATGGTGCCCCCACGCTTGCCGCTGCGCGTGCTGCACTGCCCCCCGGGGGGGCTGAACTTGCTTGGGACGGCCCGGCGCTGCGTTCGCCGCAACCCCAAGCCTCGACGTTGTAGTGCAGGTGCGTATCAAACAGCGGGCCGGTGTAGTCTGCCGCCTCTGCAAAAGCCGCAAACGCTACCAAAACAATAGCTATCCACGCCCGTCCAACAAGGGCTGGAGCCCTAAAAGGCTTGAGAATTTGAAGCCGGTCCATGTTTGCTCCCTCAAAAGATTTGCACCGGCAGACCCACGATGGCGTCATGGATGGTGGTTTGCGAATAGATCTCGTAGCTGGTGCCACCCGGAAAACCCAGAACCGTCATGTAGATGGTGTTTCCGCCGCCCCCGGGGCCGATGTCGTAGCCGCCACCATTGGGCGGGCTGCCGATGTTGCGCCCGAACACCCGGGGCGCCACGCCGCCCGCATTTTGCATCTGCCCGGTCGCCATGATTTTGCGGGCCAGAATGTTGCCGGTGGTGTTGGGCGCCCTGTTTGGCACCCCGGCGGGCGAGACATGGGCGCAGTACATCATTCCGCCGTTTTCGGCCATGCAGAAAGCACAGCCCGTGAATTGCGTGGTCACCATGATGTGTGCGCCGCTCAACTGAAACCCCCGCAGGGTATTGAAGTTGACGGTGTTGATGTCATGCAGCGCAGGCGGCACCAGCGCGGGCACATAACGCGGGTCGGTCCAGTGAAAAGCCGTCACGCTTTCCACCTGGATCTGCGCCGCATAGGCCGGGAAGACGCCGTTATCGACGGCGAAGACATAACGGTCCCGTGCCGGCTCGTAAAAGAAGCTGCAGGGCCGGATGTTCTGGGCGGCGACGGGGTTGTGGTTGCCCGATCCCCTGACCACCACCTTGCTGAAGCGCAGGAAGTTCAGCGGGTTGGCCTGCAGCTCAAGCAGTGCCGCATCGGCACCCGCATGGCCGCCATTGACCTGGTCCAGCACACAGCCGGCCTTGCGGATATAGCTGGCCAGCTGCTGGCGCACGGTGGAAAAGCTGATCTGCCCGATCTGGGTCTTGGGAAAGGTGAAGGTCCCGTCAAAATGCCTGATCGCCGTCCACAGCAGAAACAGCGCCCGCGCCATCTCGCGGCGCGGATCTTCGAAAACATGTTTGCCCAGCGACAGGCTGGTTGACAAGGCGTCGTAGCCGGGGGACATCACCCCCAGCGGATGGGCCGCCGCCATGAAGGCCTGGACCAGCTGGTCGGCGGCCGCGCGTTCGGGCGCCGTGACCAGGTTGGTGTTTTGCAGGTAGTTCCGCGTGTCTGCAATGCGCTGCGTCGATGTCTTCGCCATCGCTGGTGCTGGTCCCGTTGAAGTCGCGTTGAAGTCCCGTTGAATGTGTCCGTGACGCCGAAAAAAGCGATGTTAGCCGCCCCACCGCGGGGGCGGCCCGGCTGAAGCCTCAGCCGACGTGCTTGGCGAAGAAATCCAGCGTGCGCTGCTTCGCCAATTTTGCCGCCGCCTCGTTCCAGGAGCCGCGCTGATCGCAATTGAAGCCGTGGTTGGCTTCATAAACGTGGACCTCGACACCGGGCTGGGCCTTCTTGAACGCTTCGACGGTGTCCAGCGGAATCCAGTGGTCCTGGTTGCCGAAGTGCGCCAGCACCGGGCAGGCCGGCTGGCGCGCAGGTTCATCGCCCGCCGTCATGCCACCGCCGTAATAAGGCACGGCTGCCGACAGGCCCGACAGTGTGCAGGCCGCGCGCCAGGTCAGCAGGCCGCCCCAGCAGAAACCAACGATGCCGACCTTGCCGCCCGAAGTCTGGGCTGCATGGTTGATGGCGGCCTGGATGTCCTGCAACACGCCAGGCGCCGGCAGCGCCTCCACAGCGGTCTTGAGCGCAAAGCCGGCGTTCATGTCGGCTTCGGTGTAGCCCAGCTCGACACCAGGCTTGACGCGGTGAAAGGTGGCCGGTGCCACCGCCAGGTAACCGGCGGCCGCGTAGCCATCAGCGACCGAACGGATGTGCGAGTTGACGCCGAAGATTTCCTGCAGCACCACAATCGCGCCGCGGGTTTTGCCCGAAGGTTCAGCCACGTAGGCGGGAAAAGTAAAACCGTCGGCGGATTTGAGGTCGATGAAATTGGCCATGTGAAAATTCTCCTGAAAAAAGGCGGGAAAGGAATGCGGTTCAATTTACGCCGCAGCGAGTTTTTTCTCAAGCAGGTCCAGCCGGTCCTGGCCCCAGAAGATCTCGCCGTTCACGACATAACTCGGCGCACCGAACACGCCGGCCTCGATGGCCTGCCGTGTGTGCGCCTCATAAATCTGCTGGACCTCCGCTGCCTTCGACTGCGCCATCCGCGCGGGATCCCCGCCGCTGGCGAGCAGGATTTCTGCCAGCACCCCATCGCTGGCAATGTCACGCTCTTCGACCCACACCGCGCGGAAAATGGCGCCGGCCAGTGCCATCGCCGCTGCGCTGCCGTCGTGCTGGCCCACCGCGGTGATCAGCCGCGCAGCCGGATCGCCGCCCACCGGGAAAAATTTCGGCTGGCGGTTCAGCGGCATCTGCAGGTGCTCGCTGAAGCGTTGCAGCTCCACCAGCCGGTAAGCCTGGCGCTGCGGCGCGCGCTGGCCCAGCGGCAGACCGCCGGAGATCGGGAAAATTTTTCCGAAGTCCACCGGCAGCACCCGCACAGCGGCGCCGGCGGCCTGGGCAATCTGCGCAAATCGTGTGTGGCCCAGATAGGTCCAGGGGCTTTGCGGCGTGAAGTAATAGTCGATGGTGGTGCTCAAGAAGGTCTCCCGCAGGCTGTGCAGCCGATGATGTACATTGATTCGAGCCCCCGGTTGTAACCGGGTTTGTCATTTTCCGCTGGAGACCGGTTTTGTCACCCATTGTCCTGATCACCGGAGCGTCGCGCGGCATAGGCGCCGCCACAGCGCTGCTGGCCGCCCGCCAGGGTTATGCCGTCGCCGTCAACTACACGTCCAACTCGCTGGCCGCCGACGAGGTGGTCCGGCAGATCCGCCAGGGCGGCGGCACGGCCATCACCGTGCAGGCCGATGTGGCCGACGAGTCGCAGGTGCTGGCCATGTTTGAAAAAGTCGATGCCAAACTGGGCCGCCTGACGGCGCTGGTCAACAACGCCGGCGTGGTGGACCGCACCGAACGCGTGGACAGCATGAGTATGGCGCGCCTCAAGCGCATCTTTGACATCAACGTGATCGGCACCATGGTCTGCACACGCGAAGCGGTCCGGCGCATGAGCACGCGCTACGGCGGCACGGGCGGTGCCATCGTCAACCTCTCCAGCGTCGCCGCCCGCCTGGGCGCGCCGGGCCAGTATGTGGATTACGCGGCCGCCAAGGGCGCGATTGACACCTTCACCATCGGCCTGTCCAGGGAGGTGGCGGCCGAAGGGATTCGGGTCAACGCGGTGCGCCCCGGCATCATCGAGACCGAGATTCACGCCTCGGGCGGCCTGCCCAACCGCGCACGCGACCTGGCGCCCCAGGTGCCCATGCAGCGCCCCGGCAGCGCCGACGAAGTGGCGCAGGCCATCGTGTGGCTGCTGTCCGACAATTCCAGCTACACCACCGGCGCCACGCTGGATGTGACGGGGGGCAGGTAAACCTGCGGGGGTGCCGGCATTCCGGGCGAGGACTCGCCGATGCCGCCCGGCGACCGTTCAACGCAAGGCCCCCGGCAGCTGGGCCAGATCAGTCTTCACGGCCCGCAGGACATCACCCCAATCCCTTGCCTTTTCCTGCCTGTAAAGCCTGGCCGAGGGGTACCAGGGGCTGTCGGTCCTGCGCAACTGCCACAGCCAGAAATTGCCATGGCCGAGAAGAATCCAGGTCGGCTTGCCCAGCGCACACGCCAAGTGGGGAACACTGGTGCAGGTGCTGATGACCAGGTCCAGGCCATCGATCAGCGCCGCCGTGTCCGAAAAATCCTCCAGCTCGTCACCCAGGAACCTGATCTGTGTTTGGGCGTGAAACAGCGCCTTGTCGTCGTCCTTGATGACTTTCTGCAGGCAGACGAATTCAAAGGCATCCAGATCTTCCGGCAGGCATGCTCTGAATTCGGCAAAAGACATGCTTCGGATGCGATCACTTTCAAAACGGGAGGCACTGCTCCAGACCAGGCCGACACGCGGTTTCGTCTTGCGCCCGAGTTTTTCCCGCCAGCGGGCCGCCTTCTGCTTGTCCACATCGATATAACGCGGCTGCCACCGAAAGCTGCCTGCATGCGTGCTGAACGCCAGCGGCAATGGCGAACGCGGGCCATGGACATCAAACGGGGGCAATGGCGCGCCCCTGGCGATGACCTGGGTGCTGCCCTCCAAACCAGCGAGCAGCGTCACCAGCGCAGGCTGGACTTCCAGGATCACGTGCGCGCCCAGCGCCGCAACCCGTTTGGCATAGCGGCAAAAAAGAAACGTGTCGCCCAGATGGAGGTCAGCGTGCAGAAGGATGGTTTTGCCGGCCAGTGACTCAGCGCCCAGCCACAGCGGGCGCTTGAAGTCTCTTGGCGCGTGGCCGGCCCTGAACCGCCACTCGTGCCCTTGCCAGCCTTCGGCAAAGTTGCCAAGCAGCAGCTGGCAGCTCGAT
>CAMLDT010000055.1 GCA_946479075.1 uncultured Polaromonas sp.
CCGACATCCAGGGCAACGAGTTGCTCAGGCGCATGTCCACCGAAGACATCTGCTCCTTCCCGCCGGTCATTGTGTATACCGGCCGCAACCTCACCCGCGAGGAAGAAACCGACCTGCTGCGGTATTCGCGCTCCATCATCATCAAGGGCGCGCGTTCGCCCGAACGCCTGCTCGATGAGGTCACGCTGTTCCTGCACAAGGTCGAATCCGAACTCTCGGCCGAGCGCCAGACCATGCTGCAGACCTCGCGCAGCCGTGACCGCGTGTTCGAGGGCCGCAAGATCCTGGTGGTGGACGACGATGTGCGCAACATCTTTGCGCTGACCAGCGCGCTGGAGCAAAAAGGCGTGCAGGTGGAAGTGGGCCGCAACGGCTTCGAGGCGATCAGCAAACTCGACGAGATCAGCGACATCGACCTGGTGCTGATGGACGTGATGATGCCTGGCATGGACGGGCTGGAAGCCACGCGCCGGATACGCCGCGACCCGCGCTTCCAGAAGCTGCCCATCATTGCCGTGACCGCCAAGGCCATGAAGGACGACCAGGACCAGTGCCTGGCCGCGGGCACCAACGACTACCTGGCCAAGCCGCTGGACCTGGACCGCCTGATGTCGCTGCTGCGCGTCTGGATGCCCGCCATGGAACGTGTCTGATGCCCAGGCGCACAGCAGGCGCGGCGGCCCCCGCCCCGAGCAACATCGACATCGAGCTGCCCTTGCTGATGGAGGCGATCTACCTCAAGTACAGCTACGACTTCCGTGACTATTCCGGCGCCTCGCAAAAGCGCCGGGTCCTGCATGCACTGTCGCAACTCGATTGCGCCAGCATTTCGGACCTGCAGGCCCGGGTGCTGCATGACCCGACCATGTTCCACCAGTTGCTGCAGTACCTGACGATCCCGGTCAGCGAGATGTTTCGCGACCCCAGCTTTTTCCTGGCGCTGCGCCAGCAGGTGGTTCCGGTGCTGCGCACCTACCCGTCGCTCAAGGTCTGGATCGCCGGATGCAGCACCGGCGAAGAGGTGTATTCGCTGGCCATCCTGCTCAAGGAAGAAGGACTGCTGGACCGCACGCTGATCTACGCCACCGACATCAACCCGGCCTCGCTGGACAAGGCGCGCCAGGGCATTTTTTCGATGGGCAGCATTCAGGGCCATACCGCCAACTACCAGAAGGCCGGCGGCCTGCGCGCGTTTTCGGACTACTACACCGCCGCCTACAACGCCGCGATTTTCGACAAGTCGCTGCGCGAAAACATCACCTTTGCCGACCACAGCCTGGCCACCGACAGCGTGTTTTCGGAAACCCAGCTGGTGCTGTGCCGCAACGTGCTGATCTACTTCAACAAGAAGCTGCAGGACCGTGCACTCGGGCTGTTTCATGGCTCGCTGGGCCGGCGCGGCTTCATGGGGCTGGGGAGCAAGGAAAGCATCGACTTCTCGGCCTATGCCACCCGTTTTGATCCGGTCGTCAAGGCCGAGCGGATTTTCCGCAAGGCATGACCCACGCCGTCATGGACACCCTGAGCACCACACAGCAGCACCCGGTCCGTGCCGTCGTGATAGGCGCGTCCGCCGGCGGGGTGGAGGCTTTGCTGAACCTGCTGACCGGCCTGCCCGCTGGTTTCCGTTTGCCCATCATCGCCGTGCTGCACCTGCCGCCCGACCGCGACAGCCGCCTGGCGGAAATTTTCCAGCACCGGCTGCCGATCACCGTGCGTGAGGCGGCCGACAAGGAATCGATTGCGCCGGCCACGCTGTATTTCGCCAGCTCGGGCTACCACTTGCTGGTGGAAACCGACCACTCCTTTTCGCTGAGCTGCGAGGCGCCGGTCCATTATTCGCGGCCGTCCATCGACGTGTTGATGGAGTCCGCCGCCGATGCTTATGGCGCCGCGCTGGCCGGCGTTTTGCTCACCGGGGCCAACTACGACGGCGCTGCCGGCCTGGCTAAAATCAGGCATCAAGGCGGGATCACGGTGGTGCAGGACCCGTCCGAAGCACAGGTAGCCACCATGCCCGAGGCGGCCATCCGCAAGCTGCAACCCAGCTTTGTTCTGCCCCTGTCCGGCATTCGCCAACTGCTTCTTGAACTGGACCAACATTCATGCTGACCCCCCACAGCGCCAAACTCCTGATCGTGGACGATCTGCCCGAGAACCTGCTGGCTCTCGATGCGCTGATCCGCCAGGATGACCGCGTCATCTTTCAGGCGTCGCGCGGTGAGGATGCGCTGAACCTGTTGCTGGAGCATGACTTTGCGCTGGCCATTCTGGACGTGCAGATGCCTGGCATGAACGGGTTCGAGCTGGCCGAGATGATGCGCAGCACCGAAAAGACGCGTCACATTCCCATCGTGTTCGTGACCGCCGCCGGCAAGGAATCGAACTACGCCTTCAAGGGCTACGAAACCGGCGCGGTGGACTTCCTGTACAAGCCGCTGGACATCGAGGCCGTCAAGAGCAAGGTCAACGTGTTTGTCGAGCTCTACCAGCAGCGCCAGGAAACGCGGCGCCAGCTGCAGGAACTGGAAAAAAGCCGGCAGGAACAGGAACTGCTTGTGCAGGAACTGCAAGCCACCCAGGGCGAGCTGCAAAATGCGGTGCGCATGCGTGACGACTTCATGTCCATGGTCGCGCACGAGCTGCGCACGCCGCTCAACACGCTGTTTCTGGAAGCGCAGCTGCGCAAGATGCAGCTGGACCGCGGCAACACTGCCATCTTCGACGCCGCCTACCTGCAGAAAATGGTGGCGCGCGACAAGCTGCAGGTCCAGAACATGGTCCGGCTGATCGACGACATGCTCGACGTGACCCGGCTGCGCAACAACCGCCTGTCGATACGCCCCAGCGAAGTCAACCTGCCGGCGCTGCTCGAACGGGTGGTCGGCAATCTGGCCAATCAGGCGGCATCGAGCGGCAGCACCATCACGCTGCATGCCGACCAGCCGGTCACCGGCCAGTGGGACGAATTCCGCATCGAGCAGGTGGTCATCAACCTGCTGACCAATGCGCTGCGTTACGGCGAGGGCAAGCCGGTTGACGTGCGCATGACGCCGCTGCCCGAGGGCGTGCGCATCGATGTGCGCGACCAGGGCCGGGGCATTCCGGCCGCCGACCAGAAACGCATCTTCGGCCAGTTCGAACGCGCCGTCTCTCGCGAAGGTGACAAGACCGGCGGCCTGGGCCTGGGCCTGTACATCACACACCAGCTGGTGCTGGCGCACGGCGGCAGCATCGAGGTGGAAAGCGAGCCCGGTCAGGGGACGGTTTTCACCGTGAGGCTGCCGCTGCAGCCGCCTGTTGAGCCGGCGGCGGACTGACAGGCCCGGGGTACCGCCGCAGCGCAACTACACACTCTGGCATCACGCTGCGTCTGTGGCTTGCCCCTGACAGCAGGTCTGACTCCCCACTCCCTCCCCTAGCCCCTCCCTCGCCCCGCTGGGCGATGGAGGGGGACTTCATTTGGCCGCGTGCGCTGCGCTCGCGTGCAAACATGACCGTGCGTTGGGATTCCCGCATCAGAAGCGCTGCGCGCTTCTGATGCTCCGGACTTTTGTCCCCGCATTGATTTATCCCTCACCCTTCTGTATGCGCCGAGGAGCGGAGGTCCAGACGGATCAGGACGGGCGATTGTCTGAGCGCAGCGAGTTCGAGCCCGGCCCCGGCTGGACCGAGCACCGCAGGTTGCCCCTCGTAGCGTCAGCGAAGAGGGGACGCAGACAGTAGGGTCGCCTTTCTTTTGCTTACTTTTCTTTGGCGAGACAAAGAAAAGTGAGTTGCCGCCGGGCAACCCCCGGCCTACAGACATCAGCGAACCAAAGAAGTCAGAAGAAGAAACGCGGCTTCGACAAGCTCAGCCCGAACGGTGGTGTCACTGGAGATGGATCCCGGATCAAGTCCGGGATGACCGGCGAATCTATCCCCCAAACATGGCCAAGTTCAGCGGCCACGAGCGCCCCAACCAGTAGGCGTGCGTCGTGTGGTCGGCCAGGTCGTCGCCGCTGACGCCATGGACGAACACGTCCAGGCCGCCGCGATGGGCATCCAGCCAGGGGATCACCGCGTCGAACTGCGCGCGGCCGAAAGCCAGCTGGCAGCTCCAGCGCGGATGCGGGCCGACCTCTTTTTCATGCACACGGCCGACTTGCACGCCCGGCTGTTCGCCGGCGGCCAGCACCAGCGCGCGCGCCTGCGCCACGGTGGCGGCATCGAAATAGACATGCGCGTGGTAGCGCTCGTGCTGGTTGACCGGATAGCGGGCATTCATCCTGCCATTGTCACGCCAGCGCGGCAAAATGCAGCGATGACCTCCTTTTTCCGCCCCTTCCGGTTCAACGTTCAATCGGCGGGCCGCGCAGGCCATTACTCACTTTTTGATAGCTGCTTGCGCTTGCTGGACAAGGGCTGGAGGCCGATTTGGCTTGTAGTTCTGACGACAGCGGCCATGTTGTCACAGCCTGCCGCCGCCTTCGACCTGCAGGGCCACCGCGGCGCGCGCGGGCTCGCGCCGGAAAACACCCTGCCGGCTTTTGAACGCGCTCTGGCGATTGGCGTGACGACGCTGGAGCTGGACGTGGGCCTGAGCGCCGATGGCGTGGTGGTGGTTTCGCACGACCCTTACCTGAACCCGCTGATCACGCGTGATGCCTCCGGGCAATGGCTGCCCGGCAGCCAGGGGCCGCTGATCCGCTCGCTGAGCCTGGCGCAGCTGCAGGCTTATGACGTGGGACGCATCCAGCCCGGCACGCCTTACGCCACCACCTTCGGCAGCCAGCAGCCGGTGGATGGCACGCGCATCCCGACGCTGGCCGCGCTGTTTGAACGTATCAAGCTGCTGGGCGCCAGCCAGGTGCGCTTCAACATCGAAACCAAGCTCAACCCCGGGCAGCCGGGCGACACCGTCAGCCCCGAGGCGCTGACCGGGGCGCTGCTGAACGTCGTGCGCGAGGCCGGCATGCTTGCGCGGGTCAGCATCCAGAGTTTTGACTGGCGCGCATTGCAGATCGTGCAGCGGCTGGAGCCGTCCATTCCCACGGTGTACCTGAGCATTCAAAGTGCCAACAGCAACAACATCGACAGCGGCGCGTGGACGGCAGGCTTCAAGATCGCCGAACATGCCAGCGTGCCGGCCCTGGTCAAGGCGGCCGGCGGCGCGGTCTGGTCGCCCAACGGCGGCGCGGTGACGCAGGCGCTGGTGCAGCAGGCCCAGGCGCTGGGCCTGAAGGTCATCCCCTGGACCATCAACCAGCCCGCCGACATGGAGCGCCTGATCGGCTGGGGCGTGGACGGGCTGATCACCGACTACCCGGACCGCCTGCGCGAGGTCCTGCGGATGCGGCAAATAACCCCGCCCGCGCCACTGAAGCCCTGAGCGGCGGGCTGAGCATGAGAAAATAGCTGATTGACCCCAGACTACACAGGATTTCCCATGGAAGCAGAACGCATCAACACCATCGCCAACCAGCTCGCCGACCTGAGCAACCGGGTCAACGAGCTTCGGGGGTATCTTTGACTACCCTGCCAAGGAACGTAAGTTAAACGAAGTCAACGCCGCGCTGGAAGACCCCAAGGTCTGGGACAACCCCAAACGCGCGCAGGAACTCGGCAAGGAAAAAAAATCGCTGGAGGACGTGGTCCACGTCATCGACCGCCTGAGCACCGAGCTGGCTGACAACACCGAACTGTTCGAGATGTCCAAAGCCGAGGACGACGACGCCGGCATGGTCACCATCGAAGGGGAGGCGGTCAAGGTCGCCGCTGAAGTCGAGAAGATGGAATTCCGCCGGATGTTCAACAACCCGGCCGATCCGCTGCCCTGCTTCCTGGACATCCAGGCCGGCGCCGGCGGCACCGAAGCCTGCGACTGGGCCAGCATGCTGCTGCGCCAGTACCTCAAGTACGCCGAGCGCAAGGGTTTCAAGACCATCATCGAGGACGAAACCCCGGGCGACACCGCCGGCATCAAGGGCGCGACGATCAAGATCGAGGGCGAATACGCCTTTGGCCTGTTGCGCACCGAAACCGGCGTGCACCGCCTGGTGCGCAAGTCGCCGTTCGATTCCTCGGGCGGCCGCCACACCTCGTTTGCCTCGGTGTTTGTTTATCCGGAAATCGACGATTCCATCGAGATCGAGATCAACCCGTCCGACGTGCGCACCGACACCTTCCGCGCCAGCGGCGCCGGCGGCCAGCACATCAACAAGACCGACTCGGCGGTGCGCCTGACGCACATTCCGACCGGCATCGTGGTGCAGTGCCAGGACGGTCGCAGCCAGCACAGCAACCGCGACGTGGCGTGGAAGCGCCTGCGCTCGCGGCTGTACGACTTCGAATTGCGCAAACAGCAGGAAGCCCAGCAAAAGCTGGAAGACACCAAGACCGATGTGGGCTGGGGCCACCAGATCCGCAGCTACGTGCTGGACAACAGCCGCATCAAGGATTTGCGCACCAACGTAGAGGTGTCGGCCACGCAAAAGGTGCTGGACGGTGACCTGGATGTGTTCATCGAAGCATCGCTCAAGCAAGGCGTATGACTTCAATTGCTGTCATTGTGGGCGCGGCCCGCAATCCATGCACCGCACGCCCCGGCCTGCGGTGCCTAGCCGACTTAACCTTAGGAATCCGCCATGCTGCGTGAAGGCCAATCCGCGGTGATCAACCGCGCCGACTACATCGCACCCGCCTACTGGATCGACACCGTCGATCTGTGTTTTGACCTCGACCCGGCCAAGACACGTGTGCTCAACAAGATGAGCCTCAGGCGCAATCCCGATGTGCCGGCGCAGCCGCTCAAACTCGACGGCGAGGAACTCAACCTTGCGCGTGTATTGGTCAACGGCCAGGGCACCTCCTTCCGCATGGAAGGCGACAAGCTGGTGCTGGACAAGCTGCCCGATGCTTTCGAGCTGGAAATTTTCACCACCTGCGCGCCGGCCAAAAACACCAAGCTGATGGGCCTGTACGTCAGCAACGACTCCTTTTTCACCCAGTGCGAGGCCGAGGGCTTTCGCCGCATCACCTACTTCCTGGACCGCCCCGATGTGATGGCCAGCTACAGCGTGACCCTGCGCGCCGACAAGACACGTTACCCGGTGCTGCTGTCCAACGGCAACCTGGTCGAGCAGGGTGAGCTGACCGATGGCCGCCACTTTGCCAAGTGGGTGGACCCGCACAAGAAACCCGCCTACCTGTTTGCGCTGGTGGCCGGCCAGCTCGTCAGCCGCGAGCAGCGCATCACATCGCGCGCCGGCAAGGAACACCTGCTACAGGTTTATGTGCGCCCCGGCGACCTGGACAAGACCGAACATGCGATGAATTCGCTGATGCATTCGGTCGCCTGGGACGAAGCCCGCTTCGGCCTGAGCCTGGACCTGGAACGTTTCATGATCGTCGCCACCAGCGACTTCAACATGGGCGCCATGGAAAACAAGGGCCTGAACATCTTCAACACCAAGTACGTGCTGGCGAATCAAGCCACCGCGACCGACACCGACTATTCGAACATCGAAAGCGTGGTCGGCCACGAGTATTTCCACAACTGGACAGGCAACCGCATCACCTGCCGCGACTGGTTCCAGCTGAGCCTGAAGGAAGGCCTCACGGTCTTCCGTGACCAGGAGTTCAGCCAGGACCTCTGCGGTGAAGCCTCGGCCCGCGCCGTCAAACGCATCGAGGACGTCCGGGTGCTGCGCACTGCGCAGTTCCCCGAAGACGCCGGCCCGATGGCGCACCCGGTGCGGCCCGACAGCTACATCGAGATCAGCAATTTCTACACCGTCACCATCTACGAAAAGGGCGCTGAGGTCGTGCGCATGATGCAGACCCTGGTGGGCCGCGATGGTTTTGCCCAAGGCATGAAGCTCTACTTCGAGCGGCATGACGGCCAGGCCGTGACCTGCGACGACTTTGCGCAAGCGATTGCCGATGCCAACCCGGCCTCCGACCTGGCGCGCCTGTTGCCGCAGTTCAAGCGCTGGTACAGCCAGGCGGGCACGCCGCGTGTGCATGGCTCGGGTGTGTACGACGCCGCCGCGCGCAGCTACACCCTCACCCTGTCGCAAAGCTGCGCGCCGACCGCCGGCCAGCCGGCCAAGGAGCCGTTTGTGATCCCGGTCGGCCTGGGCCTGCTGCGCGCCGACGGCGCCGACCTGCCGCTGCAG
Source organism: uncultured Polaromonas sp. (assembly GCA_946479075.1). The sequence continues at coordinate 8,160 of CAMLDT010000055.1, forward strand.
CTCGACAGCGAAGCCGCGCCGGTGGCCGCGCCACGCACCTTTGTGCTGACGGACACCAGCCAGACGCTGACCTTCACGAACATCGACGCCGAACCGGTGCCCTCCATCCTGCGCGGGTTCAGCGCGCCGGTGGTGCTGGAGTTCGACTACAGCGATGCGCAACTGCTGCACCTGCTGGCGAATGACATCGACCCCTTCAACCGCTGGGAAGCCGGGCAACGCCTGGCGGTTCGCAGCGCTATCAAATCAATAGCTGCCAGCGCTTATCCGGCGGGGGCTACACCCCTGAATGATGCCTATGTGGAGGCCATGCGCAGCGTGCTGCGCGATCCCGCGCTCGACGCGGCCTTCAAGGAACTGGTGCTGACGCTGCCGGGCGAGACCTACATCGCCGAGCAGCTCGACGTGGTGGACCCGCAGCGCATCCACGCCGTGCGCGAAGCCATGCGCCTGCAACTGGCCACCGCACTGGCGGACGACTGGGCCGTGGTGTACGAAGCCAACCAGGACAACGGAGCCTACACACCGGACCCGCTGTCCTCCGGCCGCCGCGCACTGGCCGGCATGGCGCTGACGCACCTGTGCCTTGCCGCCACCGCACGCCCTTCGACAGGCTCAGGACATTCGGAAGAATGGCCCGGCAAGACCTACCAGCGTTTCAAGGACGCCGGCAACATGACCGACCGCTTCAACGCGCTGTCGGCCCTGGTGTCCAGCGGCCACGCACTCGCCGCCGAAGCTCTCCCCCGCTTCCACGCGATGTTCAAGGACGAGGCGCTGGTGATCGACAAGTGGTTCAGCCTGCAGGCCAGCGCGCCGGATCGCGGCGGCAACATCCTGCCGGCCGTCAAGCAGCTGATGAAACATGCCGACTTCAGCCTGCGCAACCCGAATCGCGCGCGCAGCGTGGTCAGCACCTTCTGCCAGGGCAACCCGGCCGGCTTTCACCGCGCCGATGCGGCCGGTTATGTGTTCTGGAGCGAACGCGTGATCGAGCTCGACGCGATCAACCCGCAGGTCGCCGCCCGCCTGGCGCGCGCGCTGGACCGCTGGAGCAAGCTGGCCGAACCCTATCGCAGTGCCGCCCGCGAAGCGATTGCCCGCGTCGCAGCCCGGCCTGATTTGAGCAAGGACACCCACGAGGTGGTGACACGCGCATTGGCTGATTAACCATCTGTCATTGCGGACGCGATCCGCCATCCATGGATCCCGGATCAGGTCCGGAATGACAACAAGATAACGAGGAGCTTCACCATGTCTTCAAAAGTATCCCTGACGCGTTACCTGGTCGAGCAGCAGCGCATCGACGGTCACATCCCCTCGCAGCTTCGCCTGCTGCTGGAAGTGGTGGCGCGCGCCTGCAAAAGCATCAGCCAGGCCGTCAACAAGGGCGCGCTGGGCAGTGCGATGGGCAGCGCCCAAAGCGAAAATGTGCAGGGCGAGATCCAGAAAAAGCTGGACATCATTGCCAACGAGGTGCTGATCGAGGCCAATGAATGGGGCGGCCACCTGGCCGGCATGGCCAGCGAAGAGATGGAAGGCATTTACGTGGTGCCCAACCGTTACCCGCACGGTGAATACCTGCTGTTGTTCGACCCGCTCGACGGCTCCAGCAACATCGACATCAACGTCAGCATCGGCACCATCTTCAGCGTGCTGAAGATGCCTGAAGGTGACCGCGGCGTGGACGAGTCCGACTTCCTGCAGGCCGGCCACAAACAGGTGGCGGCGGGTTACTGCATCTACGGCCCGCAAACCACGCTGGTGCTGACCGTCGGCGACGGTGTCGCCATGTTCACGCTGGACCGCGAGCAGGGCTCCTTCATGCTGATCGAGGAAAACGTGCAGATCCCTGCCGACACAAAAGAATTTGCCATCAACATGAGCAACATGCGGCACTGGGACGAGCCGGTCAGGCGCTACATCGACGAATGCCTGCAGGGCAAGGACGGTCCGCGCGGCAAGGACTTCAACATGCGCTGGATCGCCGCCATGGTGGCCGACGTGCACCGCATTTTGTGCCGCGGCGGCATCTTCATGTACCCCTGGGACAAGCGCGAGCCCGAAAAAGCCGGCAAGCTGCGCCTGATGTACGAAGCCAACCCCATGAGCTGGCTGATCGAGCAGGCCGGCGGCGCCGCCACCAACGGCAAGCAGCGCATCCTGGACATCCAGCCCACCAAGCTGCATGAACGCGTGAGCGTGATCCTGGGATCGAAGAACGAGGTCGAGCGGGTCACCGCTTACCACCTCGGTTCCTGATCAGTCTTCGGGCCAGCGCAACTCTGACGCGACATGATCGCGGAACCACATGTGCGCGCCCAGGCGTTCGCTGCGTTCGTGCCAGACCAGCTCGTACTTCACCGGCTGCAGCGGAAAAGGCGTATCGCGCACTTCCAGGTTGAACTGCCTTGCTGCGGCGAGCGCCAGGCGGCGGGGTAACAAGGCCATCAGGTCACACTGTGCCAGCAGGGCTGGAACCGCGGAAAACTGGCTCACCACGAGGCCGACACGGCGCTCAATCCCTGCGTAGCGCAATGCCGAGTCGGCATAGGTGAAGGCCTCGCCATCCGGCGAAATGGCAATGTGCGCGACCGAACAAAAAGCCTCCAGGTTCCACGGCCGGGTGGCCACGGGGTTGCTCTTGCGGAACACGCACACATGCTGGTCAGTCCACAACTCGCGCCGCCCGAAGTGCTGGGGCAGCGCATAAAACAGGCCCACACCGAAATCGAGCGTGCCCTGGGCCATGCGCGACTCGGAATCGCCCAGCGTGCGCGTCACCAGGCGCAGGGTCAGGCCGGGCGCCGCGGCATGCAGGCGGGCGTACCAGTTGGGCACCAGCAGGTTCACAAGCATGTCGTTGATCGCCAGCGAAATTCCGAAACTGGCACTGGCGGCGTCAAATGAATCAGGGGCGACGGCGCGTCTGAGCGCTTCCAGCGCGCCGCTGACTTCCCGCCACAAACCTTCTGCGCGCGGCGTGGGGCGCACGCCATCGGCGGTGCGCACGAACAAGGGGTCCCCGTACCCCTGCCGCAACCGCGCCAGCGCATGGCTCACGGCAGGCTGGGTGAGCGCCAGCCGTTCGGCGGCACGCGTGACATTGCGCTCGCGCATGACCATGTCAAAGACCTGCAGCCCGTTCAGGTCGATTCGTCGGGTGTCAGAGGAATTCATGCACGGCGCTTGGGGAAGAAAGCGCCTACTCCATCACGAAGCCGGTCGCTTTCACAACTTTACGCCACTTCTCGGTGTCCTCGGCCACGAAACGCGTGAACTGGTCCGGCGTGCCGCCCACAGCGCTGGCGCCGAGCTCCAGCAGCTTCTTCTTTACCTCCGGCAGTTGCATCACCTCGCGCGTGTCGGCCGCTATTTTGGCGGTCACAGCCGCTGGCAAGCCGGCCGGCCCCATCAGGCCAACCCAGGTGGTGGCGGTAAAGCCGGGCACCGTTTCTGCAACGGTCGGCACGTCTGGCGCGGTCGGGCTGCGCTCAAGGCCTGTGACGGCCAGCGCGCGCAGCTTGCCCTGCTGAACCTGCGGCCATACCGCAGGGATGTTGTCAAAGGCCACCTGCACCCGGCCCGACAGCAGTTCGGTCAGCGCCGCGCCGCTGCCCTTGAAAGGCACGTGAACCATTTCAGTCCCCGTGGCGATCTTGAAAAGTTCGGCCGCCAGGTGCACGGAGCCGCCCGCGCCCGTGCTGGCAAAGTTGTATTTGGTCGGCTCCGCTTTCAGCAGCGCGATGAATTCCGTCACATTGCGCGCGGGCACACTCGGGTGGACCACCAGCATGTTCGGAAACGTCGCCACCAGCGAGATGGCGCTGAAATCTTTCTGGCTGTAGCCGAGTTTCGGATTGACGGCAGGGGCGACGGAATGGGTGGACGCCGTGGCCAGCAACAGGGTGTAGCCGTCGGCCGGTGCGCGTGCGACATAGGTGGATCCGATGGCACCGGTCGCGCCCGCGCGGTTGTCCACCACCACGGGCTGCCCCCAGCGCTCTCCGAGCTTCTGGCCGACGAGCCGGGCAATCGCATCGGTCGCGCCGCCGGCGGCAAACGGCACCACCAGAGAAACCGGTTTCGCAGGAAATTTTTCCTGGGCCATGGCCGTCGTGGCCGGCAGTCCAAGCATGGAGGCCAGGGTGGCCGCTGTCAGTGATTGAAGCAGGAATCGTTTTGAGGGCATGGGTTTGTCTCCTGTGAATATTGAAATGGGCGGGCCGGCGCCCTGTCAGGCGATACCGAGGTAGGCCTGCGCGTTGTCATGCAGCACCTTGTCCAACACCGCCTGCGAATAACCTTCTGCGCGCCAGTCGGCCAGCACTTTTTCGTAACGCAGCACCGGAAAGTCGCAACCGAACATCACCCTGTCCTGCAGCCTTCCGGCAATTTCCTTCTTGAGCGCAGGCGTGAACTGCCGCGGCCCCCAGCCGTGCAGTTCATACGTCACGTTGGGCTTGTGCAGCAGGATGGCGATCATGTCGTCCTGCCACGGATAAGCCGGCCGGGCGGCGAGAATGCGCAAATCCGGATAACGCGAAGCCACATCGTCGATGTGGCGCGGGTGCCCATCGTCAAGCTTGATGCCTGCGCCACCCGGCAGGCCCTGGCCAATGCCTGTCAAACCCGTCAGGATCATCACCGGCACGCCCGCATCTGCCGAACGTTGGTAAAAGGGGTCCCACAAGGGGTCGCTGGCCGGCACCCGCGTGACCTGGCCGTTCACCCCGATGCCCACGAAGCCGGCGTTTGCCGACAGGCAGCGCTCGAATTCAGCAATCGCTTCCTGGCCGCGGCGCGGGTCAAACTGCAGCCAGTGGCCAGCGATCACATCCGGATGCAAGCGCTGTTGCGCCATGGCGTAGTCGTGCAGTTCGCGCATTTCGTCGATGGGCATGAACTTGGTGATGGACAGGTCGAGGATGGCCTTGACGTGGTTGGCGCGGAAGTAGTCGGCCTGCTCCTGCTCGGTGAAATAACTCACCGGAGTTTTCCATATCTTCTCCTGGCGTGCCAGCTCCTCCGGGGTGCGAAAGATGTAGCCGCGGCGCGTGCCCCAGTGCGAATGGCAATCGATGATGTTCATGGGTGTGTCTCTGGATGGTGTGGTCATGCGGCAGGCCGTGTATCGATCAGGCGCCTGATCTTGGAGGTGGACGACAGTCCGGTCAGGGGGCTCAGTTCGCCCGGGGCCGCAGCCTCAAGCACCAGCTTCACGCCCAGCGCCTCCTTGATGCGAACCACCAGTTCCTGCGCCACGCGCTCTGCGGGCTGGCTGGCATCCTTCAGTTCAAAACGAACACGCATGTCGTCACGGCCGGTCGCCGCGTCTCGCTCCAGCACGCAGATGTATTCGCCGTTGGCGGCGGCATGTTCCGCCACCAGCGCCCCCACCGCCTCGGGAAAGATGTTGGTACCGCGCAGTTTCACCATGTTGTCAGCGCGCCCGAACAGTTTCGTCAGGCGCCGGTGGTGGCTGCCGCAGGCGCACGGCGCGCCGTCGGCCCAGGACGAGATGTCGTTGCTGTTGAAGCGGATCATGGGCGCCGCGTGTTTGAACAGGCTGGTCACATACATCACGCCCTTTTCACCGCTGTGACGCGGCGCGCCCGTCTCGGGATCGACAATTTCCACGTGCATTGCATCTTCAAACACATGCATGCCCGTGCGGTGACTGCAGTCGGAGGCGATAGAGCCGAATTCGTTGGTGCCGTAGGTGTCGTACACGGGGCAGCCCCACAGGTCTTCGAGCGCTTCACGGTCTTCCAGGCCCAGGTGCGCAATCAGGCCGCGCAAGCCAAGCGAACGCGGGTCAATGCCCATGTCGTCGCGCGCCACGAGGCCGATGTTGCGCAAGTAGGCTGAAAAGCCCACCAGGAAGTTCACCTTCCACGCCTTCATGATCTCCACCTGCCGGCGTGTCGGCGTCTGCGCCCCCGAGCCCGTCATGACCGGCACCGCGCCGGTGTACTTCCAGATTCCCTCGCGCGCCAGCAAACCGCCATTGGTCAGCCCGGTGGACAGCGCCACCTGCACCAGGTCATAAGGACGCACACCTTGCATGAACAGACGCCTGCCTGTGATGATGTTCATCACCTCACGGTCACGCGGCGTGTAGAGCATGGCGCGCGGCAGTCCGGTGGTGCCCCCGCTGGTCTGCAGCACCAGCGGCATCGGTGCGTCTCGCGCCGGGTCAATCCCCAGAAAGTCGCCCCATGGCGGATTGCGCTCTATGCTCTCGCGCAGGTCATGCACCGAAAACGGTGGAATCTCTTTCAGGTCGGCCAGGCAACGCACATCGCCTGGCCTGAGACCGGCCGCGCCCCAATGCCGCTGGTAAAACGGGATCTGCCAGCCGCGCTCCACCTGCTGAAGCAGGCGTTTCTCCTGCAGCGCAGCGGTGTCTGCCGGCGCAAGCCGGTAGGTGGATTCGAAGTAGTCGGGCGCGGTAGGGAATTCGGCCCACAGCGCAGGAAAGTCGAGCGACTCGTGATAACGCGGAATGGCTGTCTTGAGCACATCCGGCGGCGAAGCCGCTGCAAGCGGGGCATGAAGTGTCATCGATGAGGCTTCCTTGATGGAATGGCCTCAGTCTAGGCAGCCGCCTCCCCGCGTGGATGACCAATTGCTTGGAGCGATATGCAGGGAATTCATGGCGGCCTGTAATCAGGCACGCCCTTTTGCTTCTATCTTCTGCTGACCTTGATGAAGGCCGGCTCGCTGGCCGCGCATGCTTTAACGCGCAAAAAAGGCGCGAACCAGCTTCACCCAGTAACTGGACCCGATCGGCAGCAGCGCATCGTTGAAGTCGTAGTTGGGATTGTGCAATTCGCAGGGGCCCATGCCGACGTATTTTTCATCGCGATGCGCGCCTTCGCCATTGCCCATGAAAAGGTAGCAGCCAGGCACTTTTTCCAGATAAAAAGAGAAATCTTCGGCGCCCCCATGCTGGGGCGTATTGCCGTCCACGTGGTCCGCACCAAACGCGTCCTGCGCCACCTTCATGGCGAAGTCGGTGGGGGCGTCCCAGTTGACGAGGGGCGGGTAGGCGCGGTGGAACTTCAGCTCGCCGGTGCCGCCATGCACCTGGGGCAGCATCTCGGCCACGCGGCGCATGTTGGACTCGATTTCATCCAGCACCTGGGTGCTGAAGGTGCGCACGGTGCCGCGGATCACGGTCTCGCCGGGCAGCACGTTGTAGGCGTCGCCCGCATGAATCTGCGTGATGCTGAGCACGGCAATGTCAATCGGGTTCTTGTGGCGCGAGATCAGGGTCTGCAGCACACCCACCATTTCGGCCGCGATGACGATGGTGTCCACCGACTTGTGCGGCTGCGCGGCGTGGCCGCCGGTGCCGCGCACAAAGATGTCAAATCGGTTGCTTGACGCCATGGTCGGCCCCTTGCGGAAACCAAAATGGCCGACGTCAAAGCCCGGCATGTTGTGGATGCCGTAAATCTCGTCGCAAGGAAACCTGTCAAACAGGCCATCGGCCATCATGGCCTTGGCGCCGGCGTTGCCGCCCTCTTCCGCCGGCTGAAAGATGAAGTTGACGATGCCGTCAAAGTCGCGGTGCGCGGCCAGGTACTTGGCAGCGCCCAGCAGCATGGCCGTGTGGCCGTCGTGGCCACAGCCGTGCATGCGGCCCGGGTTTTTGGAGGCATGGGCAAAGCGGTTGTGCTCGGGCATGGGCAACGCGTCCATGTCGGCGCGCAGGCCGATGGACCGCGGCTTGCTGCCGGCTTGGGTCTGGCTGCCCTTCAGCACCCCCACCACGCCGGTCTGGCCCAAGCCACGATGCACCTCGATGCCCCAAGAGGCGAGCCGCTCGGCCACCACGTCGGAGGTGCGGTTTTCCTGGAAAGCCAGCTCGGGATGCGCGTGAATGTCGCGGCGCAGCGCGGTGAATTCGTCGTGGGTGGCTTCGATTTCGGCGATCAGGCTCATGGCAGGGCTCTCTGGTCAGGAAGGGAGTCAGGAAGGGATCTGTGCTTGGACGTAAGCAGCAATTTCAGCAGAAATACCGGCCAGTGCGCTTTGCAGGGTGACAAAGTCCACGCTGCGCGCCCGGGTCTTTTCGTCCATGTAGAGGCCGCGATGCAGCTCAATCTGCAGGCTGTGGCGGCGCTCGGCCGGCCGGCCCAGCCGGGCGATCAGCGCCACACCCTTGAACGGGTCGTTGATGGCGACGCTGAAACCGCGCTGGCGAAAAGCGTTGGCCACCATGGCGGTGAATTCGGGCGCTGCGGTGCTGCCATCACGGTCGCCCAGCACCACATCGGCCAGCGGGTGATCGCTTTGTATCTGCAGGCTCTCATACGAGTTGGCGGGCATGGAATGCAGGTTGAGGTGCCAGACGGCACCGAAGCGCGCGTAAGCCGCTTCGATCTGCTCGCGCATGGCCGCGTGATAGGGCACGTGGTAGCGGGTGATGCGGTTCTGAACCTCGGCCACACTGAGCTTGCGCGCATAAATGGGGTCCTGCCCGCCTTTGCTGGCGTCACGCCAGATCAGCCCAATGCCCAGCCGGGTTTTTTCGCTGGGGGCCAGCGGCGTGGGCCAGGGCGCGTCCAGCAGACTCGCGTCCAGGTCTTCGACGTCGCGATTGGGGTCCACATAGGCACGCGGAAAGTTGGCGGCCAGCAAGGTCGCCCCCACCGACGGCAACGCCTCCCACAACACATGCACGTCGGTGTCTTCGCCCTTGCGCAGGATTTCAAACGGCAGGGCGTAGCCGAAATCGTCGGGATACAGCGTGCCGCTGTGCGGTGAATCGCAGATCAGCGGCACCGCGCCGGCTTCGGGCAGGCGCAGCGTGTAGGGATCAAAAGGGGTGGGAACGCTGGGCAGGACAGGATGGGTCATGAGGTGAAGCTGGGCGCGGCCGGCGCCGCGTCGTTGAGATGGCAGGCGCTGAGGTGGCCGGTGGCCAGGGTGCGCAGCGGGGGCAGTTCGACCTGGCAGCGCGCCATGGCATGCGGGCAGCGTGGATGAAAGGCGCAGCCCGTGGGCGGCCGCAGCGGTGAGGGCAACTCTCCCTTGATGGGCTGGTAGTCGCGCCGCTGGGTGTCCAGCGTGGGCAGCTCCGACAGCAGGGCTTGTGTGTAGGGATGGTTGGGCCGGCTGAAGATCACTTCGGTGGGCGCCACCTCGACCACCCGGCCCGGCCGGAGGTGCAGCAGCATCGCCCGGAGCACCGAGGCATCCGCCTCGCCGTACATGTTGTTCTCGATCCACCGGCCGTCGGCCGGGACGGCGAGGTCGAGGGTCTCGGCCAGCGCCACCTGCTG
>CAMLDT010000056.1 GCA_946479075.1 uncultured Polaromonas sp.
CCGGCGCGGTCAGGCCGCCGCCCTGCTTGTTGATGCCCTTGTTGTTGGACAACACACCGCCGATCTTGACGGTGGCATGCACCTGTTCGCCGCGCACCGCATCCACCGTCATCACGATCAGGCCGTCGTTGAGCAGCAGGGTGTCGCCGGCTTTCACATCACGCGGCAGCTCCTTGTAGTCCAGGCCCACACCCTGGATGTCACCGGGCTCGGTGCGCGAGGCGTCGAGCACGAACTTCATGCCGGTCTCCAGCTGGACCTTGCCTTCGGCAAACTTGCCGACGCGGATCTTCGGGCCCTGCAGGTCAGCCATGATGGCGACCTCGCGGCCGGCGCGCGTGGCGGCCTCGCGCACCAGCTTGGCCCGGTCGATGTGGTCCTGCGCGGTGCCGTGGCTGAAATTGAGCCGGACACAATTCACGCCGGCGCGGATCATCTTTTCGAGCAGGGCCGGGTCGCTGGACGCGGGGCCCAGGGTGGCAACAATTTTGGTTCCGCGACGCTGGGTGGTCATGGCTGTGTCCATGGCTGTCTCCTGTAATTTAGTTTCTGATTTTCACACGAAAAAGTTACGAGCCGGTTACCACCGCCCGGGCGGCGCCTTCACGGCGCGGCACGAGCACGGCGCTGCATGCACTTGCCTTGATCCTCGTCAGTCACCCTTGCTGGCGCCCCCTTCAAAATCCGGCAGTCCTCCAGCCAGCTTCGTGATCCCCTGTGTGGCGCGCCAGACCCTGTTTTCCACCAAAACCACCCGTTCTGCTCATGACCTCCCTGCCTCAAGCCACCCCTGCCGATTTGCACACGCCCCTGCCACCGCCACTGGCGGCGGGCGCGCCGCTGCCGCATCGCAAGGTCATTCGTGCATGGCTGCTGCCGCTGGGCCGGCGCAGCAGCTGGCGTGCCTTGTCGCTGCTGGCTTTGGATTACGGCCTGCTGGCGCTGTTTCTTGCGGGTGTGCTTGTGTTGGATTCCCTCTGGGCCATGACAGCCTGCGGCCTGGCCGCCGGTTTTGTGATCGGCCGGCTGTTCGTGATCGGCCATGATGGTTGCCACCAGAGCCTGACGCGTTCGCGCAAGCTCAACCGCTGGCTGGCACGCATCGCCTTTTTACCTTCGCTAACCGCCTACAGCCTGTGGGACGTGGGCCACAACGTGGTGCACCACGGCTTCACCAACCTCAAGGGCGTGGACTTTGTGTGGGCGCCGCTAACACAGCAGGAGTTTGCCGCGCTGTCCCCGCTGGGCCGACTGATGCAGCGCATCTACCGCAGCGGCTGGGGACCGGGCCTGTATTACATGGTCGAGATCTGGTGGAAGAAGATGATGTTTCCGCGCCAGGGCAGCCTGGGCAACACGCGCCGCGCCGTCTTCACCTGGGACTGCCTGCTGGTCAGCAGCTTTGCCGCGCTGTGGATCGCCGGCCTGGTGGGTGCCGCCCTGGCGACGGAGCAGTCGGTAGCCTGGCTGCTGGGCCTGGGTTTTGCGCTGCCGCTGTTTTTCTGGTTCAACATGATGGGCTTCGTGATCTACGGCCACCACACCCATGTCAAGATCTCCTGGCACGACGACCGCGCCGCCTGGCAGCGCGCCCAGCCCTTTGTCTCGACGACTGTGCACCTGACTTTTCCGCTGCAGATCGGCGCCGTGCTGCACCACATCATGGAGCACACCGCGCACCACGTGGACATGAGCATCCCGCTGTACAAGCTCAAGGAAGCGCAGAAGATGCTGGAAGAGCTGCTGCCCGGCCGGATCGTGATCCAGCGCTTTTCCTGGCACTGGTATTTCGAGACCGCGCGCGCCTGCAAGCTATACGACTTCACGCGCCAGTGCTGGACCGATTTTGCCGGGCGGCCCACCAGCACGCTGCGGCCGGCGCACTGAGCGCCAGCTACAAGCCAAATCAGCCTCCAGCCCCCGTCCAGCGGGCGCCAACAGCTATAAAAACAGGAGCATTCAGGCGCCGGCGCGCTGCTGCAGGATCTCGAAGGCCGGCAGGGTTTTGCCTTCCAGCACCTCCAGGAAAGCGCCGCCGCCGGTGGAGATGTAGCCCACGTCTTTCTCGATGCCGTACTTGGCAATCGCCGCCAGGGTGTCGCCGCCGCCGGCGATGCTGAAGGCGCTGCTGGCGGCAATCGCCTCGGCAATCGCCCGTGTGCCGCCTTCGAAAGCGTCGAACTCGAACACACCGACCGGACCATTCCACACAATCGTGCCGGCCGCCATCAGTTGCGCGGCGAGTTTTTTCGCGGTCTGCGGCCCGATGTCCAGGATCATGTCGTCGTCGGCCACATCGGCAGCGGCCTGGGTGCTGGCCGGCGCGTCGGCCGCAAAGGTTTTGGCTGTCACCACATCGGTGGGCACCGGCACTTCGGCGCCACGCGCCTTCATCTCCTCCATCACCGCGCGCGCTTCGCCCAGCAGTTCGCGCTCGGCCAGGCTCTTGCCGATGGGCAGACCGTTGGCCAGCATGAAGGTGTTGGCAATGCCGCCGCCGACGATCAGCTGGTCCACCTTGCCGGCCAGCGCCTTCAGGATGGTGAGTTTGGTCGAGACCTTGCTGCCGGCGACGATGGCCACCAGCGGGCGCTTCGGGTTGGCCAGCGCTTTGGAAATCGCGTCCATTTCGGCCGCCAGCAGCGGGCCTGCGCAGGCGGTTTTTGCATACTGCGCAATGCCGTAAGTCGAAGCCTCGGCGCGGTGCGCGGTGCCGAAAGCGTCGTGCACAAAGATGTCGCAAAGCGCAGCCATCTTGCGGGCCAGCGCCTCGTCGTTTTTCTTTTCACCGGGGTTGACGCGGCAGTTCTCCAGCAGCACCAGTTCGCCCGGCTGCACATCCACGCCATCGATCCAGCCGGACTTCAGCGGCACCGCACGCCCCATCAGCTCGCCCAGGCGTTTTGCCACCGGCGCCAGCGAGTCTTCGGGCTTGAAAGCGCCCTCGGTGGGTCGGCCCAGGTGCGAGGTCACCATCACCGCAGCGCCGGCGTCGAGCGCCATCTGGATGCATGGGATGGAAGCGCGGATGCGCGTGTCTTCGGTGATCTGGCCCGCGTCGTCCTGCGGCACGTTGAGGTCAGCGCGAATGAACACGCGCTGGCCCTTGACAAGGCCCTGGGTGCAAAGGTCGGAAAAACGGATGAATTTCATGGAGGCTCGCAAGGAAACGGAGAAAAAACGACGTGTGATTGTAGAAGCGGGGGCGATGAGGCTACCAGCCCAGCCCGACATGCAGCGGCAGGTAAACAGCCATGCCCGCGACGATGGTGCCGAGCACGCTGCGGCGCCAGAGAAACCACGCCGCACCCGCCAGCGCGGCAAACACGCGCGCGTCCCGCCAGGTGCTGATCAGCGCGCCCTGGCTCATCACGATCTCGGGCACGATGACTGCCGCCAGCGCGGCGATGGGGGCGTAGTGCAGGCCACGCTGGGCCCACTGCGGCAAGGTCCAGGGCTTGCTCGACAGGAAAAAGAAGGAGCGGGTGAGGACCGTGACAACGGCCAGGCCGAGGATGGTGATGACCGTCCATGCATCGGTTTGCATCATGCGGTCTCTCCGGAGGTGGGGCCGGCGCCGGGTTGGGCCGGCTTTTCGAGCAGCAGGCAAACCGCCACAGCGGCCGCGATGCCCACCAGGATGTTCAGTTTGAGCGGCAGCGCGAAAGCCGCTACGGCAGCCACGCCGGCGACGCCGGCCGAGACCAGGCGCAGGCGGTTGCTGGCCAGCGACAGCGTGATCCCCAGCAGCGCGAGAATGCCTGCAAAACCCAGGCCCCAGTGAATGGGCACCGCATTGGCCATGGCAATGCCCAGCAGACTGGGCACGACCCAGGCGATCCAGGTGACGGCGCAGTTGCCGGCCAGGCTGGCCTCCTGCGCGCGCAGGGTCAGCAGATCATCGGGTGGCACCGGGTGCGGGTGGCGCGCGGTGAACATCACGTAGCTCAGGTCTGTCGTGAGATAACCGCGCCACATCCGACGCCACAGGCCCTGGTGCATCATGTACGGGCGCAAATGGGCGCTGAACACGACAAAGCGCAGGTTCACGCAGGCAGCGGTCGCCAGGATCACCCACATCGGCGCGCCCGCCACGATCAGCGGCACCGCCGCGAGCTGGGAACTGCCGGCGAACACCACCACCGTCATCAGCACACACTCGAAAACGCTGAGCCCGGACTTGACCATGGCGACACCGGTCATCAGGCCCCAGGCCGCGGTGCCGGCCGCAATCGGCGCCATGTCGCGCACGCCGAGTCGGAATTCAGGATGACGCCACAAGGACTCTTTGAGCGCGCTCATGCCCGAGCCTCCACAGCGCCGAAATACATGCCGGGCGCCAGCGCAAAGCCATGCAGAAACTGCGCGGCGTCCAGCGCCTTGCCGCCGGGCTTTTGCAAACGCGTGAGGCGCAACACATCGTCGCCCGCGGCAACATCCACGCCCTGGTCAGACACAGCCAGCACCTCGCCCGGCTGCGCGCCAGCGGGCCGCGGTCCGGGCAACGCCGTGGCGGCCCACACCTTGAGCATCTCGCCGGCGACCGGGCTGGCCGCTGCAGGAAAGGGGTTGAAAGCGCGAATCCGCCGTTCGATCACGGCGGCACCGTGCGTCCAGTCAATGGCGGCCTCGTGCTTCTCTATCTTGTGGGCGTAGCTGATGCCTTCTGCAGGTTGCTTGATGGGGGTCAGCCCGCCACAGGCGGCCAGCTCCAGCGCCTCGACCATCAGGCGGCCACCCAGCGCGGCCAGCCGGTCGTGCAGGCTGGCAGTGGTATCGGCCGGCCGGATGGCGGTCTTCTCCACCAGCAACATGTCGCCGGTATCCAGGCCGGCATCCATCTGCATGATGGTGATGCCGGTCTCGCTGTCGCCCGCCTCGATGGCGCGGTGAATCGGCGCGGCACCGCGCCAGCGCGGCAACAAGGATCCATGAATGTTGAAACACCCCAGCCGGGGCATGTCCAGCACCCATTGCGGCAGGATCAACCCATAAGCGGCGACCACCATGGCGTCGGCCCGTGCTGCCTCAATGGCACTGCGCCCAGCGGCCGCGTCTTCAGGGTATTTGCCGTCCAGCCGCAGGCTGCGCGGCTGGGCCACGGGAATGCCGTGGTCGAGGGCAAACTGCTTGACACTGGAGGCCTGCAGCTTCATGCCGCGGCCTGCAGGGCGGTCGGGCTGGGTCAGGACCAGGGAAATCTCGAAACCGGCGGCTTGGAGCTGCGCCAGCGCCACACGGGCGAATTCAGGGGTACCGGCAAAAATAATGCGCATCCGCCGATTTTCGCCGAGGACCGGCGGCGGGGCTATTTCAATTGCTTGAGCATCTTGGTCTTGATGCGGTTGCGCTTGAGCGGCGACAGGTATTCCACAAACACCTTGCCCAGCAGGTGATCCATCTCGTGCTGTACACACACTGCCAGCAGGCCTTCGGCGCTGTATGTCTGCTGCTGGCCGTCCAGGTCCAGCGCCTGCACCCGGATCGCGCTGGCCCGTTCCACCCCGTCGTACACGCCAGGAACAGACAGGCAGCCTTCGTCATTGACCTGGGTTTCCGGGCTGGACCAGACAATCTCGGGATTGATCAGCACCATGGGCTGGTCGCGTCCCTCGCTCACGTCAATCACCACCACCCGCTCGTGAACATTGACCTGGCTGGCCGCCAGCCCGATGCCCTCGGCCGCGTACATGGTGTCCAGCATGTCGGCCACCAGGGTACGGATGCGCGCATCCACGGCGGCCACGGGTTTGGCCACGCTGTGCAGGCGCGGGTCAGGGTAACGAAGAATGGTCAGTTGGGTCATGGGCAAACAATCAGATGTCGCTATTTTCGCTAATTTTCCCTAATTTTCAGTGCCCCGGGAGTTGCGAAATCGCATATTCGTTGCCTAATCAAGGGCTTAAGTACAAAATCGATAGTGATTTATCAAGTTACAAACACGGCTTGCCGGCCTCGGGCCGCAGGCAGTGCGAGCCCCCCAGGGGCCTAGGGATGCAAACTATGTCTGGTCGTTTCAGTCAAATTTCAATGGCAGCAGCACTGTTGGTAAGCACAGCAGGCCTGCATGCCCAGAATTTCCCGATCACACCAGGCCAGCGCGCCACGGCCAACCAGGTGGCCCAGACCGGCGTGCCGCTGGCCGACCTGGCGCCCAACGCGCCGGACGAATACACGGTCAAGCGCGGCGATACCCTGTGGGCCATCTCGGGCATGTTTCTCAAAAGTGCATGGCGCTGGCCCGAGCTGTGGGGGATGAACCTCGAAGATATCCGCAACCCGCACCGCATTTACCCCGGCCAGCAGCTTTATCTGGACAAAAGCAACGGGCGCGCCATCTTGCGCACCCGGCGCGGTGCCGACGGCGCGCCGGGTGATACCGTGCGCGTGTCCCCCCGCACCCGTTATGAGTCGCTGGCAGATGCGGCGATTCCCACCCTGGCGCCCCAGGCCATTGAACCCTTTCTGTCCGAAGCACTGATCGTCGACGAGGCAACATTTGCCCTGGCGCCGCGAATTGTGGCCACCCAGGAAGGCCGTGTGCTGCTCAGCCGTGGTGACCGCGCCTACGCGCGCGGCAGCTACAGCAGCAAGGAAGGTGGCGCGCCGCTGAGCGCCGCCAAGGGCCAGCCCATCGACTACCGGGTGTTCCGCAACGCCACGCCGCTGAAAGACCCCAGCACTGGGGAAATCCTCGGTTATGAAGCCCAGTTTCTCGGCAAGGCCGAGCTGGTGCGCGGCGAAACCACGGTCAATGTGAACGGCAAGGACGGCAAGGTGTCCACCGACATCGTCCCGGCCACCATCGACATCCTGGTGGCCAAGGAAGAGATGCGCATCGGCGACCGCCTGGTGGCAGAGCCGCCGCGTGAGCTGCTCAGCTATGTGCCCAGGGCACCGGCAACGCAGATCGAAGGCCAGATTGTGTCGATTTACGGCAGCGCCGTGCGTTATGCCGGCGGCAACCAGGTCGTGGTGCTCAACCGCGGGGCCCGGGATGGCCTGGAGCGTGGCCACGTCATGGCCATCCAGCAAAGCGGCATCCAGATGACGGACCGCACCGACTCGCCCCGCACCCAGATCAGGCTGCCCAACGAGCGCAACGGATTGCTGATTGTTTTCCGCACCTTCGAAAAGCTGTCTTATGCCCTGGTGCTGCAGGTCAACGATGGCGCAAAAGTGGGCGACCGCTTCACCAACCCGAACTGAAGCCAGTGCGCTCCCGTGGCCATGCACGCCACTGAACTCGGCGCCTGGCTGCGCCTCGCGATGACGCCCGGTCTGGGCAACACGGCTGCGCGCAAACTGCTGGCCGCTTTTGGTTCCGCCCAGGCCATTTTCGAGCAGCCCGCCAGCACCTTGCGGCAACTGGGCTCCGACAAACTCGCCGACGCGCTGCGGGCCGAACCCGCCGCCTTCGCTGAACAGTTGCAAGTCACGCTGGCCTGGCTGGAGGCCAGTGAGAACCACCAGGTGGTCACCTTGGGCGACCCCGGTTACCCGCCTGCGCTGCTCGACATCGAAGATCCTCCTTCCATGCTTTATATGCTTGGAACGCCCGATGTGCGCGCACAAGCAGCTATCAAAAACAGAGCGCCTTGCCTGGCCGTGGTGGGCAGCCGCAACCCGACACCACAAGGGGAGTCCAACGCCAGGCAATTTGCAAAGGTGTTCGGCGCGGCCGATCTGTGTGTGGTCTCGGGCCTGGCCCTGGGCATCGACGGGGCCGCCCACGACGGCGCCTTGCTGGGCGGCGGCACCACCATCGCCGTCGTGGGCACCGGCCTGGACCGGGTGTACCCCAAAAAACATCTTGAACTGGCGCACCGGATTGCCGCCCAGGGGCTGATCATCAGTGAGTTTCCGCTGGGAATGCCGCCCCTGACGCCCAACTTCCCCAAGCGCAACCGGATCATTTCAGGCCTGGCGCAAGGAACGCTGGTGGTTGAAGCGGCCCTGAAGTCAGGGTCGCTGATCACTGCCCGCCTGGCCGCAGAACAGGGCAAGGATGTGTTTGCGATCCCCGGATCCATCCATTCACCGCAGTCGCGTGGCTGCCATGCCCTGATCAAGCAGGGCGCCAAGCTGGTGGAATCGGCACAGGATGTGCTGGAAGAGTTGCATCTGCCCTTCGCCGCGTCCACGGCCGCGGACGCGGGTTCAGCGCCTGATTCCGTGGAGTCCTCCCTGCTTGCCGCGATGGGCTTCGACCCTGTCACCCTGGACGCGCTGCAGGCCCGCACCGGGCTGGCCACCCCGGCGTTGCAGGGGCAACTGCTGGAACTCGAAATGAACAACGCCGTTGCGCGGCTGCCCGGCGGCCTGTTTCAACGCATCGCCCTCGGCTGAGTCTGGCCGTCGGCGCCGCGTGCACCCGCGCCTGGCAACTGCGTTATATTGGACGCATGTTTGAAGTGCTGGTGTATGTTTACGAGAATTATTGGCAAGGCGACGCCTGCCCCGAGTTGCACCAGTTGAGCCGCAAGCTCACGGCGGTCGGCTTTGAGGCTGAAGAAATCGAGGCCGCGCTGGTGTGGCTCAATGGCCTCCACATCGCTGCCCAGCACACCCAGCAAGGCCTGCCTGGCCCCGTGGTTCCGGAAGCCGATGGCAACGCCGCTGCGCTGCCCGCCATTCCCGCGTTTCAGCCCCAGTCCGCCGGCAGCCTTCGTGTCTATTCGGTCGCCGAGCAGGAGCATCTGGGCGCCGAAGCCCTGGGGTTCGTGAATTTCCTGGAGTCTTCGGGGGTCTTGCCGCCGCACATGCGGGAAATCGTCATGGACCGCGCCATGGCTGCCCCCGGCGATCCCCTGGTGCTCGACGAGCTCAAGATCATCGTGCTGATGGTGTACTGGAGTTTTGGTGAAGAGCCCGATGCGCTGGTTCTCGACGAACTGTGCGACGACGCGGATGTCCGCGTGGCGCATTGATAGAGCCCCCACGTTCGCTCGCTTCGCGCAGCTCTCTGCCCCCCGAGGGGGTGCATTTTTCCTCGGGAAACCCTGCGGAAAAACCAGCCCCCCACGTTCGCTTGCTTCGCGCAGCTCTCTGCCCCCCGAGGGGTGCATTTTCCTCGGGAAACCCTGCGGAAAAACCAGCCCCCCACGTTCGCTTGCTTCGCGCAGCTCTCTGCCCCCCGAGGGGGTGCATTTTCCTCGGGAAACCCTGCGGAAAAACCAAGCCCCCACCGCGCTGGCGACTAGCCTAACAGGCGCTCCGGGTTGGCGTCCAGCTTGGCCAAGGCGTCGCGTGTGGCGCGCACGGTCAGCGCCTCGTCTTCCGTCGGAACCAGCAACCCAGCCTGCAGATAGGCCGCGAGGCGACGCGCCTGGATCAGGAAATGGCGGCCGTCGGCGGACGCAAACAGATGCAGCTGTTTGCGCTCACTGCGCCAGGCGAACTGCACATGGCTGACCTGGCCGTTGTGGTCCAGGCTGAACCAGGCGCCGAGCTGAAGCTCCTGGGCCCAGGCGCGCATGGCCTCGCTGGGCCGGCTGCCGCCATCGGCAATCACGGCCAGATTGGACACGTCAATGCCGATCATCATCACCAGGTTTTCGGCATCCAGCGGCAGGTCGCCCACATCTTCATCGGACAGGTAGTCTTCCAGATTGGCCAGACGCTTGGCCATCTCGTCGATGCGCTCAATGGAGATGGCGTCGGTTTTTGACATGAAGGCGTCTGCGAGGATCTCGCTGATGATCTTCAGGTGCTGATCCTGCACCGGCGTGGCCATGCCCAGCATGGCCATGCCCATGCGCAGCAACTGAAGCAGCTTGGGCAAATCGGCGATCACGCGTGCGCGGTCGTTGCGGTTCGGCTTGGCGCTCGCCGCCCAGACCAGATCGGCCGCGGCCTGTTTGAGCGTGATGGTGTCCTGGTGCTGGGGACCATTTTTCATGGCGGCAATCGCCAGCACTTCCGCCCAGATCTTGAACAGGAACTCCCGGATCTCTTCGCGCACCGGCATGTCATTGAGCATGTTGCGCATCTCGATCGTGTACTGGATCGCCATGGTTTCTTTTTGCTCAAGCTGCTGGGCCACGGTCACCACACGCGCGGCACTGCCCTGCTCGGAAAGAAACTTGGACAGGAACTTCTGGAACTCGTCGTAAACCAGCTGGAACACGCGCCGGCCTGTCTCGGGGTACTGCTCGATCACCTGCACCACACGCTTGACTTCGATTTCCAGGGCGCCGCCCGCCACCGTGGCGTCAAACCCCAGCACGCACGAGCCCATGCGGTCGATCAGGCGCCGCGCAGGATGCTGCAGCGATCCAAAAAATTCGGGCTCGGAGATGGCCACACGCAACACCGGCATTTGCAGGCGCGCGAACCACACCCGCACTGCAGGAGGAATGCGATCCTCCGCAAGGATGCTCTGGAACATCAGGGCCACAATTTCGATGGTGGCCTTTTCGCTGGAGGTCGCTGCCGCCTGTTTGAGGGCGGTGGTGCGCTGGCGCAGCGCCCCCGCGGCCTCCTCCACCTGCACCTCGCCATAAATCTGGTCTGGCGCATCGACGACCGTCCCTTCGTAGCTGTTGCCGGCACCGCTCCCGGCGGCGGACGGCACTCTGGCCAGGGCCTGGGCCAATTGCGGCGAGGGCTGGTGGGCGTGGGTCTGGTCGAATTCGACCGCATGATCCGACAGCAGGCGCTTGAGATGACCCATCACGCCCTGGGCGCGCATGCGGGCCCGCGCCAGCGGTGAAGTGCCGGTCTGCATCCGCGTTTCATCCTGGATATCGCGTCGGGCGGCCGCCATTTCCGAACCGGTCCCTTCACCGCCTGACCTGGCGCTTCGAGCACCAGCGCCCCTGGCGCCCGGCCCGCCAACGCCACCAGGCCGTCCCGCGGAGGCACCGCCACCGCCGTACGCACTGCCGCTGCCGCCGGCGCCGCCCGCTGTACCGCCGGTTCCCGGCCCACGCCCTCCCGAAGCACCGCCCGGGTAGCCGCCATGTCCCGACCTGCCTGAAACCCCCGACAGGTCACTGGCGGTATCCCAGTCTCCATCCAGCCCGTCCTCCTGCCGCCCGGAGCCGCCCGCTCCACCACCTGGACCGGCAGGGGAGTCGGCCCGGCTTCTGGACGGCAGGCCTGCCGATCTGGACACCTTGGCGGGCGTTGTCGTGGGCGTTGCAGAGGGGGTGCGTTTGACCAGGGCTCGCCGGTCAATGTCGACCATGACGTTTTCCTTGATCAGGAATTCGTTGGCGGCCCGGTAGGCCTCCAGCAGGTGGGCCGTCAGGCGCTGCTGGATCAGGTCCTGCACGGTGAGCCACAACTCCCGCGACAAGGGCGCCAGCGTCCATTGCTCAACCAGGTTTTGCGACAGCACTTCGGGCCGGAGGATGTCTTCCTTGGCCAGTTCAGGAACGCCCTCCAGACCCTGGATCCGCAAGCGCAAATCATTGAGTTCCCAGCTGGCGCTGTCGAGAAGGCGCAACGCCAGCCGTGAGGCGAGGATCTTGTTCTCCATCACCTCGTTGCCCATCAACTCGAATTTCCCGCTGTCCAGCGGCATCGAGGCGGTGGCAGCAGGGGTGACCAGCGCTTTTTTCCAGGCTTGCGTGGTGGCATTGACCCAGATGGTTTCATTTTCCTGAAATGAAATCCAGCCGTCCCGCCGATCCTGCATCTCGCGGGCATTGCCGGCCTCGTCCATTGCTGCGGACAAGCGGGCCTTGATATCGGCGGCCAGTGCCGGCATCACCCCCGCAGCATGGGCTACAAACTGCTCACGCGCCTGCCGCGCGAGGCGAAGGTCCTGTTTGTTGGGTGCAGCCACGGCCGTGATCAGTGGTGGGGCTGCAGGCTACACCGTGGCTCCGGCATTCGGGTCGTTCGGGTTTTCATCCCTTTTACCGGCAGGTTTGACCAGATCCTCACGCTTGATGCCCAGCCACATCGCAATCGCAGCGGCCACAAACACGGAAGAGTAAATGCCGAAACAGATGCCGATGGTCAGCGCCAGTGCGAAGTAAAACAGCGTCGGTCCGCCGAAAAGCAGCATGGACAGCACCATGATCTGGGTGGACCCGTGGGTGATGATGGTGCGGCTGATGGTCGAGGTGATGGCGTTGTCGATGATCTGTACGGTATCCATCTTGCGGTAGCGCCGGAAATTCTCGCGAATCCGGTCAAAAATCACCACGGATTCATTGACCGAGTAGCCCAGCACAGCCAGCACCGCCGCCAGCACGGACAGCGAAAACTCCCACTGGAAAAAGGCAAAGAACCCAAGAATGATGACGACATCATGCAAGTTGGCAATGATGGCGGAAACCGCATATTTCCACTCAAACCGCAGGGCCAGGTAGATCATGATGCCCACCACCACCATGGCCAGTGCCTTCAGGCCATCCTGGGCCAGCTCCTCGCCGACCTGGGGGCCGACAAATTCGGTACGGCGCAGCAGGACTTGAGGATCACCGGCCTTCAGCGCCGCCATCACCCTGTCACTCTGTTGCGCGGTCGTTACCCCTTTTTGCGCCGGCAGGCGAATCATCACATCACGTGCCGTGCCGAAATTCTGTACCTGCACATCGGTAAAACCAAGCCCGGCGACGGTGCCGCGGACCTTCTCGACGTCGGCCGGCTGGGAATAGCTGACCTCCATCACCGTACCGCCGGTAAATTCCACCGACAGGTTCAGGCCGCGCGAAAACAGGAAAACCACCGCCAGCACAAAGGTCGTGAACGAAATCACGTTGAAGACCAGGGCATGCCGCATGAACGGGATGTCCTTGCGGATCTTGAAAAACTCCATGACGTCCTCCTTCTTGTTCTTGTCTAACCAGCCGAAGCTGCGGACTTGCCCGGTTTGGCAGGGACACTTGCGCCGCCGGCTGGGCGCCACACGGTGCCGATGGACACGGTTTTCAGCTTCTTTTGCCGACCGTACCAGAGATTGACCAGTCCGCGTGAGAAAAACACCGCCGAGAACATGCTGGTCAGGATGCCGATCACGTGAACCACCGCAAAACCACGCACCGGCCCGGAACCGAAAGCCAGCAGGGCCAGGCCAGCGATCAGCGTGGTGATGTTGGAGTCCAGGATGGTGGCCCAGGCGCGTTCATAGCCGGTGTGAATGGCGGCCTGCGCCGAAGCGCCGTTGCGCAACTCTTCGCGCACCCGCTCGTTGATCAGGACGTTGGAGTCGATGGCCATGCCCAGCGCCAGCGCCATGGCCGCCATGCCCGGCAAGGTCAGTGTCGCCTGCAGCATGGACAGCACCGCCACCAGCAGCATCAGGTTGACCGCCAGCGCCAGGCCGGAAAACAGCCCGAACAGCATGTAATACACCGCCATGAAGGCCACGATGACCAGGAAACCCCAGGCCACGCTGTGAAAGCCCTTGGCGATATTTTCAGCCCCCAGGCTGGGGCCGATGGTCCGCTCCTCGATGATTTCCATGGGAGCCGCCAGTGAACCCGCGCGCAGCAGCAGCGCGAGGTCGTTGGCCTCGACCACGCTCATGGAGCCGGAAATCTGGAACCGGTTGCCCAGTTCGCTCTGGATCACCGGCGCTGTGAGCACCTCGCCCTTGCCCTTTTCAAACAGGACAATCGCCATGCGTTTCTTGACGTTCTCGCGGCTGGTGTCGCGCATGATGCGTCCGCCCTTGGCGTCCACCGTCAGATCCACCTTGGGCTGCTGGCTCTGCGAATCAAAGCCGGGCTGCGCGTCCGTCAGGCTTTCGCCGGTCAGGATCACCTGCTTCTTGACAATCACGGCACGGCCGTCACGCTCAAGAAAACGCTCGGACCCAAAAGGCACCACGCCGGACCCGGCTTCAGCAGCTCGGCCCTCGCTGCTTTCGTCAACCAGCCGCATTTCCAGCGTGGCGGTACGGCCCAGGATGTCCTTGGCCTTGGCGGTGTCCTGCACCCCGGGAAGCTGCACCACGATGCGGTCCAGGCCCTGCTGCTGGATCACCGGCTCGGCGACGCCCAGCTCGTTGATCCGGTTGTGCAGGGTCACCATGTTCTGCTTGAGCGCCTGATCCTGAACCCGGCGGGCAGCTTCGGGCTTGATGCTTGCGACCACCTTGAACTCGCCGCCATCGGGCACCTCCGTGGTTTGCAGGTCCGCAAACTGGTCCTGCAAGACCCCTCTGGCAGCTTCCAGCGTGGCCGTGTCGCGGAACTTGATCTCGATGGTCTGGCCATTGCGGTTGATGCCGCTGTGACGGATGTTTTTCTCGCGCAACACCAGGCGCAGGTCACCGGCCAGGGATTCGGCCTTTTTGGTCAGCGCCGCCTGCATGTCCACCTGCAGCATGAAATGCACACCGCCCCGCAGATCGAGGCCGAGGTACATGGGCCGGGCGTTCAGCGCTGTCAGCCAGGCAGGTGAACGCGAGAGCAGGTTGAGCGCAACGATGTAGGAAGGTGAAGCAGGATCGGGCGACAGCGCTTTTTCGATGGCGTCCTTGGCCTTGAGCTGGGTGTCGGTGTCCCCGAAGCGCGCCTTGACCGAGGTGGCGTCAAAAGCCACCGCTTCCGGCGTGATGTTGGCCTCTTTCAGGGCCTGCTCAACCCGCGCCACCGTGGTGCTGTCGATCTTGACGCTGGTTTTGGCGCTGGACACCTGCACGGCAGGCGCCTCGCCAAAAAAGTTGGGCAAGGTGTACAGGGCGGCAATCAGCAAGGCGACGACGATGATCGCGTACTTCCAGACCGGATAACGATTCATGAGCGTAGTGCTCCTGGGGAAACTGGGGACCAAAAAGCCGGCAGGCGCCGGCTCTCAAAAAAACTTTGCTGCTTGTTCTTACTTGATGCTGCCCTTGGGCAACACCTGAACGATGGCGCTTCGCTGCAGCTGGATTTCCACGCCGTTCGCGATCTCGATGCCCAGGTAGGCTTCCCCCATCCGGGTGACTTTGCCCAGCAATCCGCCGGCGGTCACGACTTCATCGCCCTTGGCCAGCGCGTCGATCATGGCGCGGTGCTCTTTCTGCTTCTTCATTTGCGGACGGATCATCACAAAGTAAAGAACCACAAACATCAGCACCAGCGGCAGCATGCTGGTGAGCGAAGACATCATGCCGCCTTCGGCAGCGGCGACAGGGGCGGTTTGGGCAAACGCGGAAGAAATAAACACGGCAGACTCCACAACAATAATCGGGCACCCCTCGTCAAGCCGCGGGGCGCGGAGGGCCTGATTGTATGCGGCCGCTGCCGGTAAACACTTGTAACCCGTGGTCTGGCGGGGGCTCTGTGGCCCCGCCGCGGCCGGCCGCCCGTACGGGCACTGAACGGGTTCAGGCCGCCAGCGCGTGCGGCCCGGCGGCCGGCTGGCGGAATGCAGCCATCGCCGCGGTCCATTGCTGCTGGGCCAGCGCGGCATGGCGGGCCTTGACGTGGCCGTAACCCTTGATCAACTCAGGAATACGCGCCACCTCCAGCGCCGCCGCATGGTTGCCGGCGTCCAGGGACTGCAGAATTTCCTCGATGCTGGCCTCGTACTGGCCAATCAAGGCGCGCTCCATGCGGCGCTCCTCCGTCCGGCCGAATGGGTCCAGCGCGGTGCCGCGCAAGTTTTTGAGCCGGGCCAGCAGTTTGAAGGCGGTGAGCATCCACGGCCCGAATTTCTGCTTTTGCAACTCGCCCTTGTCGTTGGTTTTCGCAATCATGGGCGGTGCGAGATGGTAATTGAGCTTGTAGTCGCCTTCAAACATGGCACCGACCTTGTCATGAAAGCTGCGGTCAGTATGCAGGCGCGCAACCTCGTACTCGTCCTTGTAAGCCATCAGCTTGAACAGATACCTGGCGACCGCCTGGGTGAGCTGGGTCTTGCCCAGCGCCGATTCGGCCTGTTCGACGCGATTCACAAAGCTTTCGTAGCGCTTCGCATAGGCGGCATTCTGGTAATCCGTGAGAAAGGCAACGCGACGCGCCACCAGATCGGCCAGGCCCTGGCGCGGCGCCGGCATGGCAATCACTTGCGCCGAGCCCAGCAGCTTTTCAACCGAGGCCAAATCGTGGGCCGCACGGCGGCCCCACTCAAAGGCCGTCTTGTTGCTGTCCACGGCCACGGCATTGAGCTCGATGGCGCGCATCAGCGAGGCGTGTTCGAGCGGGATCCAGCCTTTTTGCCAGGCGTAGCCCAGCATCATGGGGTTGGTGTAAATGCTGTCGCCCATCAGTTTGGTGGACGCTGCATCGGCATTGAAGGCGCCGACACCGTCCACGCCCACCGCCTTGACAATTTCCGCGGCACAGGCCTCGGCCGGGTTCTGCCAGTTGGCGTTGTGCACAAAAGCCGCCGTCGGCGTGCTGTAGGAATTGAGCGCCACATGGGTGCGGCCCTCGCGCATGCGCAGCACCGTTTCCTTGCCGGCAGCCACGATGGGGTCGCAACCGATGATCAGGTCGGCGCCGGCCATGCCGACGCGGGTGGTGCGGATGTCGTCCTGCGACGCCCCGATCAGCACATGGCTCCAGGTCGCGCCGCCTTTTTGCGCCAGGCCGCCGGCGTCCTGGGTGACGATGCCCTTGCCTTCGATGTGGCCGGCCATGCCCAGCAACTGGCCAATGGTGATGACACCGGTGCCGCCGACACCGGCCACCACGATGCCCCAGACCTTGCCGTCCACACCTTCCGTGCCCGGAATGCGCGGCTCGGGCAGCGCACCCATCTCGAACGGCGAGGCCGCCTTGCCCTTGGCCTTTTTCTTGAGTTGCCCGCCTTCGACGGTCACAAAACTCGGGCAGAAGCCTTTCAGGCAGGACATGTCCTTGTTGCAGGTGGACTGGTTGATCTGGCGCTTGCGGCCGAATTCGGTTTCCAGCGGCTCCACGCTCAGGCAGTTGGACTGCACGCCGCAATCACCGCAGCCTTCGCAGACCAGTTCGTTGATGACCACGCGGCGCGCCGGATCGACCAGGCTGCCGCGTTTGCGGCGGCGCCGTTTTTCGGTGGCACAGGTCTGGTCGTAAATGATGACGGTGGTGCCCTTGATTTCACGGAACTGCCGCTGGATCGCATCGAGCTCGTCACGGTGATGCACAGCCACGCCGTCCACCAGCGCCACGCCCTCGTATTTTTCCGGCTCGTCGGTCACCACCACAATTTTGGCCGCGCCCTCGGCGCGCATGGACTGGGCGATCTGCACCACCGAATGGCCTTCGGGCCGCTCACCAACCTGCTGGCCGCCGGTCATGGCGACCGCGTCGTTGTAGAGGATTTTGTAGGTGATGTTCACGCCGGCCGCAATCGACTGGCGCACCGCCAGCGAGCCGCTGTGGAAATAAGTGCCATCACCGAGGTTGGCAAAAATGTGCTGGTCGGTGGTGAAAGGCTGCTGGCCGACCCAGGGCACGCCCTCGCCGCCCATCTGGGTGAAG
>CAMLDT010000057.1 GCA_946479075.1 uncultured Polaromonas sp.
GCCTGGCTTCACCCGACGCCCTGAACACCTCCGGCCCCTGGCGTTTTGAGCCCTACACCCCCACCACCGTGTTGCCCACATCGCCCAGCCAGGATGTGTGGGCCCGGTTTTCGCTGCCGGCCACCGAGTCGGTGCAGACCTGGTTCATCCGCTTGCCGGGGCAGGCACTGGTCAAGGCCAGCCTGTTTTCGCCCGGGCCGCTGGGCGCCTGGCGGCTACAGGTTGCCGGCGAAGCGCTGGCGCCAAAGGACTGGTCGCTGCCCACGCGCGTGCCCAGTTTCGAGCTGCGGACCCGCACCGACAAGATGCAGACTTATTACCTGCGCTTCGAGAACAACCGCGCACTCACCGCCGGCCCGATGTTGCTGTCGCCCATCCAGTACGTCAACGGTGCCTCCCGTGTGGGCGTGGTGATCGGCCTGATGTGGGGCATGTTCAGCGTGCTGGCCGCACTCAGCATCGCCGCCTTCACCATGGCGCGCAACCGGGTGTTTCTGTGGTTCGGCGCCGTGGTGGTGACGCTGATGTTCACC
Source organism: uncultured Polaromonas sp. (assembly GCA_946479075.1). The sequence continues at coordinate 534 of CAMLDT010000057.1, forward strand.
CAGCTGGTGCTGATCGGCTACGGCAGCTGGCGCATCTGGCCGGGCAGCGCCCACCTCAACCAGGTCATGGGTTGGGTCTCGGCAGCGCTGAGCGTGGCGGCAGGGGCCTGGTTCTGCGCCGAGGCCAGCTATGCGCGCAGCGGCCATCCGCACGTCTACAAGCTGCTGGTGGCGGTGACCGCCGGCAGCCTGCTGATGGCCGCGCTCATGGCCATCCAACAGGATTTCATTCCGCGCGACATGCGCAACCTGTGGCTGGGCGTGGCCACCGTCACCATCCTGGGCAGCCTGATCTGGATGGCGCTGCGCGGGCAGGCCTGGAACCAGCTGCTGCTGCTGGGCACCGCGCCCATCGCACTGGCCGCCATTGCCCGGATCTTCTACAACGCCGGCTGGATCAAAAACATTGAGCTGGCTCAGGCGGCCGGTGTGCTGTCGGCCATGGTCGGCCTTCTGTGGATATTTTTTGTGCTGGCCTGGCGCAGCCGGGCTGCACTGTTTTCCAACCACCGCATCGCAGCCCTGGCCAACTACGACCCGGCGAGCGGGCTGATGTTGCCCCGCGTGATCGACAACCGCCTGGGGCAGATGCTGCTGCGCGCAAGCCGGCGGCGCTCGGAATGCGGCATCGTGATGCTGCGCTGGCTGGACCAGGTACCGAGCCCTGACGAGCTGAACGATCACAAACGCAGCGTTGCGCTGTCCCGGGTGGGTGCCATCCTGCGGCGCGCTGCACGCGACATGGACACCGTGGTGCGTTACGACGAAAACATGTTCCTGATGTTGATCGAGGGCCCCGTCAATCGCGAAGCCGTCTCCGAGGTCTCGACCAAAATCCTCGCCGATTGCATCCGCCTGTCGGACAAGCTCGATGATCCGAATGCCTTCAACCTGCACATTGCGATCTGGCACGGCACCCCGGAGCGCCTCACCGGCCAGCAGATCATCGACAGCCTGAAAACCCGGCTGCGCCGCATGAGCCCCGGGCCCAAGCGTTATGTCCAGTTTGTCGAAACCGCCGGTGAGCCAGTCAGCCTGCCGCCGGAAGACAGCGTGCGGCGCGAGGATCTGGTGGCAAAGATCAATGCGATCGAAGTCTCCCACCCCGCGCTGCATGACGACGGACCCAAGCCAGTTCAGGCGCCGATGGGCTGAGTCAGGCGCCGTCAGGCGGCAGGCAGTGGCAGGGCGGTTTTGTACCTGACCTGCTTGAGCGCAAAACTGGAGCGGATCTTGTCAATGCCCGGGATCGGCGTGAGTTGCTCCAGGATGAATTTCTCCAGCGCGCCCATGTCGGCCACGGCCACCCGGATCAGGTAGTCGCTGTCACCGGTCATGAGGTAACACTCCATCACCTCGTCGTGTTCGGCGATGCGCCGCTCGAACTCGGCCAGCGACTCCTTGCTTTGCGAGCGCAGGCTGATCGAGATGAACACCATCAGGCCCAGCCCGAGGGCGGCGGCGTTGACGATGGCGACGTAGCGGTCAATCACCCGCGCCGCTTCCAGCGCCTTGACACGCGCCAGGCAAGGCGAAGGACTCAAATGCACGCGCCGCGCCAGCTCCACATTGGACAGCGCCCCATCGCGCTGCAATTCGCCAAGAATCCGTAAATCGATGACATCAAGCTTCATACACTTCAATGAAGTAGTTTTTCAGCATTTTATGCCGCCAAATCAAGTTTCAAGACGCATATCAATCATTCCTGCCGATGGTCACGCCGTATATTGGCGCCATGAACGCACCTTTGCCCCTGCAAGCGCTGTTACGCGACACCGCCCCCACTTCCCAGCCTGACACCGACCCCCAGGAAACCGCCGAATGGCGCGAAGCCTTCACCGCGCTGGCTGCGGCGCAAGGGCCGGCGCGCGCGCGTTTTGTGCTTGACGAACTGGCCCGGCTGGCGCGTGAGCAGCGTGTCGGCTGGACGCCCGAGTTGTCCACGCCTTATGTCAACAGCATCAGCGTGAACGAGCAGCCGGTGTTCCCCGGCGACTTGGCCATCGAGGAACGCCTGGCCTCGCTGATGCGCTGGAATGCGCTGGCCATGGTGGTGCGCGCCAACCAGGCCGAGTCCGGCGGCTCGGCGGAACTCGGCGGCCACATCGCCAGTTACGCCAGCGCCGCCGATTTGTTCGAAACCGGCTTCAACCATTTCTTCCGCGCGCGCGAAGGCCTGGCGCCCGGTCAGCATCGCGGCGACCTGGTGTTCTTCCAGCCACACAGCGCGCCCGGCGTGTATGCACGCGCCTACCTCGAAGGCCGGCTCACCGAAAAAGACCTGGGCTTTTACCGGCAGGAACTCTCCGCACCCGGCCAGGGCGCGCAAGGCCTGTCCAGCTACCCGCATCCCTATTTGATGCCGGACTTCTGGCAGTTCCCGACCGGCTCCATGGGAATCGGTCCGATCAGCTCCATCTACCACGCGCGTTTCATGCACTACCTCACGCACCGGCGCCTGCTCGACTGCACAGGCCGCAAGGTCTGGGGCGTGTTCGGCGATGGCGAGATGGACGAACCCGAATCCATGAGCGCGCTGACCCTGGCCGCACGCGAAGGCCTGGACAACCTGGTCTGGGTCGTCAACTGCAACCTGCAGCGCCTGGACGGCCCGGTGCGCGGCAACGGCCGCATCATCGACGAGCTGGAAAAACTGTTTGCCGGCGCGGGCTGGAACGTCATCAAGCTGGTCTGGGGCAGTGACTGGGACGGCCTGTTCGCACGCGACCTGAGCGGCGCCCTGGCCCAGGCGTTTGCGCAGACCGTGGACGGCCAGATGCAGACCTTTGCCGCCAAGGACGGCCGTTTCAACCGCGACAGCTTTTTCGGCCAGAACGAAGCGCTGGCACGGCTGGCCCAGGGCATGAGCGACGAGCAGATCGACCGGCTCAAACGCGGCGGCCACGATCTGGTCAAAATTCACGCCGCCTATGCCGCGGCCGCGAAGCACCGCGGCCAGCCCACGGTGATCCTGGCGCACACCAAAAAAGGTTATGGCATGGGCAGCGCCGGCCAGGGCAGGATGACCACCCATTCGCAAAAGAAGTTCGACGGCGAGGACCTGATCGAATTCCGCAACCGCTTCAACCTGCCGCTCAGTGACGAGCAGGCCAAAACCCTGAGCTTCTACAAGCCGGCCGCAGACAGCGCAGAGATGCAGTACCTGCACGCCAAACGCCAGGCGCTTGGCGGCTACCTGCCCCAGCGCGCATCCAAGGCCGACACCGTGGCCGTCCCTGCCCTGCCCGCCTACGCGCAGTTCGCGCTGGCCGCCGACGGCAAGGAGATGAGCACCACCATGGCTTTTGTGCGCATGCTGGGCGCCTTGCTCAAGGACCCGGCGCTCGGCCCGAAGATCGTGCCCATCGTGGCCGACGAGGCGCGCACCTTCGGCATGGCCAACCTGTTCAAGCAGGTCGGCATCTACTCGAGCGTCGGCCAGAAATACGCACCGGAAGACATCGGTTCGGTGCTGAGTTACCGCGAAGCGCGCGACGGGCAGATTCTGGAAGAAGGCATCAGCGAAGCCGGCGCGCTGGCGAGCTGGACCGCCGCGGCCACCAGCTACAGCGTGCACGGGCTGGCGATGTTGCCCTTCTACATCTACTACTCGATGTTCGGCTTCCAGCGCGTCGGCGACCAGATCTGGGCCGCCGCCGACCAGCGCGCCCGCGGCTTTTTGCTGGGCGCGACCTCGGGCCGCACCACGCTGGGCGGCGAAGGCCTGCAGCACCAGGACGGCTCCAGCCACCTGGTGGCCGCGACCATTCCGAACTGCAAGGCATGGGACCCGGCTTTTGCCTGCGAGCTGGCCGTCATCATCGACCAGGGCGTGCGCGAGATGATGGTGGAGCAGCAGGACGTGTTTTATTACGTCACGCTGATGAACGAGAACTATGCCCAGCCGGACCTGCGGCCCGGTGCGGAGGCGGACATTCTCCGTGGCTGCTATGAATTCAGTAGCTACTCACGCCCGCCAGACAAGGGCCAGAGCCCTAAAACGCTTGAAAAAGTGACCCTGATGGGTTCTGGCGCGATTTTGACCGAGGTCATCAGGGCAGCGCAGCAACTCGCAGAGCGTGGCATCGAGGCGACGGTGTACAGCGTGACGAGCTGGAGCGAACTCGCACGCGACGGTGCCGCCTGCCAGAAGCAGGCACTCGCATCCGTTCGCGCTGAGCTTGCCGAAGGGTCACGCCACACGTCCCGCGACCGGCCTGGACAGGCTCAGTCCGAACGGCGCGTGCCGTTCATCACAGAACAACTTCAGGGCAGCGAAGGCCCCATCATCGCGGCGACCGACTACGTGCGCGCCGTGCCTGAAAGCATCCGCGCCTTCCTTCCTGCGGGTCGCAGCTACCTGACCCTGGGCACCGACGGTTTCGGCCGCAGTGACACACGCGCTGCGCTCCGGGGTTTCTTCGGGGTCGATGCGGCCAGCATCGTCAGCGCGGCGCTGCACCAGTTGCAATCGCGCTGATCCCGAAAAAAAAGCCCCCGAGCGGTGCCAACCGTTCGGGGGCTTGATTTCAGCGACGCCAGGGGAGGCGAAGCGAAATTATTTCGGCAGCAGCACCTTGTCGATGACGTGGATCACGCCGTTGGACTGGTACACGTCGGCAATCGTCACGGTGGCCACACCGCCTTTTTCATCGGTCACGGTGACCTTGCCGCCGGCCGACTTGGCCACCAGCGTGCCACCGGCCACGGTCTTGATCGAGGCCATGCCCTTGCCGTCGGCGATCATCTTGCTGATGGCGGCGGCGTCCCATTTGCCGGGCACCACGTGGTAGGTCAGGATGCCGGTCAGCATGCCCTTGTTCTCGGGCTTGAGCAGCGTGTCCACCGTGCCGGCGGGCAGGGCTGCAAAAGCCGCATTGGTCGGTGCGAACACGGTGAAGGGACCCGGGCCTTTCAAGGTATCAACCAGGCCCGCGGCCTTGACCGCAGCCACCAGCGTGGTGTGGTCCTTGGAGTTCACGGCGTTGTCGATGATGTCCTTGGACGCCAGCATGGGCGCACCGCCGACCATCACCTGGGCGAAAGCAGAAGCCGCCGTGACGGACATCAGCATCGCGAGACCGATGGAAGCCAGTTTGTGTTTTGTTTGCATGTGAATACCCTTTTCAAATGAACCAGCCGATAGCCGGAATGGGACATCGGCGGCTGCACTGAATACGGGGCCAGGCTGAAACTGGATTTACCCGCGCACCGAACGCGGGTATCTTTTTGTATCGGCTCGTCAGGGCTGGCTTTGCAACCAGTCACGCACCGCCTGCGGATAAAGCCGGTGCTCCTCCAGCAACACGCGCGTTGCCAGTGTCCCGGCGGTGTCGCCCGGCAGCACCGGCACCGCCGCCTGCGCGAGGATGGGGCCATGGTCGAGGTCGGCGGTGACCTGGTGCACCGTGCAGCCGGCCTCCCGGCAACCGGCATCGATGGCGCGCTGGTGCGTGTTCAGGCCGGGGAAGGCCGGCAGCAGCGACGGGTGAATGTTGATCAGGCGGCCGGCGTAGTGCCCGACAAAGCCCGGCGTGAGGATGCGCATGAAGCCGGCCAGCACCACCAGTGCCGGCCGGTGGCCATCGATCAACTGCATCAGCGCGGCGTCAAAGGCTTCGCGCGATTCAAAGGCGCAATGATCCAGCACCTGCGTGACCACGCCGAGCGATTGCGCGAGTTGCAAGCCCGCCGCGCCGGGCCGGTTGCTGATCACGGCCGAGACCGTGGCGCCGAACTGCTGCTGCCAGCCCTGCTGCTGCGCGGCCCGGACAATCGCAGCCATGTTGGAGCCGCTGCCTGAAATCAGGATGACGATGTTTTTGGACGGGGACATAAGACGAAAAGGATCGCGGGATTATCGCGGTCAAGGCCGCGGCACAGGCCGCCGCGCAAGTGCAAACAGCCCGAATGACGCGACCCCCATGCCCACCAGCCCCCAGAGCAGTCCGGTGTACCCGCCCAGCCCGACCAGCGCCCACGCCGCCAGAAAGGGCGCCGCAGCACGCGTGCACAACGCGATGCCCGACATGGCGCCGCTGATGCGGCCCACGTGTTCGCGGCCATAAAAGTCGGGCACGATGTTGCTGCGCACGATGGTGATCAGGCCATTGGCCACGCCGAACAGCACCGCAAACGCGATCAGCACCGCGGGTTCGCGGCCCACCGCAAACAGCACCAGCGCACACGGAAACAGCGCCAGCACCACCAGCCCCAGCGCGCGCTGCGTCAGTGAGCGGCCCATCCACAGGAAGGCAAAACGGCCCGCCACCTGGGCCGGGCCAAACCAGACCATGACGGCCACGGCCTCGGCCTGCGACAAGCCGCGCGATTCAAACGCCGGCATTAAATGCGCCCAGATGGTCGAGATCGCAAAGATATAAAAAGTAAAGGCGGCCGTGAGCAGCCAGAAAGTGGCTCCCTGCATGGCCTGGCGCAGGGTCGCCTGGTCTTGCGCCAGCGCCACCGGCGCCGCACCAGGCACCACCGGCCGCTTCCACGCGCCGCGCAGCACCCAGGCGTGCAGGGGCGCCACCAGCAGCAGGGCCAGCGCCATCACCACCAGCGCCGGCCGCCAGCCCAGCCGGGCCTGCAGCCAGGCCACAGACGGAAAAGACAGCGTGCTGGCAAACCCGCCCAGCAGCGTGATGGTGGTGATGCCCTGGCGGTAACGGTCAGGAAAGCGTTTGGTGATCTCCATGAAGGCGGGCTCGTACAGCGTCATCGCCATGGCCAGCCCCAGCACGGCCCAGGCCGCGTAAAGCACAGGCAGCGTGTGCGCCTGCGACCAGAGCGCACAACCGGCCGCCCCGAGCAAGGCGCCACCGCTGAGCACCTCGCGCCCCCGGCCCCGGTCAATCGCTGCGCCCACGGCGTAGGTCGCCAGCCCCCAGACCATCAGTCCCAGCGTGAAGGCGCCCATGATGTCGGGCTGGCTCCAGCCCATGTCGCGCTGCATGGGCAGCACAAACGAGGAAAAGCCGTAATACAAAACCGCCCAGACAAGAATCTGGCCGACACTGAGGGCGCTGATGATGGTGCGGTAAGACGGCAAGATGCAGGGATTATCCCGGCATGCGCGACCACCGGATTTCACCGGGGTTCTGCAAGGCGGAACGCCTCGCTATTTGTCCCAACTGGGACATAAAATTCCGAACGACCGTGCTAAAAATGAGCCGTTACCGAACCGATTGGAGACCTGCCGTTTATGGATCTAGCTTTCACCCCTGAAGAACAGAAATTCCGCGAAGACATTCGTGCCTGGGTGGGTGCCAACCTGCCGGCCGACATCTCGCACAAGGTGCACAACGCCCTGCGCCTGTCCCGCGACGACATGCAGCGCTGGGCCAAAATCCTCGGCAAAAAGGGCTGGCTCGGCCATGCCTGGCCCAAGGAGTTCGGTGGCCCCGGCTGGAACGCCGTGCAAAAACATTTGTTCGAGGAAGAATGCGCGCTCGCCGGCGCGCCGCGCGTCGTGCCCTTCGGCCCGGTGATGGTGGCGCCGGTGATCATGGCCTTCGGCACCCCCGAGCAGCAGCAGCGCTTTCTGCCCGGCATCGGCAGCGGCGAGGTCTGGTGGAGCCAGGGCTACAGCGAACCGGGCTCCGGTTCCGACCTGGCGTCGGTCAAATGCCGTGCCGAACGTGTCGGCGACAAATACATCGTCAACGGCCAGAAAACCTGGACCACGCTGGGCCAGTACGGCGAGTGGATTTTCTGCCTGGTGCGCACCTCTACCTCCGGCAAGCCGCAGACCGGCATCAGCTTCCTGCTGATTGACATGAAGTCGCCCGGCGTCACCGTACGCCCCATCGTGCTGCTCGACGGCGAGGCCGAGGTCAACGAGGTCTGGTTCGACAACGTCGAGGTGCCTGCCAACAACCTGATCGGCGAAGAGAACAAGGGCTGGACCTACGCCAAACATTTGCTCAGCCACGAACGCACCAACATCGCCGACGTGAACCGCGCCAAACGCGAACTGGAACGCCTCAAGCGCATCGCGAAAACCGAAGGCGTCTGGGACGACCTGCGTTTCCGCGACGAGATCGCCAAGCTTGAAGTTGACGTGGTGGCACTGGAAATGCTGGTGCTGCGCGTGTTGTCGGCCGAAAAGTCCGGCAAGAACTCGCTGGACATCGCCGGCCTGCTGAAAATCCGCGGCAGCGAGATCCAGCAGCGTTACAGCGAACTGATGATGCTGGCGGCTGGCCCCTTCAGCCTGCCGTTTATCGAGGAAGCCATGGAAGCCGGCTGGCAGGGCGACTTCCCGGGTGGCATCGCTGCCAACGCGCCGCTGGCCTCGACTTATTTCAACCTGCGCAAGACCACGATTTACGGCGGCTCCAACGAAGTGCAGCGCAACATCGTTTCGCAGTTCGTGCTCGGCTGACCAGAAGGAAGAACAACATGGATTTTGATTTCACCGACGACCAGGAACAATTGCGCGACGCGGTCCGCAAATGGGTGGACAAGGGCTACGACTTTGAGCGCCGCCGCGGCATCGCCAAAGCTGGCGGCTTCTCGCGCGAGGCCTACGGCCAGCTTGCCGAACTGGGCCTCGCCGGCCTTTACATCCCGGAGGCCAACGACGGCATGGGCATGGGCCCGGTGGAAGGCATGGTGGTGATGGAAGAGCTGGGCCGCGGCATCGTCACCGAGCCGCTGGCTCAGGCCCTGATCGCCGGTGCGGTCCTGGCCGGCTACGCGCCGGACGCCGTCAAGGCCGCCTGGCTGCCCAAAATTGCCAGCGGCGAAGCGCTGGTGGTGCTGGCCTCGCAGGAGCGCAAGGCCCGTTACCAGCTCGATGTTTGTGAAGCAAAAGCGGCTGCAGCCGGCACGGGCTGGGCGCTGACAGCTACAAAAAGCATAGTACCCGCGGGCGACCAGGCGGACGCCTTCATCGTTCCTGCGCAGGCCAACGGGAAGATCGCGCTTTTTCTGGTCGAACGCACCGGCGCGGGCGTCACCACCCGCGGCTACGGCACGCAGGACGGCGGCCGCGCCGCCGACGTGCTGCTCAAGGACGCGTCGGCCACGCTGATCACGCTGGACGGGTTGACGGCGCTGGAACATGCCGTGGACATCGGCATCGCCGCGACCTGCGCCGAAGCCGTCGGTGTGATGGACAAAACCCTGGCCATCACCGTCGAGTACATGAACACCCGCAAACAGTTCGGTGTGTTCATCAGCAGCTTCCAGGCATTGCGCCACCGCGTGGCCGACATGAAGATGCAGCTGGAGCTGGCCCGTTCCATGAGTTATTACGCATCCCTCAAGCTCAATGCCCCGGCCGCAGAACGCCGCGCCGCCATGGCCCGCGCCAAGTACCAGCTCGGTGTCTCCATGCGTTTTGTCGGCCAGCAGGCGGTGCAGCTGCATGGTGGCATTGGCGTGACCGACGAATACATCGTGAGCCATTACTTCAAACGCCTGACGCAGATGGAAATGAGCTTCGGCGACACGCTGCATCACCTGGGCGAGGTGTCGGCCCGCATGCAGGACACCGCGGGCGTGTTCGCCTAAGAATGTGGCACCCACGGTCGCTCACTGTGTGTGGCCTGCGGCGTCTCTCGGCCCCTTTCATCACGGAAGGGCCGCTGTGCCTGCGCTGATAACCGTTCGTCCTGAGCTTGTCGAAGGACAGGCCACGCCGTCACCACCCCGTCAAAAAAAACCCGGAGACACACCATGATGATGCAACGCCGCCTTCTTCTCGCCATCACCGCCGCTGGCCTGGCGCTTGCCGGTTGCGCCACCGCGCCCATGCCGGAACAATATCCGCCGATTGTGTTTGTGCATGGCAATGGCGACACGGCCGCGCTGTGGCAAACCACGGTATGGCGCTTTGAGTCGAACGGCTGGCCGCGCGAACGGCTGCACGCCATTGACGTGCCTTACCCGCTGGCGCGCGACGAAGATGGCAAGGCCCAGCCAGGCCGCACCTCGACGGCGGAACACATGGCTTTCCTCAAATCAGAAGTGGACAAGGTGCTGAAGGCGACCGGCGCGCGCCAGGTGGTGCTGGTCGGAAACTCACGCGGGGGCAATGCCATCCGCAACTACATCTACAACGGCGGCGGTGCAGCACGTGTGAGTCACGCCATCCTCGGCGGCACCCCCAACCATGGCGTCTGGGCGATCAAGGGTTTTCGTGAAGCCAATGAGTTTTCAGGCACCGGCCCTTTCCTCAGCGCACTGAACGCGCCGAAAAATGCCGCCGGCGACGAAGTGACCGGTCCCGTCAGGTGGCTGACCCTGCGATCAGACAACAACGACAAGTTCGCCCAGCCAGACGGCGTGTGGATAGGTGCCAAGGGCAAACCCACCGGCGTGACCTTTGAAGGCCCGGCCCTCAAGGGCGCGACCAACATCGTGCTGCCACGCGTGGACCACCGCGAGACCTCGTTTTCCCCCGCTGCATTTGAAGCCACCTACCGCTTCATCACGGGGCAGAATCCGCAGACCCTGGCCATCCAGCCGGAAGCGCCCATCGTCCTGAACGGCAAGCTCAGCGGCCTGGGCCTGACCCCGACCGATCCGGCCTCCGGCAACTACAGCAACAACCTGCCGCTGCCCGGCGCACAACTGATGGTGTATGCCACCGACCCCGCCACAGGCGCGCGCATCGGCAATCCGGTGCACACCAAAACCGTCGGTACCGATGGCATGTGGGGCCCCTTCATCGCCCAGCCGGGCGTGCCATACGAGTTCGCGATCACGGCCACCGGGTACGCCACGACCCACATCTACCGCAGCCCCTTCCCGCGCTCCAGCAGCATCATCAACCTGCGCGCTGACCGCCTGGCCGAAACCGACAAGAGCGCGAAATCCAGCGTCACCCTGACCCGTCCGCGCGGCTACTTTGATGCCCAGCGCGACCGGATGATGTTTGATGGGAAAGCCGTGCTGCCCGGTGTGCCGCCCACGGGCGCTGGTGTCGCCGCGTCCCGGATCAACCTGGCGCAGGATGGCTTTCGGCCGATCTCTGCAGAGTTCAATGGCGAGAAGATCACCGGCCAGACCTGGCCGGTTGCCGGCAACCACGTGGTGGTGCTGGAGCTGACGAACTGAGGTCGCCGGGCGCCAACCGGCCGCAGCCGGGAGGCCCGTCCATCACCAGCTGACCGACCTGCCGGCATGCCCGGCATCAGACCAGCGGGTCAGGCCGTCCGTCCAAAAATCTGCTCGATCAGCGGCGCGATGCGCTTGAGTTCGTGGCGGTGTGCGCCGGCCAGCCTGGCCAGCACGGCCCGCCCCTGCGCGGTCAGGCGCAGCTCCACCTTGCGCCGGTCCTGGAGGGAGCGTTCCCGGGCGACCAGCCCTTCCAGCGCAAGCCTGTCGATCAGGCCCACGGCGCTGTTGTGCTTGATGATCAGCTGACTGGCCATGTCGTTGACGGTGACCGGCACGCCTTCGGGCGCCCCCCGCAGGATCAGCATCGCCTGGTAATGCTGCGAGGTGAGGCCCTGGGCCGCCGCCGCCTGTTCACTGAAATGCAGGAATTCCCGCAAGGCGCTGCGGAAAGCCGCGAGCTGCGCATAGTCCCGGGTTGCCAGTTTGTGCCGTTTTTCTGCCTTCTTCAAATCCATTTCCGCGCTTTCTTACTGTCTGCTTTCATTGTCGCCCGTTTTGGGTACGGGTAACTTCCAATGCGGAAGGCGCTGCCATGTTCATAAACTGAAAAACATATCTCGGCACGATATATCTTTTCACCCCAACTTCTGGAGGATGTCATGAAGCGCTACACGGATTCACTCAACGACAGTCGCCGCGGATTCATCCGCACAGGTCTCGGCGTGGCCGGCGGCCTCGCGCTGCCCGGCTTTGTATCGGAAGCTTTTGCTGCGGGCGAGCCGCCCCTCGGAACCTGGCCGGCCGGCTCCTCGGGCAACTCGGTCTTCATCGGCATCACCGTGCCGCGAACAGGCACGTATGCCGTGCAGGGTGAGGACGAACTCAAGGGCTACCTGCTGGCCATCGAGCACATCAATTCGGGCCACCCGCTGATCCGCCAGATTTCGCCCAAAACAAAAAAAGGCGTGCTGGGCAAGGAAGTGAAGTACGGCGTCGCCGATTCGGCCGCCAAGCCCAACGACGCGGTGCAGGCGCAGCAGCGTTTCATCACTGAAAACAAGGCGGTGCTGATGACCGGCTCGACGTCCAGCGCGGTTGCCGTGGCACTGAACAAGCTGGCACAGCGCGAGAAGGTGCTGTATGTCGCCGGCATTTCCGGCTCCAACGACACCACCGGCAAGGACTGCGTGCGCTACGGCTTTCGCCAGTGTATTTACGGCCAGACGGCAGCGGCGTCCCTTGCGCCCATCCTGGTCAAGACTTTCGGCAAGAACAAGAAGGCGGCCTACCTGACGCCCGACTACACCTACGGCCACACGGTCACGAAGTCGATGGAGGACATCCTCAAGACCTCGGGCTGGACAACGGCCACCAACCAGGTTGCCCCGCTCGGCGCCCCCGACTATTCCTCGTATCTGCTCAACGTCGCCAACTCCGGCGCGGACGTTCTGATCAACGTCAACTTCGGCCACGACGCCGTCCTCTCCATCCAGCAGGCCAAGCAGTTCGGCATTTTTGACAAGATGAAACTGGTGGTGCCTTACCAGACCCCGTTCCTCGCGCGCGAAGCCGGCGGCGGCCTGATGTCCGGCGTGTATGCCGCCACGGATTTCTGGTGGACGCTGCAGGACAAGTTCCCGCTGGCCAAGATGTTCGTCGAGGAGTTCGAGAAAAAATACGGCTACAAACCGGAATGGGGCGCAGAAAACGGGTACATGGAGTTCGCGCTCTGGGCAGAGGCCGTGGAAAACGCCGGCACGTTCTACACGCCCGACGTCATCAAGTCTTATGAAGCGGGCCGGAAGATCCAGTCGATGGTCGGCGAGGTTTATTTCCGCAAGGAAGACCACCAGCTGGTGCGCCCTGTCATCATCGTCAGGGGCAAAGCCGCCAGTGCGATGAAGAACAAGGAAGACTATTACGACGTGGTCGAAATGGTGCCTGGCGAATCGGTGATGCAAAAGCCCGATGCCTTTGGCTGCAACCCCGGCTCCTATACCTGAGTAACCAGCGCCTGCCTGCACGGCGCGCGGCTCCAGGCCGTGCGCCGTGCAGTCTGGTGCCCGAAACATGATCTCCTGGCCCAATTTCCTTTCCCAGCTGTTCAACGGTCTTGTGCTGGGTGCATTGCTTGCACTGATCAGCTCGGGGCTGACCATCATCTACGGCACCCTGGGTGTGCTCAATCTTGCGCACGGCGCCATGTTCATGCTCGGCGGTTACGCCGGCTACGCAGCCTATGAAGCCACCGGCTCCTTTCTGGTGGCCGTCGCAGGCGGCACGCTGTTCATGCTGGTCGTGGGCCTGCTGATGGAGCGCGTCATCATCCGCCACTTCTACGGCCGTCCGCACGAGGACCAGTTGCTGGTCACCTTCGGCGTGTCCATCTGCCTGGTCGAACTGGTGCGCTTTTTCTTTTCCAGCCAGTCAAAGGTCGTCCCGGCGCCTGCCCTGTTCTCCGGCATCACCAACATGGGCGTGATGGCCTACCCGACCTACCGCCTGGCCCTGGTCGGCATCATCGCGGTGGCGCTGCTGCTCCTGTACATCGTGCTTTACCGCACCCGGCTGGGCATGATCGTGCGCGCCGGCATTGAGGACGCCGTCATGGTGGACTCGCTGGGGATCAACGTGCACCGCATCTTCATGGTGGTTTTCGGTATCGGTGCGATGGCCGCGGGCTTCGCCGGCATCATCAACGCGCCTGTCGTCTCCTTGTCGCCCGACATGGGCGAGGCCATCCTGGTGCAGACCTTTGTGGTTGTGGTGATCGGCGGGGTGGGGTCCTTCCCGGGGGCCATTCTCGGCGGGCTGATTGCAGGCGAGATCATCAGCCTCACCTCGATGGTGAACCCCGGCTATGCCTACGTGATGCTGTTTGCAGCCATGACCCTCGTTCTACTGGTGCGACCGCACGGCCTGATGGGCACGCGGGATCGCGAATAAGGATCCCTGCCTGATGTTGAACCAACGACGCTTCCTGCTGGAGACGATCACCGCCGTCTGCCTGATCGCCGTGCCTTTCGTGCTTCCGTACTTCAATGCCGCGCCCAACACCGTGAACCGTATCCTGGTGTGGGGACTGTTCGGCATCGGCTTTGACATCCTGTTCGGCTACACCGGCCTGCTGTCCTTCGGCCAGTCCGCGTTTTACGGGACCGGGGGCTTCGTCGCCGCCTACCTGCTGACACAGGCGGGCTTTCCGAACGTGGTGCTGGCGCTGATCATCGGCATGGTGGTCGCCGCTGCTGTGGGCTACCTCATTGGCCTGCTCGCATTGCGCCGCACCGGCATCTACTTTGCGATGATCACTGTGGCCATCGCGGAGATCTTCTATTTTGTGGAGTTCAACCCGCTGTCACGATGGACCGGCGGCGAAAACGGCCTGCCGGGCGTGCCCAGTCCGGTCTTCAACCTTGGCTTTACCACGCTGAGCTTTTCCTCGGGCTGGTCGCTCTACCCTTTCCTGGCATTTTGTTACTTCATCGGCATGGTGATCGCATTGCGCATCGTGCGCTCACCGGTGGGCGTCATCCTGACGGCCATCCGCGAGAACCCGATGCGGGCCAAAGCCGTGGGCCACAACGTCCACAGCTACAAGATCGCCGCCTTTGTCATCGCAGCCGCCTATGCCGGCCTGGCCGGCGGCTTGCTCGGCGTCATGCAGGGTTTCATGCCGCCGGACGCATTCATGTTCGAGACTTCCGGCCAGCTCATCATGCAAACCGCCATTGGCGGCCGCGGCACACTGTTCGGCCCGCTGCTGGGCGCGGGCGTGTGGTTGTTCCTGCAGGATTTCCTGCAGGCGACCCTCGGGCTGGGGGCCACCTGGAAGCTCGTGTTGGGGCTGGTGTTTGTGCTGCTGGTGTGCTTTCTGCGCCAGGGGATCATCGGCGGCGTGGTGGACCTGTACCGCCTCGCCCGCGGCAAGGCGGCGGAGCCGGCCCACGAAGGGCCGGGCGCGGACACAGGCGCCGTGATGGCCGCTGCGGCCCCGCAACACCCAGCCCAGGCCGCGCCAGAAAAGCGGCGTGTCTCACCCGCCTTTGAAGGCCCGATCCTGAAAGCCACAGGGCTCACCAAGCGTTACGGCGGCGTGGTTGCGAATGAAAACATTGATTTCAGCGTGAACGCCGGTGAGCTGCGCGGCATCATCGGGCCGAACGGTGCGGGGAAATCCACCTTCTTCAAGATGCTCACGTGCGAAATCCATCCGACGGCGGGTTCAATCCTGTTCGAAGGCCAGGACATCACGGGCAAACCGGTGACCGACGTCTGCCAGTTGGGCCTGACCAAAAGCTACCAGGTCAACCAGCTCTTCAACCGGCTGACCGTGCGTGAAAACGTGATCATTGCCGCGCTGGCGGAGTTGCGCGGCAAATTCCGGTTGGACCTGCTGTCCAGGCTGGACCGCATCCCCGGCCTGCGCGATCAGGTCAACCATACGCTGGAACTGGTGAACCTCACCGCGCGCGCTGACGCCACCGTGTCCCAGCTGGCCTATGGCGAAAAGCGCCGGCTTGAAGTGGGCCTGGCCCTGGCCTCATCGCCCAGCCTGCTGTTGCTGGATGAACCCCTGGCCGGCATGAGCCCGCAGGAGCGCATCGATACGGTGAAACTCCTCAAATCCATCGCGCAAGGACGCACCATGATCATCATCGACCACGACATGGATGCACTGTTCGAACTGGCCGAGCGCATCACCGTCCTTCAGGAAGGCCGCGTCCTGGTCGAGGGAACGCCCGAAGAGATCAAGGGTAATGCGCAGGTACAGGAAGCCTACCTGGGTGGCGTACACGGGGAATTTGAAGCATGAGCCTGCTGGAAGTGAAGGGCCTGAACAGCTACTACGGGGATTCCCACATCCTCTTTGACGTCTCGCTCAATGTCGCCAAAAACGAGGTGGTGGCGCTGCTGGGCCGCAACGGCGCAGGCAAGAGCACGACGCTGAAAAGCCTCATGGGCGTTGTCACGCCGCAATCCGGTTCCGTCACGCTCGACGGCGCAGAAATCGCAGGCAAAAAAAGCCACGCCATCGCCGCTGCCGGCATGCAGCTTGTGCATGAGGACCGCCGCATCTTTGGCAGTCTGGATGTCGAGGAAAACCTGGTCCTTGCGGGCCTCACGGCGCCCGGCCGCTGGCCGCTTGACCGGATCTACGAAATGTTTCCCCGCCTCAAGCAGCGCCGGGGCAGCCGGGGCACTGATTTGTCGGGCGGTGAACAGCAGATGCTGGCCATTGCGCGGGCGCTGATCCGCGACCCCAAGATCGTCCTGCTGGACGAACCCTTTGAAGGCCTGGCGCCGGTCATCGTGCAGGACCTGATGCGGGCTTGCCGGGACCTGGCTGCCGCGGGACAGACCATTGTTCTGGTCGAGCAGAACCTGGCGGCCAGCCTGGCGCTGGCCCAGCGTGTCTACATCATCAACAATGGGCACATTGTTCATGAGGGTCCGGCAAGGGAACTCAAACAGCAGCCCGAGATATTGCAGCGTTATCTGGGCGTCTGAAACCCGGACCACCCCCTCAGGACAAGCCACCCGCCGAAACAAAACGGGTCAGCAGAAGGTCATCACTTAACCCGTGCTGAGCGCCTGGCTCATACCAGCAGGCGCGATGTCCTCGGCACATGCGCCATCAGAAACTCCATCTGGTCCGCCAGGATGCGGCGGTTGCGCAGGATGAAGTC
>CAMLDT010000058.1 GCA_946479075.1 uncultured Polaromonas sp.
CGCTGCGCGTTGCGCAGGCGGTCACGCGCCAGCTGCAGCGCGTCTTCCGTGCTTGAGAGTTCCTGGCCACGCGCAGCCAGCAGGTCCGTCAGCTGCGCCACCGTGCGCGACAGGCTGCGCAGTTCGCAGCCCGCTTCGTCGGCGGATGCCGGCGTGCCCGCCAGGCGGCTGACCTGTTGCTGCAGCCGACGCAGCGGGGCACGCACCAGCCGGTCAGCGGCCCAGCCGGCCAGCACCATGCCCAGCGCCGCCATCGCAAACACCAGGCTGGCCTGCGCACCCACGCCGGTCTCGCTGCCGTGGGCGCGAAGCAAGGCGGGATAAAAAACAGCCACAAACAACGGCAGCAGGCCAATCAGCGCGACCACCACAAGCCGGGTGCGCAAACCTGTCATCAACACTCTCCAGCCCATAGGCTTCATGAAGGCTCTTTCGTGTGTCGCCCGGGTGGGCCGCACGACACCTCCTGCCCGCCTGCGCCGCGTGCAGCCGCAAACAGTGTCCTGCTCAAATCGAGTGTAGCGCTTGCGCCGGTGTGTTCCGGCGCTGCTTTATCAGGGTTGATACGGTGCCGGGTGGCCACCGGCCATGCAGGCCGTCAGCGGGGCGCTGCGGCGTCGCCCGTGAGGTCGGCGCCCTCATCCATCGTGAGGTAACGCTTGACGAGGTCGAAGAAGCGGTCATAAAACGCATCGGCGGTGATGGTTTCGCTGCCGACCTTGACCATGGCGTCGTTGCTGGAGCTGAATGGCAGGGAGACCGAGCCGATAGCTCCGACACCCAGGCTGGCGGAGTTGTTGCTCTTCTTGAGCGCGTAGCTGTCCTGCAGCGCGGTGACAAAGCCCAGGCTCACCGATTTGTCGGTGGTCTCGGGCGCGCAGACCACACGAATCGACATCTGCAGGTGCGCCTCGGGCTCGGGCTGAAAACTCTTGCTCCCGTCCACCAGGTCTTCGCGTGCGGTGTTGATGATGTAACCCTGGCTCAACAGGGCGCGGCGCGCGGCTTCGCAGGTTTGCGCCGCCGTCGCATCAAACAGCCGCGAATAGGTGGCGGTGGAGTCGAACTGCTCCTGCAGGGGAAACTGCTTGACGGGAGCGGCGCAGCCGGCCAGCCACACGCTCAGGCCCACGCCCCAAAGGCTGACAGGCAGGACCTGCGTCAACATCCGGAACAGCTTCAAGGCCAGAGCACTCCTTCGAAAAAAAAACCACGTCATCCACACCCGCAGCAGGGTGCTGCAGGGCAAGGATTCAGCCTACCACAGCCACGTGGCAACGCTGAAGGTCCGACAATTTCACACACCTGTGACCGCTTCTGCACAGATGCATGACGGCCGCGCCCTTGCGGCGCCATCGGCACGCGGTGGCGGTTCGGACGGCTGGCGCGGCGCTGGTCTATCCTCCGCCTCATGACTTCTTCCTTTTTTCAAACAGACCGGCGCCGCGTGCTGCTGGCGGGTCTGGGCGCCGCGCTGCTCACCACCACC
Source organism: uncultured Polaromonas sp. (assembly GCA_946479075.1). The sequence goes on from CAMLDT010000058.1 coordinate 1,490, forward strand.
GCTTGCTCCCGGTCTTCGCCCGGCGTTCGCACGCTGCCCGGGGATGCGACGCTGTTGTGCCTTGGTGACTCGCTGACCTTTGGTTATGGCGCCGCCACCGGTGCCAGCTACCCCGAGCAGCTGCAACGCCTGACCGGGCATGTGACACAAAACGCCGGCCTCAACGGCGACACGAGCGAGGGCGCGCTCGCACGCCTGCCGGCCCTGCTGAGCGCCAACACGCCGGGCCTGGTGCTGGTGTCCATCGGTGGCAATGACTTCCTGCGCAGGCTGCCGGTGGAGCGCACCCGCGCGGCGCTGACCCAGCTGGTCAAGACCGCGCAGGCCACCACACAGGTCGCGCTGATGGCCCAGCCCCGGCCCGAACTGATGGCCGCGGCCATGGGCTCGCTGAAGGACCACGCGGTGTATGCCGAGGTGGCTGGCGAAACCGGTGTGCCGCTGTTCGAGGGCGGCTGGTCGCATGTGTTGTCGCGCGCGGAGCTGCGCTCCGACCAGATCCACGCCAACAGCGAGGGCTACCAGGTTTTTGCCGAACGTCTGACCGCCTGGTTGCGCCAGATGAAGTTCGTGGCATAAATCCGGCGGCCGGCTTGCTATTGTTTCAATAGCTGCTTACGCCCACCCCACGGGGGCTACAGGCCTTTTTTCCTTGAATCTGGACGAGCGCTGTCAGTCGAAGATCTCGCTGAGCCAGGACTTGTGCTTGCGCGGGTAGCCGCGCTGCTTGTGGCGGTAGTCGGAATCGACGAAGTCCGGGTGCATCTGCTGCGTCACCGGCCGGACAGGCTGCGGCGCGGGCGGCGCCGCCGACAGTGTGATCAGCTTGTCGAGTTCACCACGGTCCAGCCAGACGCCGCGGCACTGGGGACAGTAGTCAATCTCGACGCCCTGGCGTTCGGACATCAGCAGGGTGGCATCGGGGCAATGGGGACATTTCATCAGGGTGTTCTCCGGAACAATCAGGGGAAGGGTTGGGCCTGCGGCTTCAACGCTGGTGGCTGATCACGCGCTGGGGCGCACGCGGTGGCTGCAGTTTGCGCAGCAAGGCACGCACTGCACGCGCCAGGGCACTTTGGAGCGAAGCGCCCCAGTCGCGGGTGACCGACGTCACCACCACCGTGCCCGCACCTTCGGCCGTCAGCTCGACCTCGCAGCGCTTGTCGATGCCGCCCTCGGCCCCGGGCACGCCGGAAACCCGGACCCGCGCGCGCGGCGAGAGCCAGCCCAGCGGCCGGGTGGCCTGCCGCACACGGCGCACCGCGAGGCCGCGCAAGCGCTCCAGCCAGGGTTCGCGTGATTCAAAAATGATCTGCATGGCTCATTCCTTTCTTTGCTTTGCTTGGGTTTGCTTTGCTTGGGGAAAGCCTCACCATACGCAAGGAATGGCTTCTGTAAAAGCAGACAATAACGAATCCACACTTCACTCAAACCTGACAATGAGCAAGGACTTCAGCTACCACCACCTCTACTACTTCTGGGTGGTTGCCAAGGAAGGCGGCATGACGCGCGCGGCCGACCGGCTCGGCATGGCGGTGCAGACAGTCAGCACCCAGGTGCGCGAACTGGAGCGCTCGCTCGGTTATGCGCTGCTCAGGCCCGAAGGCCGCGGCCTGGCGCTGACGGATGCCGGCAGCGCCGCCTTGCGGCAGGCCGAGCAGATCTTCCAGCTCGGTGAGCAATTGCCGGCGCTGGTGCGCGACGCCGGCAGCGCGCCTGCGGTGCGCCTGGCGGTCGGCATCTCCGACGGGCTGCCCAAGCTGGCGGTGCGGCGCCTGATGCAGCCCGTCATGCACGAACCCCGGCTGCGGCTGGTGTGCCATGAGGACGAGTTCGATGACCTGCTCGGCGACCTGGCACTGCACCGGCTCGACGTGATCCTGGCCGACCGTCCGGCACCGGCCAACCCCAACGTCAAGGTTTACAGCCATCCGCTGGGCGCATCGACCCTGGCCTGGTATGCGGCGCCGGCCTTGCACGCCGCCGCGCGCAAGGGCTTTCCGCAGTCGCTGGGGAATGTCCCGGTGCTGCTGCCCACCAGCCACGGCGCGGTGCGTGTGCCCATCAACCAGTGGTTTGAACGCCTGGGCATCACCCCCCGGCTGGTGGGCGAATTCGAGGACAACGCCCTGCTCAAGACCTTCGGCGCAGCCGGCATGGGGGTGTTTCCCGCCGCAGAAATGGTGCACGACGAGCTGACCGCGCGGTATGGCGTCAAACGTGTCGGCCCCTGTGAGGGCGTGGAGCAGCATTTTTTTGCGATTGCGGCACACAAAAAGCTGCTGCATCCGCTGGTGCAAAAACTGCTGCCCACCGCGCCATAACACGGCGCCCCGCGCGACATGGGGAAAGCCCCGGGGCACCAGCGGCGCCAGCCGATTACGATGTGCCGTGTTGGGGGGGTAGCTCAGCTGGGAGAGCGCCGCGTTCGCAATGCGGAGGTCGGGAGTTCGATCCTCCTCCTCTCCACCACACGTCTCATCTGCGCCTTCTCACGGGTAGCCGCCATCCAGGGCGTGCACTCCGGAGGCGTTACAAAACTCAACAAATTTGCCGCTCGGATTCGTCCGAATGCGGGAGGACAAGCCCTGCGCGCCTCGCTACACTTCGCGCCAGTTTCCAGCCGCAGAACCCACTGGTGAGAAAGATGTCAGCGGGGGAATCTGGGTAAAAACAGGACAAACAAATGGCCCATGAAGTGATCGTGCAGGCAGCCTATATGACCGGCGACATGTTTGGTGTCGCCGCGGCGCTGGCCCTGGACCCCGACTTGCGCGTGCTGGTCGTGTCAGACACCAACGACCGGAAAAACGTCGAGAAGATGGTGGCGTTTTACAAGCAGTCCGAACAGGCCGCCTCGCCGCCCAAAGCCAACGACGCCGCATATTACGCCAGCCTGATCCGCACGGAGACCGATGTCGGACGACTCAACTCGATCAGGGCCGCAGCCGCTTTGCCGCTGACCGGAGGCGTGCCACGCCGGGTCACGCCCGCACGCACGCGGGTGGCCACACTGGAGGCCACCAACAGCCGCACCTTCTACAAGTCCCTGCATGAGCCGGGCCACAAGGACCGGGCCGCCAGCCTGGAGACGGTGCGCAAAAAGTTCGGCTTCGCCCGCACCAGCGACTTCAGGATCAAGGCCATGGGCCATTCCACGGCCATCGTCCAGAAAAACTTCGCGGCAGAGCGAACCATCCAGGACAACCTCCGTGTCCACAAGAAACTCACCGACCGCTGGGAGATCGAGGACTTCGATGAGCTCGGCATACAGCGTTTCCTGAGCCGCAAGGGCATCATCACCACCGGCAAATATGCTTTCGTCTGGATCCGTCAGAGCGGCGTCAACGGCGGCGCGCACCCGGAGCTGGACTCCGCACGCGCGGCCTGGACGCAGTTGATCGACGCGCTGGACAAAAGCATTACACCGGTCATTGTGGGTGACCGCTTCCCGAGCATGGACGGGCTGAGCAAGACCAAAAGGGAAATTCGCGACCTCACCGAGTTCTGGAAGGACATTCCCTTTTGCCTGTACACCCCGGGGCAGAAAGTGCTGGATGCCTACCCGACCCGGTTTCTCAAGGGCGAGGGACGTCGGGCGCAATTCACGCTGTTTTCGTATATGCGCCGAGCCGGGTACAAAGTCGTGCATGTGGGCATGCGCAGCGGCGTGCTTGAATCGGTCGCGCTGATGGGGCAATCGGTGGTGTACATGGAGCAGATCCACAACCCGCAACAGGCCAGGATCGAAGGCTTGGCCCAAAGCATGGGCACCTTTGAACGCATGGAACTGAGCGCCCTGCCCATCGAGCGCGGGAATGCCGCGTACGACCTCAACCGCCGCGCCTGGGAAGACATGAAATATGACAACGTCGGAAAACTCGCGACTGCTGCCGGCGAACATCCACGCACCATGTCTGATCGCATTCGCGTACTGGAAGCGGATTGGGCGGTGATCAACACCTTTGCGAAGTACGAGCAGAAGTTCGTCGAACTGTCCCGGCCAGTTTGGGCCCGCTCCTACCCTTCGGTTAACAAATGGGAAGACTACAAGAAGAACAACGCGCTCTGGTGGGGCAATGTCACCAAGGCCCTGAAAGCCGTGTTTGACATACCTATCCAACAGAACGCCCAGGCCTTTGCCGCGGAAACATTCACCGATACCGACCTGGTAAAGGTGACAAAAAGAATCAATACCCTGCTTTCGAGCCCGACCTGAGGCCAGTTCAATCCGTTCCGGAATCGGCGAATCGCCGTAAAGCTCTGTAAAGCTGCCAACGTCTGACGCGGCACGGGCGTTAGGCAGGGGATCCTAAAAACTGGAGATCTCCATGCCCGTGCCCCTGCTACCCCTGCTGCCCCCGATTCGCCTCCACCGCACCCACGCCGCTGCGTTGGCAGCCACGGCGCTTGCCCTTGCCGGTGTGCTGGGCACCAGCCACGCGCTGGCGCAATCCACGGGGGGCAACACCGCTGCGGCCTGGCGCGCCACCTCACGGCTGGGTTACGGGCCTAGCGCCGCCACCAGCGCGGCCGCGCAGGCCGGCGCCAAAGCCTGGGCGCTGCAGCAGCTTGATGCCGCTTTTGTTGCCAGCCAGCACGCCCCGCGAATTCCCGAGGACCTGGCGGCTTTCAACCAGCCCGTGGACCGGATTGCGGCCGGTTTTGCCGCCGAGCGTGAGGCCCGCCGCAGCGCACGTGTTGCGCAGGCGGGCAACACAGCGGCGCCTATGCCCGCCGACGCGCGCAATTTCAGCCGCGAGATGCAGCAAGACGCCGCCGCCTGGCGGCTGATGGCCTGCAGCGACCCGGCGCTGGAGCCGCCGCTGCTGGCGCGCATGACGGAGTTCTGGTTCAACCACCTCAATGTGTTTGTCGGCAAGGGTGCGGTGCGGCCTTTTGTCGGGCACTACGTGGTCAACGTGATCCGTGCCAACGCCCTGGGCAAATTCGAGGACCTGCTGCTGGCCAGCGCGCAGCACCCGGCCATGCTGCTTTATCTGGACCAGGCGCGCAGCAACGCGCGCGGCCTGAACGAAAACTACGCGCGTGAGCTGATGGAACTGCACACCCTGGGCGTCAACACGGGTTACACCCAGAGCGACGTGCGTGAACTTGCGCGCATCCTGACCGGCTGGACCGTGGGCCTGCCGCAGGGCCAGGCTTTCCGCTTTGCCGAGCGCCTGCACGACAAGGGCAACAAGGTCCTGCTCGGGCGAACCTTCACCGCCAACGGCCAGCGCGAAGGCGAGGAAGCCATCCGCATGCTGGCACGCCACCCCGCCACCGCCCATCGCATCGCACAGCGGCTGGCGGAAACCTTTGTGAGTGACCAGCCTCCCCAGGCCTTGACCGACCGGCTGGCAGACACCTTCCTGCGCACGCAGGGCGACATCCGCGCCGTGATGCGTGCCCTCATCGATTCCCCCGAGTTCTGGCGTGAAGGCAACAGCCTGTTCAAGACGCCGCTGGACTTTGCCTGCTCGGCGTTGACCGCCGGCGGCGGGGTGCGGGACCGGCGCGACATCCAGCTCACGCTGGGTTTTCTGGCACAGGCGGGACAACCGATGCACGGCTGGCAGACGCCGGACGGCTACAAGACCGATGCCGCCACCTGGCTGGCACCGGAAGCCCTGACGCGGCGTGCCGACTACGCCATGGCGCTGGGCGCCCGCATGGCCGAGCCGCTGGACCTGCAAGCGTTTTTGAGCCCTGCCAGCCGCGAGCGCATCGCCCGCGAAGCACCCGCCCTGCGCACCGGGCTCACGCTGGCCAGCCCTGACTTCATGCGCAAATAAACCCATCGCACGCGGAGACCCTCATGCCCGACCATTCCTTTTCACGCCGCCACTTTCTGCGGGGCACAGGTGCGGCCCTGGCTGCCGCGCACGCCCCACACATCTGGGCGCAGCCCGCGCCCGCCGGCGCCCGCCCCGATGCCGGCCGCATGGTGCTGGTGTTTTTGCGCGGTGCCTGTGACGGCCTGTCGGCGCTGGTGCCGTATGCCGACGCCGACTATTACCGCCTGCGGCCCAACATCGCGGTTGCCGCACCGGACGGCAGCGCGCTGACCGCGCTCAAACTCGACAACACTTTTGCGCTGCACCCGGCGCTGGCACCGCTGCTGCCGCTGTGGCAGCAGGGCGTGCTGGGCTTCGTGCCGGCGGCCGGCTTGCCGGCCCCCAACCGCTCCCACTTCGATGCGCAATACCAGATGGAAATCGCGCAAAGCGGCAAGACCAGCGCCGCGCCGGGCTGGCTCAACAAGGCCGCTGGTTTGAACGGCAAAGGCACCTCGGCCATCGGCGTGGGCGAGGCCAACCCTGCGATTCTTGCCGGCGATGCCAGCGTCAAGCTGATCCCGCGTGGCCAGGCGGCGCAGCGCAGCGGTGTGCTGGCCAATGACAAAACCCGCGAGGCGCTGATGGACCTGTATGGCGGGAGCGACCGGCTCAGCGAGGCTTTCCGCGCGGGCGCGGGCAGCCGCATGCAAAGCGCGCAGGCGCTGAGCACCGCAAAAATGGCGATGGCGCCCGAAGCGGCCGCCAGGGTCGATGGCGCCCTGCCCGGCACACCCGCGCAAAACGCGCAGATGCTGGCAGCCAGCAATGGCGCGCCCGACCCGGTCGGCCTGCAGCTTGACGCGCAGCACCTGGGCACACTGATGCGCAACGACCGCCGGCTGCGCCTCGGCTTTCTGTCGGCCGGCGGCTGGGACACCCATGCCAACCAGGGCAACGCCACGGGCCAACTCGCCGGCCGGCTGGGCAACCTGGCCACGGGCATCGCGCAACTGCGCCGGGATTTTTCGGAACCCGCCGACGTGATCGTGGTGATGAGCGAATTTGGCCGCACGGCCGCTGAAAATGGCAGCCGCGGCACCGACCACGGCTTCGGCAATACCATGTGGCTGATCGGCAACCACATCCACGGCGGGCGCTGGCATGGCCAGTGGACCGGCCTGGCGTCTGGCAACCTCAATGAAAACCGCGACCTGCCGGCCCACCATGACTACCGTGCTGTCCTGGCCCAGGCCCTGCGCGGCAGCCTTGCGCTCAACGACACGGCGCTGGCCACAGTGCTGCCAGGCGCGCGCTGGGACACGCGCCTGGACAGCCTGCTGCGAAAAACCTGAGACGCCGGGAACCAAGCGCCGGCCGCGGGCTCCATCGGAATGGACTCGTTTCAGGAAACTACATGCTGCAAAGTCTCAGGGATTTGTTCGAAAGTTTTTCAGGACCTGCCGCCCGGTCGCCCGGTGAGGAGCAACGCGCGCTGCAATTGGCAACCGCCGTCCTGCTTGTCGAGGTGATGCGCGCCGAAGGGGGCAACCAGCCCGCAGAGCAGCACACCGTGGTCGCCGCACTGCGTGACAAATTTGCGCTGAGCGACGGCGAACTGGCGCAGCTCATGGCGCTTGCCACCCGGACCGCCGAAACGTCGTACGACTTTCATCATTTCACTTCCAGCATCAACGATCACTTCGCCCATCCCCTGAAGATCCGGATCATTGAAAACATGTGGCAGGTCGCCTACGCCGATGCCCACCTGGGCGCGTATGAGAACCACCTGATCAGCAAGATTGCCGGGCTGCTGTATGTCACACACGGCGAATACATCGCCGCCAAGATGCGCGCCAAGGAAAGCGCCGCGGCGGCCTGACTATTTGGGCCGCGGCCGCGGCAGGCCCTTGTCGGGCTGTGACAGCCTGCCGGCGCGCAATTCGCGCACCGCAACCGCCACCGCACGGGCCACATTGCGCACTTCGGCCTGCACCGCCTTGTCGGCGTCCAGCGCCTTGTGGCTGTCGGCATAGGATTCGTAGTAGCCCACATACCGGTCCAGCCGCGCCTGGCTGCCGGCGTCGATCAGCCCCATCCAGTCGAGCCAGTCCGACAGCCCGCGGCGCGAGCCCTCGATGCCCGCCACATCCCCGTGCACCACCAGCCCATACACACGGCCGGCCAGATGTTTGGGGTAGTCCCAACCTTTGAGTTCAAGTTCCTTGGCCTCGGCGGGTTTCTTGCCGTGGGTGGTGGTGGGGTCGGGGTTGCCGCCGTCGGCGCAGACCAGCCGGTCGATCATGAGCTTGAGTGGCCCCGGTGACTGGTACCAGTAAACCGGCGTCAGGATGATGACCGCGTGGGCCGCCGTCCAGCGCTCATAAATCTCGTTCATCCAGTCGCTGGTCTGGCCCAGCGAATGGTTGGGGTAACAGCTGCAGGGCCAGTGGCACAGCGGCATCGCCGTGGAAACGCAGCCCTTGCAGGGGTGGATATGCAGGTGGTAACTCGACGTCAGCAGGCTCAGGTCGAGCACGTCGGTGTCCATCTTCTCCTCCTGCAGCACCTGCTGCGCCCAGCCGGTCATGCGGAAAGTCTTGGAGATTTCACCGGGGCAAGTGCCGTCGTTGCGGGAGGATCCGCAGACCAGCAGGACGCGCGACGGCGTGGCCGGGTCTTTCCACGCGGCGGCGGCTTTCTCGATGCGGTGTTTGGTTTCCAGCCACTCCACGGACAGGTCGTAATCCGGGTCGGCATAAGCCTCCCCGGCCTTGCGCGTGACCGGCGCCTTGCGGCCTTGCTGGTAGGCCTCCCAGGCAATCTGCTCGACCCGCGAGATGGCTTCGTCCTCGGCGCGAAAAGCCGGGTCCATGAAGGACTGCATGAAACGTTCATGGAAGCTGCTGCGCGACAAAACGGCTGGCGCCTGGCCTTTTCGGATATCGGTCATGGCCCCAGTGTAGGCAGGCCATCGTGCGCCGCGCCATGGTTTGGGCATCGTCCTACGCGGCTTCCGGAAAACCGCCAACCCATCGCAGTAGGCCTGAAACGCTACTTAATTGATAGCTGCTCACCCTTGCTACACAAGGGCTACAGCCATTATTTCCATAAATTTCAGGACTGCAGTGCGTCCCAGACCCGGGCGGGGCTCAAAGGCATCTGCAGCCGTGGCGACTGGTCCGCGCGGCCGGCCCGGGCCAACGTATCGGCCACGGCATTGACCACGGTGGGGCCGGCACCAATCGTGCCGAGTTCGCCCACACCCTTGACGCCCAGCGGATTGTTCAGGCAAGGCGTGCTTGGGTCCATCTCGGTTCGGAAAGCCGGCGTGTCGGCCGCGCGCGGTGCGGTGTAGTCCATCAGGCTGCCGGTCACCGGCTGGCCGGTTTCGGGGTCGTACACCAGGTGCTCGAACAGCGCCTGGCCGATGCCCTGCACCGCCCCGCCGTCGAGCTGGCCGCGCACGATCATCGGGTTGACGACGCGGCCCACATCGTTCACCGAGGCATACGCCACCACCGCCACGTGGCCGGTCTGCGGGTCGATCTCGACCTCGCTGATGTGGCAGCCATTGGGCCAGGACGGCCCGCTCACGGCGGTGGTCGAGTCCATGAAGATGCGCTGGTCGCCCTGGCGCGCTGCCAGCGCAAAAATATCGATGGCCAGGTCGGTGCCGGCCACGGTGAACTTGCCGTCGGCGTAAACGATGTCCTGCTCGGCGGCTTCCAGCTCTTTGGCCGCGAGCTGCCTGGCCTTGTCGATGGTGCGCTCGGCACCCACACGCACGGCGGAGCCGCCGGTGAACAGCGAGCGCGAACCGGCACTGCCAAAGCCGTCACCCCGGTCGGTGTCGCCGAGCACGATGCGCACTTTTTCAGGCGGCACGCCGAAAGCATCGACCACCAGCTGGGTCAGCGAGGTCAGGATGCCCTGCCCCATGGCGTTAACGGCGGAGAACACCTCGATCACGCCGTCGCCGGCGCCGGGCGCGGGGGCCTGGACAGACAGGGTCACACGTTCTTCCAGCGCGTTGCCGCCAGTCCATTCGAGGAAAGTCGAGATGCCCAGCCCGCGCAGCAAGCCGCGCTGCTTGGAGGCCGTCGCGCGCGCTTCAAAGCCAGCCCAGTCCGCCAGCGCCAGCGCCTGGTCCATCACGGACTCGAACTTTCCGCTGTCATACACCTGGCCCATGGGATTTTTGTACGGCATTTGCGCGGGCTGGATGAAATTGCGGCGGCGCAGCGCGATGCGGTCGATGCCGGTCTGGCGCGCCGCTTCGTCCATCAGCCGCTCCATGATGAAGATGGCCTCTGGCCGGCCGGCGCCCCGGTAGGCGCTGGTGGGCGCGGTATTGGTCATTACTGCGCGGAAATGAAAATCGATGGTCTGGATGTCGTACACGCTGGTCTGCACCCAGGGCCCGATCAGCAACTGGATGGCCGCACCGGCGCCGGTCGGGTAGGCGCCCACATTGGCCAGCGAAGCCAGCCGCAGGGCCAGGATTTTTCCGCTGTCGTCGAGCGCCAGTTCGGCATGGCTTTGCAGGTCGCGGCCATGCGTGGCAGAGACAAACTCCTCGCTGCGATCAGCCACCCACTTGACGTTGCGCTGGAGGCTGCGTGCGCAAAAGGCCACGGCCACGTCCTCGGGGTAAACGCCGGTTTTCATGCCAAAACCGCCACCGACATCGCCCACCACCACGCGCACCGCTTCCTTGGGGATGCCTATCGCGTCGCAGACCGAGTTGCGAACGCCCGAGGGCATTTGTGTGCTCATGCGAATGGTCAGGCGCTGCGAAGCAGCGTCGAAGCCGGCCAGCACCGAACGCGGCTCCAGGCTCAGGGCCGCCAGGCGCTGGTTGACGATGTCGAGCTTGACGATGTGGCGGGCTGCCGCAAAAGCGGCGGCCGTTGCCGCGGCATCGCCATACCGCGTCTCGGCGGCAATGTTGTCGGGTGCTTCGGGGCACAGCGCCGGCGCGCCGGCGGCGATGGCCTGGTTCACGTCCACCACCATCGGCAGCTCGTCATAGTCCACCACAACCGCTTCAGCGGCGTCGCGCGCCTGGCGCAGGGTTTGGGCCACCACGGCCACGACCGCTTCGCCGACAAACCGCACCCGCTCGTGCGCCAGGGCACGCCGCGGCGGCGTTGCACAGGGCGATTTGTCGGCCCGCATGAAGCCCCCGATGCCGGGGATCGGTTTGACGCCGGCGGCCACCAGGTCGGCGCCGGTGACGACGGCCAGCACCCCGGGCATGGCGCGTGCCGCGCTGACATCCACCGAGGCAATGCGCGCATGCGGATAAGGCGAACGCACAAAAAACAGATGGGTTTGTTCCTGCAGCGTCACGTCATCGGTGAACTGCCCGGCGCCGGCCAGCAGGGCGTCATCTTCCAGGCGGCGTACCGCCTGGCCGCTGCCGAAACGTGCCGGTTGAACGGCGGTGGCTTGAGAGGCTGTGGGCAAAAGAGTCTCCTTGTCGTGCGCTCGCAGCAACGGCGGGATGGCCGTGTGCGGCATATTGAACGCCACTATAAAGGCATCCCCGACTCGCTGCAGTGTGCCGCCACGCCGCCCAGAGCCCTGCCTTGCGCGGGCCAGCCGCGGATGACCGACAATCGGCGCATGCCTCTACCTCTTCCCCCCAACCGCCGCCACAGCAACAAGGCCAACAACGAGCTGCTGCTCAAGGGTGGCCTGTGCGCCAGCATCGGACTGGCCGTGCTGCTCGCGCCTTACTTCATCCGTTCGCCCGGCATGCAGGGCATTGTGGCCAGTGCCTCGCTGGTCGGCTGGTTTGCGCTGGTGCTTGGCTGCGCTTTCATCGGCCTGTACCTGCGTCGAAAATTCAGCAGCAACCCGAACCGAACCGGCCCGCAGTAGCCGCCCTGCCCGCCAATGGGTGCTGGCTGCGCCCGGCTGCCCTGGTGTTTGGGCCAGTCCCCCGCGGGACTGAACGCGCCGGCAAGCTTCCACAGTTGGCTGGTGTCCTACAGACGTGCAGTGCAATCGCTTGCGACAGCATGCTTCTGCGGGGCAGAAACTGATGACGTGAACCCGATGAACTTTTCAGGCGGTCCCTGGTACGGATCAGCCTCTTCCCCCCACATTGATGAGCTTATGGCATCGAAGGCTTACATCGTCGAAGACAACGACCTGATTCGCGCCAACCTGACGGAGACCCTGACCGAACTGGCGGGAATCCACACCATTGGTTATGCCACCAACGAAGCCGACGCCTGCTTCTGGCTCACCCGCCATCCGGGCGCCTGGGACCTGCTGGTGGTGGATCTGTTTCTTGAACAGGGCACCGGCCTGGGCGTGCTCAGAAAATGCCTGGAACGCTCCGCAGCGCAGCGCGTGGTGGTGCTGTCCAATTACGCCACCGAAGACATCCGCAGCCGCTGCCTGGCGGTCGGCGCAGACGCGGTTTTCGACAAGTCCACCGAGTTGGACCTCTTCATCGACTACTGCACCGCGCAGCACTGAGGCTGCGCGGCCAGTGCAAGCCGCGTCCCTGCCGCGCGCCGTCAGCCGACGGCGACCTCGATGCGGCGCGGCCGCGCTTCTTCTGCCTTGGGAATGCTCAGCCTGAGCACGCCGTTGTCCAGCCTGGCCTCGATCCGCGAGGGATCGAGTTCGCGGCTCAGCGTGAAGCTGCGGCGATACATCGGATTGAGGATCTCGCCATAAATCATGGCCATCTCTGCACCGACCGGGGCCTCGGCGGCACCTTCGATCACCAGGCTTTCGCCGTCCACGTGCACGGCCAGCCGTTCCCTGGACACGCCGGGCAAATCGGCCATCACGGTGAAGCCTGCATCGTCTTCAAAAATATCCACCGGCGGCAGCACGGTGGTGGCGCGCTCGCCTGCAGCGGCCGCGGGTTCATGGGCGCCGCCCCCTGTTGTCCGGGCAAGATCGCCCGTGTGGCGGTTCCGGATCAAAGCGGTGTCTGTCGTCATCACATACTCCTTGTCGCTGGGGGTGGGTTTATTGGACCTGGATCTGGCGCGGCTTCGATGATTCGCGGCGTGCCACGCTCACGCGCAACAAGCCGTCGCGGTAGTTCGCGCGAATGCGTGTCGGGTCGGCGTCCTCGGGCAGCGGAATCACCCGCCGGAACGTGCCCTGGAAGCGCTCACGCGCATATACCGTCACCTTGTCGCCGGCCGGCGGCGTTTCCTGGCGCTCACCGGCGACCACGAGCAAGCCTTTGTCCACCGTGAGTTCAAGCGCGGCAGGGTCCAGGCCCGGTGCGAGCGCAAGGACTTCGATGGCGTCCGGTGTGGTGCCGACATTGATGACCGGAAAGGTGCTGCGCGGCATCGCCCGGATGCTGCTGGCGCCGCCGGGCTGGAAGGCCCGTTCGACCTCCTGCTGCAGGCGGCTGAGCCCGGCGAAGATGTCGCCGTAAAGGTTCAAACCGTTCATGATGACAATCTCCTTTCTGAAAATCATGAAGCATGCATGGATCAGGGGACATGGCCAAAGCGCGGCCAGGCCCTGACGGCTCCGACATATTGGCGGCGCAAAGGCTTTCAAGGGCCTGCGTGCAAAAATTTTTGCAGGTGGCCCGAAAGCCAGAGGCGCGTGTCAGTCCGCGCGCGGGGGGCGCGGAATTTTCTTGAAACGCACCAGCCGGTCGGTCTCGATCCGGTCTTTCTTGAGCTGCCGCTCGGCATCGAGCGACTGGCCGGCAGCCAGCCAGGCGGCAAATTCTTCCGGGGTTTCCAGCGTGATGCGCCCCAGGGTCGCAGCGCGGAATTCGTGGATCACGATCTCGGCCGCTTTCTGCAGGTTGATGCGGCCCTTGCCCAGCACCGCGCCGCGTTTGCGGCCTATGGCTTCGAGCAGCTGTTCGTCGCTGATGCCCGGCGGCAACTCGACCTTGTAACGCGCCTGCAGTGCCGCCGGATAGTGTTTGATGAGGTAGTCCAGCAGTTCCAGCGCCACCTCTTCCTCGTTGAAGGCGTTGCGACCAATGGCGCCGCTGGCGGCGAGGTTGTAGCCACTTTTCGCGACGATGATGCGCGGCCAGAGCATGCCTGGCGTGTCCCACAGGTAAAAACCGTCGGCCAGCACGATGCGCTGCTCCAGCTTGGTGATGCCGGCTTCGTCGCCGGTTTTGGCCGCACGCTTGCCGGTCAGGGTGTTGATCAGCGTCGATTTGCCGACGTTGGGGATACCGCAAATCAGCACCCGCATCGGCTTGACCATGCTGCCGCGCGTGGGCGCCAGCGCGTGGCAGGCGTCGATCAGCCGCCGCGCCGGCGTGGTGGCGCTGGCATCCAGCTCGATCGCACGCGTGTTGGGCTGGCTGTTGTAGTAATCCAGCCAGGCCGGCGTGCGCGCCGGGTCGGCCAGGTCCTGCTTGTTGAGCACCTTGAGCGCCGGCTTGCCGCCGGTCAACTCGGCCAGCATGGGGTTGGCGCTGGAGCCGGGCAGGCGCGCGTCCAGCAGCTCGATCACCACATCAATTTCCTTGATGCGCTCGCTGATGGCTTTTTTGGTCAGGTGCATGTGACCGGGAAACCACTGGATGGCCATCGGAATCTTCTTTCTTGGTGGGGTGCGGCAGGCGCAGACGAACAGCCGGGGCCGGCGCAGCCCCGATTGTCGCCGACCGCGACCGCCGGCCTCTAAGCGGCGTGCGCCAGGCTGCGGATGCCGAGCCGCTCGGGCGAGACGTATTGCTGGCGGTAAATCTCGAAGGGCATGGAGTCCGCCGCTTCAATCGTTTTCTGCTCGGCCAGCGATTGCCGTGTCAGGGCCTCGAAATGCGCTTGCTGGTCTGCCGAAAACGGCAGGTCCAGCAAAGTCTGCCGGGTGGACAGCGATTGCGCGCGGGCAAACGCCACGAAGGAGCTGTCGTGGTCCCGGATCATGGCGTCGAGCACGCGGGCCGAGGGCAGGCTGTCGGGCTGCTGCAGCGAGGCCTGCGACGCGCGCAAGGCTTGCGCATAGACGCTGCCGCCCTGCGCGGCATCGAGGGCCGCGGCGATGGGTGCGCACTGCGCGACCAGCTCGGCCCCCCAGTCGGTCAGCGACACCTGTTTGCCGCCACGCTCCAGCAGCAGCCCGGGTTCGCGTCCGCGGGCGGCGACGGCGTGCTGGTTGCGCGCCAGCGCGGCGATTTCCTGCGGTGTGTCGGGCGGGCTGTCGGTCAGCAGGCAGTGCAGCAAAAACACATCGAGAAAACGCATGGTGTCGGCCGCAATGCCAACGGGCACAAACGGGTCCAGGTCCATCAGGCGGACCTCGACATATTCAACGCCGCGTTCGCGCAGCGCGTGCAGCGGACGCTCGCCCGGGAAGATCACGCGTTTCGGCCGGATGGTGCCGTAGAACTCGTTTTCGATCTGCAGCAGGCTGGTGGCAAGCTGGTTGTAGTCACCGCCGGGGTTCTGGATGCCGACCGCCTCATACGCCGGGTAGGGCCGGGTCAGCGCATCTTGCAGCGAGGCGCCATAACCGTCGAGGCTGTTGTAGCTGACCTTGAGCGAGGCCTGGGCGTCGCTCTGGTAACCGAGCCGACCCATGCGCAGCGAGGTGCCGTGCGGCATGTACATGGTGCTGTTGCCCAGCGGCTGCAGCTCGTGCTGGCG